>JAJZHM010000156.1 GCA_021804485.1 Pseudomonadota bacterium | reverse complement strand
ACGCTTGGTCAGTCCAATGGCGCTTTTGTGGCTGGGTCTGCCGCCAATACTGCAGTCGTCAATTATCTGACGGGTTCAACGGGTTCTGCTGCATTCACTAATCAGATTGACTCTGCGGTACGAGGGGCAGTGGCGAGTAAGTCGGATCCTGTAGCAGCAGTGGCCAGTTTGAACATCCCGAACAGCAGTTCGACAGTGGGCTCAGCTCAGGCGCAACAACTCGTGGGTGCCTATGGCGCCATCAATGGCATCAATGCCATTGATACCACCACCTACAATCTGGTTTATCCCAAGGATCGTCATCTGTTTGGTGGTAGTTTTTCAACGCAGGTGGCCAGTCTGTCGCTTGCCGGTGAAATGACCTATCGCCCGAACAAGATTGTGCTGCGTGACCTAGGGGATAATCTGGTGGCACAGAATGCAGCCTGGTCGCCGGTACTGGGCAATGGAGGTACGGCTTATCTGAGCGGCCCCATGGGCAGTACTTATTCCAATGGGGTTCAGGCAGGTAATCTGTTGCAGGACTGGGCTGAAGTCGAAGAATACACGGCAGATATGTCTGCTGTGCTCAACCTGAATAATGCGCTGCATTCGGATGGCATGATGGCGGTTGTGGAAGTCGGCGGTGTGCATTATGCCGGCTATAACGCCAATGAACACTTTGCTTCCACCAAATCCTTACTGGATACGATGGTGCCCAATTATATCGGCACCAATTTTCAGCCGACCACGGGGCCGGCATGCGCTGGGGGCAGAACGCCGCAGAGTATTCGCGGTGGTAGTTACTGTCAGGTGACTGAAGGTGGAGGTGGCTATAACGATTATATGAGTCCCTGGTCATGGGGGTATCGTTTGGCGCTGAAAGCAACTTATGACAATGTGTTTAATAACGTCAATATGGTCCCACAACTGCTCTTTGGTCAGGATGTCAACGGGAATTCAGATTATACCGGGTCGTTCATGCAAGGGCGGCGGACGGCGATGCTGGGGCTGAACACAATCTATAATCAGTCGCTGGAAATGGATCTGGCCTACAACATCTATTGGGGAGGAGGTCCGGCTAATCTGATGGCTGATATGGACAATGTGACTCTGGTGCTCAAATACTCGTTCTAATCATTGAGGATCCAACATGAAGTTCAAGCGTTGCAAAATGGTTGGTTTGTCGCTCGCATTGGCAATAAGCGGGTTCAGTCAGGCAGGTGTTTCTGCTCATGATGTTGATAAGCTTAATAATTCCCTGACGCCGCTGGGTGCGGAAATGAAAGGGAACGGTAAATCTGGATGGGAGAAGATTCCATCCTGGACAGGTGGTCTGACAGCGGCTGATGCTCCGCACAATTATCGTGCTCCTGCGCATCACCCGGATCCTTTTGCTGGGGAAAAGCCGTTGCTGGTGATCAACGCCGAGAATATGGATAAGTACAAGGAATACCTTGGGGAAGGTGTGCAGGCGATGCTGAAGGAGTATCCGCAGCAGTTTGATCTGCAAGTCTATCCTTCGCATCGTACACTGGCGATTCCGGCACGTATTGCTGACAACACCAAGCATTGTGCCAGTACGGCCCGATTGAATGGCTGGGCGATGGATGGTTGCGTGGGTGGAACGCCGTTCCCGATTCCCTACGGAACCAATTCGGAGCAGGCCGAGCAGATCCTTTGGAACCATATTACCCGTTATCGCGGAATTTATGTGGTGCGTCGTGCTTCGGAAGTTGCTGTGCAGCCAAACGGTTCTTATTCGCTGGCGACCAACGATCAGGAAATTTATTTCAAGTATTATGATCCCAAGGTCAAGTCAATTTCCGATCTGGATAATAAACTTTTCTACTTCATGTCCTTGCAATTAGCTCCGGCGCGTTTGGCTGGTGGTGCCGTGTTGGTTTGGGAAACCTTGGACCAGAAGCGCGAGCCCCGCAAGGCTTGGGGATATAATGCCGGGCAGCGGCGTGTGCGTCAGGCACCGAACCTGTCCTATGATACGCCGATTGCTGATGCCGATGGACTGCGGACAGCGGATGACACCGATATGTTCAATGGTGCGCCGGATCGCTATCAGTGGCGCCTGATCGGCAAGAAGGACATGGTTGTTCCCTACAATGACTACGGTCTTTCCAGTCCACGTGTCAGCTACAAGGAACTGTTGCAGCCGGATGTCATGAATCCACACTACATGCGCTGGGAAATGCACCGTGTCTGGATCATTGAGGGTAGCCTCATGTCAGGCAAGCGTCATATTTACTCAAAGCGTCGCTTCTATGTGGATGAGGATTCCTGGAGCATCTTGGAAGCTGATCAGTACGATATGCGTGGTGCGCTCTGGCGCGTAAGCTTAGCCTTTACCAAAGAGTTCTGGGAAGTGCCGATGTTGTGGTCTACCGCAGATGCTTATTTTGATCTGCAGGCGCATCGTTATCACGTCATGGGTCTGACCAATGAAAGTGCGACCGACTTTGATGCGACCCGTCCTCCTCCTGGGGAAGAGTATTTCACGCCTTCAGCCTTGCGGCGTCGAGGCGATCGTTGATGTGTGCTCCGGGCAGCCTCTGTGCTGCCCGGGTGTTTTATCAGTTCTGGCTGATTGTGGAAAATCCATCATGCTCAAAATTCCCTCAATGCTGATTATGGCAGGATTGGCTTGCATGGCAGGCTGCGGTCCGGTTATGTCGGCATATGCAGAAAATCTATCCCCTATCCATTTGAATGCTGAAATGACCCGCCGCGCCCAGGATGCACTTTTGCTGGGGCTTGCCCATGCAGGAACACAATGGGTGGCCGTCGGGGAACACGGAGTTATACTGATCTCGGAAGATGAGGGGCGTCACTGGCGACAGGTTGCTTCGCCGACTTCGGTGCTTCTGACTGCAGTCAGTTTTGCTGATCCCATGCATGGCTGGGCGGTCGGGCATGAGGGAGTGATCATTGCAACTCGTGACGGCGGCCAGACTTGGGTGTTGCAGCATGCTGCGGAAGGCGCTGACACTCATAAAGGCTCGCCTTTATTGTCTGTGCATGCTCTAAGTAATCAAGTGGTGGAGGCGGTTGGCGCTTACGGCTATGTTTTGCGCAGTCAGGACGGAGGTGCGACCTGGTCGGGGCTTGATAGCGCTTTAGTCAATCCGGATCAGTTGCATCTCAATGCCATGACCGCTTCGGCCATGGATGCCAACAGTTTATTTATTGCCGGTGAAAAGGGACAGATCTTTCATTCGGCAGATGCAGGCCTGACCTGGACCAAGCTGAATTCTCCAACGGATGCCTCGATTTTTGGAATCAGTGAGCCCTATCCTGGTGCCCTGTTTGTTTATGGGCTGGGTGGGCAGATGTATCGCTCCGCAGATGAGGGTCTGACCTGGACGGTCGTGTCCTCGGGGACCACCCAGGGACTGAATGATATTCAGGGAAATCGTCACAAGCTGGTGGCAGTGGGTAATGGTGGGACTGTCTTAGTGAGCGATGATGGTGGTCAAAGCTTTAGTCATATGACTTTGCCGGATCGATCTGCTCTTGATGCCGTACAGCTGGATACACAGGGCAATGCGCTAGCAGCGGGTGCTGAAGGCATTCACCATATTACCTTGGAATCGAAACCGTGATGTGTGGGGATCTCTGACGATGAAAAAGAATTCGGTTCTTGAGAATGTCGTTTTTAAGGCGCGTGGTGTTGTTGTTACGATCTTTACACTGATTACCTTACTTATGATTTTTGGTGTTGCGAAC
>JAJZHM010000155.1 GCA_021804485.1 Pseudomonadota bacterium | reverse complement strand
GTGATCCATGTTGAGGCGTGATGTTTCGACATAGAATCGGATATTGGTGCGAACCCGAGGAAGGTTGCTGGGTGCATCGTAGGTGAAGTTATTATAGTTGTTCAGAACATCATACTTAAGCAGCAGGTCGCTCCAGGTGCGCGTTGCCATATGCCACTGCAGGTTAAGGGTTGGGGTTAGTTCATAGAGGACAAAGCCGTTAGGTCCGCCAATGAAATGGCTCAGGCTCAGTCCCGGGCGAAAACTGATGGGGGTCAGGGGGTGTTCGGCCAATAGGGCTTCAGTACCTGCGTGTTGCTGCGGTGCGCTGACTTGTACGGGTTCTAACTGCTCCGCTGGGGGCAGTAATTCGGTGTGTTCCGCAACCCATAGAACCCGATCGACTTTTTGATCGACGACGGCAAGACCCTCTTCATGAATATGGAACACGACAGTCCGGATGGAGTCTGGGGCATCACGGTTGATGACGGACATCGCGCGGTTCAGATATTCACGCCAGTAGGTGCGAATGGCGTGGTCAACATCAACATACAAGATGTCATTCTGTTGGCTGATACGCGTTACATCCCATTCAGTTTGCTGGTGGATGTCCGATTGCGTCTGCTGCCACGGGGCAGGCTTGGTGTTTTGATCATGGTGCTGGGTTACTGGAATTGGAGCGGGGTCATCCACTTTCGGTGCCGATAACGTGCTCATGTTGGTAAAATAGGTGCCGCTCAGCTCGACGGTATTGCCACGTTCGTAGCCAAGACTAAGATCTACAGACGGAAGGGCACGCCAGGTTGCACCAAAATTCCAGGGTAGAGTTGGACGGAAATTTTCTCCAAGGGGCTCACTTTGGTAACTGTTGCCATCATACTCAGCTTTTAAAACCAGTGAGTCCAGCGGCGTTTGCCATTCCAGTCCTCCAAAGGCTGCGGCGGGCCCGTGGAAGTAGGTGTGGATTGGAAGGGTTCCCCCGGTTCCAAAGGACGTGACGGGACGGGTGGCAAAGCTTGGTTTGAGGTCAGCAAAGGGGTTGTGCAGATTGCCTCGGGCTCCGACTTGTCCCCAGCCTATGCCGAGACTGAAATCGACCGAACCGGTGCGCTTGCTGCCGACGAGATACTCGCCGGAAAACAGTCCCGTACCGGCAACATCCCGAATGCCAAGATCAATGGCAGGCAACCAGAAACTTTCCTGATGCAATTGAAACTTGATATCGGCACTTTTGTCCTTATAGGTCTGCTGACCGCTGAGGGACTGGGGGCCGTACAGCTTATTGTTGATGTCGGTATAACGAAAACCGAGTTCAAGCCAGTCAAAGGGTTGTATGAATACGTTGTCGCGTGTGTAGGGGTGTACATGACTAATTGAGAGGGCAATGGAGCCTGCGGGTCTCATACGGGCTATAGGAGTTTGTAATAGCCCTACAATCCCCCAGTCATTGGCGGTTACCAATGGGACTTGGCTGATTGACTCTGGCTTTTGAGCCAGAGTCAATGCATTTGGTTGATCGGGTGCAGGTCCCTGGGTGGCCAGAAATTCAATGAACTTCCAGGATAATTCATCCGTCCAGCCACTGTGGCGAGATGGTGCCCATAACCAGGCACCTGGCGCAAGTTCATCCTGTTTGTCCTTGTCCCAGAGGCTGACCCCGACACGGTCAATATGGGCGTCAGCTTGGGCAGTATAGGCCCAGTCGGCATCCTTAATGCCGCAGGCCGCAAGGTAATCAGCTGCGTGTGCCCCGCTTTGATGAATCACGGCACAAAGTTGACCGTTTGGTTTAACTACCGTAACTGTGGTCGGCATCTTGGGAAGGATAATGTGATCGCCAACATGAAGGACCGGGTCATGCTCGGGATGGATCATGAGCCAGTTCGGATCAGCGTTTGCCAGCGGCACTCTGCCGGTAACCGGTAGGGACTGTAGCCAGTGAATCCATGCACTTCGCTCACTTTTCTTAAATTTAATACTTTTTAGGCCCTGTACGGACTGAATCAGTTCTTCCTTAAGAGCAGCCTGACGAATACGCGCACTGGGTGTTTGCCAACTCACACCCAGTGTGTAGAACGGTGCCTGCTGATTCACCAGATAGTGGCTAAGTGTTTCAGCATGTGCAAAAGGAGTCATGGCCCAACACGATATAAATGAAACAATCTGTGTCAGTTGCAGTGGTTTTATCGGAATGCTCTTGCGTAAATTCAGGCTCATGAATGGCTTCCTGCCAACGAAGAGGCCCATGTCTGCCAACTAAAGCAATACGTGGCGCTCAGGCATGTGTCACTGTACACAACTTCATGAGATTTGGGATCAATGCCAAGCAGCGTGTTCGGGAGTTTGTCTGGGTTATGAATCAGGTACGTTTTAAACCAGCGTAAATCACCACGTTGCAACTGTTGTAAGTGTTTGGGTTCGGGATTGCTTTCGGGTTCAGTTCGAAGGCTTTGGTCGGTCCAGCGATAATCGGGCATAGCAATATAGGTGCGATGCCAGTCAATGGTCTTTCCTGCAAGGAGTTGGTCGATATTGGGTAAATTCTGTATCACCACGTCTCGCCAAGCCTGCGTTGAACCAGATGAACCACAAAGTTGGCCTTCGCAGAGTTCAAGATTGACATTGTTTGGGCTGTACCAACCTAAGCGTATATAGGGTTTAAGGGAGCTCTCTGGAGTATGAACGATGTTGATGAGATGCAGTTGTACGTAGCCCGATTGGCCATTCTGCCAGATGCTCAAACGAATACTCTGACGGGCAGGATCTGGGGCATAGGGATTTAGGTTTTGAAACATTAGGCGGAGTGAAGTTAACTCAGGATTGGTGTATTCTTCACAGCCCGTAATAAGAAGCAGGCAAGTCAGAAGGATCAACAGACAAAAATGTTGCAGCATGTCGCTCTGCTTATGAATTCGTAGAGTGAAAATGGACGCTTGATTCAAGCGCCCATCGAGATTGCCAGTCTTTGAGCTTTGGGCTGATCGAAAATTAGTGCGTGCCGCCTGTGCCGCCTGTGCTGCCTGTGCTGCTGCCTGTGGTGGATGAGCCTGTAGTTCCCGTGGCAGCCAAAATCAGTGTACTAGCCGGCGTATTTGCGATACTGACAGCACCAGCAACATTGATGGCCGTAATGCCGAGGGCTGCTGCAGTGGCGATCAGCGAACTGAGTGTCATGGTTGCGTCACCCACAGTCACTATGGTTGCGCCTGTTGCTACGCCATTAGCAGCGCCACTGACTACGCTTGCTGTGATGGTTGTTCCGCCGTTTGCGGCAGTACTTATAGCAGTATCCGCTGTTGTGGTGCCTGTTGTGGTGCCTGCTGTGGTTGTACCACCTGCACCAGCCCCACCTTCTCCTCCTTCGGCAAAGGCAATTTGCGAAGCAGTGGCAGCAAGCAACGACAAAATCAATGTGGCAAAGCGAATCGACTTCTTCATGTTCATGTCCTTATACCCTGTCTTGTCAAAGAAGAAAGTTTGAAGAAAGATTGATTGAACCTAAACCTGATTGTAAGGCTAAAGGTCTTTTGTCGTCAATCAAACAAAGCTGTTTCATGTTTTGGCATCTTTGCTGACATGGTTCGAGTTTAAAATTCACAGCGCCGTCATTCACAAGTAAACATGTACTGATATACAATGCGCTGCTCTTGATGTGGGTCAGTTAATGTTAACGATGATGCATAATTTGGTGTGTGCCGGGAGATGGTGTGTTCACGGAATCTGAATTGTTCGATAAAAGTTTTTGGGTGTTCTTCAAACTGCTTTCCTTTTTCTTTGTAT
>JAJZHM010000065.1 GCA_021804485.1 Pseudomonadota bacterium | reverse complement strand
GGAGTTCTAACGTATTATTTTTATTGGGAGCATTCGCTAAAGAATAGCTACGACGCACGCCACCAGGACCAATGACATCAATATATTGACCAGGAATAAAATCAAACTTTGCATTAGTTGGCAGTCGGAGAACTATCTTGATGACGTCAGGTGCCATTTTTTCCAAACTGCTAATGCGGCAAGCTTGGGTCTTAACTGGAGGGAGAACTCCCTTCCCTAATTCTTTAGCATCTAAGACTACGTCCGTGGTCGCTGTACGGACGCAACTAAGAATCCAACCATCGTCAATTTCTGACTTAGTCAAGCCAAGTTCAGAATACAGCGCTTTCGTTTCACCGCTGATTATCTTACATTTGCAAGTACTGCATCGCCCGTTTTTACAACTATAAGGCAAATGTATACCTGATTTAGCAGCAGCTTCAAGAAAGGACAAACCCTCAGAAACTTCAAAGGATACTCCACTACTAAGACTTACATGATGCATAATAAGTTAATGGTTAGTTGATAAATGGCCTGCAACATAGATTTTTGGCTTATGACTCATGATTGAGTTCGCCCATAACTATCTTCAAAGCGCACGATATCATCCTCGCCTAAGTAGCTTCCTGACTGCACTTCAATGATTTCCAGTGGGATTGTGCCCGGGTTTGACAAGCGATGGACCTCCCCTAATGGGATATAGGTCGACTGATTTTCACTGAGCAAGATAATCTTTTCACCATTGGTAATCTCAGCTGTTCCCTTCACGACAACCCAGTGTTCTGCTCGATGGTAGTGCTTTTGCAGACTCAAACTTGCTTTAGGTTTCACCTGAATCCGCTTAACCTTGAATCGACCACCTTCATCTATGCTGTCGTACCAGCCCCAAGGGCGATGGACTTTACGGTGCAACGTATGTTCGTCGCGTCCGAACTTCTGCAGCTGAGTAACAATGTTCTTAACAGCCTGGCATTGCGCCTTATCGACCACCAGTACCGCATCAGGTGTTTCAATGACAACAAGATTACTCACACCCACTAAACTCACCAGCCGGCTGGTCGCATGTACCAATGTGTTTTTACAGTCACTCGTGAGTACATCACCTTGATGCGCGTTGCCTTCATCATCTTTAGGCAAGACATTCCACACAGCATCCCAAGCCCCTAGATCACTCCATCCGGCATCTAGAGGAACCATCCTGATGGCAAAGGAACTGCCTGGACACTGTTCCATAACCGAAAAATCAATTGAATCTGAGGGAATATTATGGAATTCATCAGCACCAGGGCGCACAAAAAGACCGTCGTCCTTACGGGCATTCCATGCTTCTAGAATGGCCTTGTACATCTCTGGACGGAATTGTTCCAGCGCCTTAAGCCATACAGAGGCTTTGAGTACGAACATCCCTGCATTCCAGAAATAACCACCATCTGTCAGATACTTTTTAGCCGTGACAGCATCCGGTTTTTCAACAAAACGATTCACAGCATAGGTTGATGAAGCCTTTTGATCATGTACGATTTCAATGTAGCCATATCCAGTCTCGGGACGATCCGGACTAATTCCCAGAATAACGACAGCACCCTCTTCTGCGTCCCGAATAGCGGCATGCATTGCACGGTTGAAAGCCTCGATGTTAGAAATTGTCTGATCCGCAGGAGTCACTACAAGGACAGGATCGTTGCCATCTTCGGCTGCAGCCAAGGCAGCCATCGTTAGAGCCGGTGCGGTGTTTTTGCCTTCGGGCTCCAAGACAGCACAGCCTAACTCAAAATCAATTTCACGCAGTTGCTCTGCAGCCAAGAAACGATGATCCTCACCCGTCACGATCAGGGGGCGTGCAACATTAAATTCTGGCGTGCTTAGACGAGCCAATCGTAGAGCGGCTTGCTGAAAAAGACTCTCCTTCCCGGTCAAACACAAAAACTGCTTGGGGAATCCCGTACGCGATAATGGCCATAATCGTGAACCTGATCCACCGCAAAGAATAACAGGAACGATAGAGATCATGGATGACTGCACTCCTTTTCATCCTCAACGGCTTTAAAATCATGTGCAAGCTCATGTTGAAGATGATTAATCTCCAGTTTTAGAACCTCGTATTCTTCCATTTTACGCACAAGGAACTGGCGAGCCAGTTGGGCCATATTGCTAAGCCCTTGGGGTGTTAACATGTAGGCATAATGCATTTTGTGTTCGGATGCGCTGAAATTCTTAATCTCGATCCAACCTCGTTCGATTAGTGCTTTGAGGCAGTAATTTAATCCTCCGACACTGATTCCAAGCGCCTGGGCTAAATCACGCTGACTCCGGCTCGGATCCAAGTTTAGCAAGCGCAGAACACGAAAATTCGTATCTTCTTGCAGGCGGCTTTGCCGACTCGACATGACGAATTTGCCTATTAATTTGAGTAGATTTTGTTTAAAACAGGTAGATATTTTTGAATTTAGAAGTTAAGCGTTATGGCTACCGCAATGCACGAAGCAAGATTCTCTGCCGTACATAAAACAATCCATGTGAATTGTACTAACTTGAACATTATATGGATTCGATAATGACAACTGCTAGTGCTTTTCTATAAAATATATTTATTAATTTAAGTACAATCCCTTGACATTCTAGAGATCACGAATGTTCGTGCTGATTCAAACTTCTTGGTTCTGAATAACAAGGAGCGCTTTTGTGAACCTGCTTTCTTCATGTATAATATCGACCTGATCAATCAGATTAAATGTCTTGCATTGAGTTCTCTGAGGAAATTGATTTTTCTGCGGGTGTAGTTCAATGGTAGAACTTCTGCTTCCCAAGCAGATAGCGTGGGTTCGATTCCCATCACCCGCTCCAAAGCCATTTTAAAACAACGACATGCCGGCGTGTACGGGATGAAAACCGTATCGGCAAGCTGACTTGCCTTTATCTGGATCTACGGTACTACCTCTGTTTTCAACTTCGCTCCTTACTTATTTTCCTTATTTCTGCCCAATGATTCATCTGTCTGATATGATTTCCTGATTATGATAGGCATTTATCGTGCCCCTCTCGGGTCTGACGGTATCCTGTACGTGCATCTTGCGGTATGATCGGTATTCTGTGAACTTTGTTATTGTGCTGCCGGATGCTAAAAAAACTCTTTAAACGTCTTCGTGGTTCCTCCTCTAAGCGGAATAAGCTCTCTGCCCGACTGATTCCTGAGTCAGAACACGGGATCAATCCTCGGGACATCTCATCTGGTTCCATTCGGGTGATTGATCAGTTGCAGAAGGCTGGATATCAGGCTTTTCTCGTGGGTGGTGGCGTTCGAGACTTGATGCTCGGACTGCACCCTAAGGATTTTGACGTAGCGACTAGTGCCACCCCGGAGCAGATCAAGCAGGTGATTCGCTCGGCGCGGATCATTGGTCGCCGTTTCCGGCTGGTGCATGTGCCTTCGGGACGGGAGACGGTAGAAGTTGCAACGTTCAGGGCGCATCATAACGTGGACGATGACCAAGATCAGCATGCAGCCCAGACTGATGCCAGCGGGATCATTACGCGCGACAATCTTTGGGGCAGCATCGAACAGGATGCTGAGCGGCGTGATTTCACGGTTAATGCGCTTTACTATGATCCTACGACCCGTCTGGTGCACGACTTCTGCTCCGGAGCGGAGGATCTTAAGGCACACCGGCTGAGATTAATTGGTATTCCCGAACACCGCTACCGTGAAGATCCCGTACGGATTTTGCGTGCCATTCGTTTTTCCGCCAAGCTTGATTTTTGCCTGGATGACGCCACGACCGTCCCCCTTCGCACTGTTGCACCGATGCTGGCACAAATCTCACCGCATCGCCTGAGTGATGAGGTTCATAAACTTCTGGGTTGTGGGCATGCGCAACGTGTTATGCAACTGTTGCAGGAGTATGACCTGCTGGGGCTGCTCTTTCCACACGTCCATTTTAATGATGCCGCATGGTCATTAATCATGGCGACGGCGCAGAATACCGATCAGCGTATAGCGCAAGGCAAATCCATCAATCCTGCCTTCTTCTTGGCTGCCCTGCTTTGGCGTTCCGTCGTTGACCGCCAACATCAGCTTCAGGATCATGGTGTTGCCCTGATTCCATCCTGGCAACAAGCCGGTCAACACGTCTTACAACAACAGATGCATCGTACCGCACTCACCAAATACGTGGTGCAAACCATCCGAGAGATTTGGGATTTGCAACCGCGTTTGCAGCACCCGGACCCTCGTCATATCGCCACGCTTTCCGTTCAACCGCGCTTTCGAGCAGGTTTTGATTTTCTGGTTCTTCGCGAGGCTTGCGAAGAAGATACCGGAGGCATGGGTGCCTGGTGGGATCGCTACCAGGAAGCTGATCCCGGATTACAGGCTGAGATGATTCGTGATGTTGTCGTACCCAAACCTGCCGCTAAAAACAGACGCCGCCCCCGAAAACGCAAATCACCTCAGAGTGTGAGCGCAACCCGTCATGACTGAACGGGTTTTTCTTGGGTTGGGTTCAAACTCGGGCAATTCCCTGAACATCCTTTGTGAAGCCGTGCGTTCCATCCATACTGAAATCGGATCGGTGATCGCCCTCTCTCCCTTGTACCGCTCCGCCCCTGTCGGACCGGTGGCACAGAATGACTTCCTCAATGCGGTTCTTTGTGTCACCACAACTTTCAGTCCGATTGCGTTACTGGATCACACCCAGCATCTTGAAAAAATGAAAGGCCGGGAACGGCTCATTCATTGGGGCCCCCGCACTTTGGACATCGACATCCTGATGTATGGCCATCTGCAAATCAATCTACCACGCCTAATCATTCCGCACCCCGAAATGAGGCACCGCCATTTTGTCTTGCGTCCCCTTAAGGACATCGAGACTCAGTTAGGAACGGTGATCTGGCCTGACCTAGATCAACACCTGAGCTTGGTTGCCCATCAAAAACTCCATTGCCAGCAGGAGCACTGGTGCACATTAAACTGAATCGTTTGGTTCATTCTCTACTCTAAATTCTTGTCAACATCCTCGTTCGATTGTTTTTTCAACCGATCCGCACGCCTACGCAGCAGGATCTTGTGCAGCATCACATAACCCACAAAACCCAAGGCTCCGCTCAACAGAGCAATCAGCAACCCAAGCACGGCGATTTTCCAGATTGCCAATGATGGCTGAGTATGTTTTATTGATGCAGTCTTGTGTTGAACCGGTTGATGCACCACCGGATGCGGTAAATCAGCCGTATCGGCCGTCACATGCAACAACTGATCAAACTCGCGCACAAAGGTAGGACTTTTCAGGAACACCCGCACAACAAAATCACCGGCATGATCAAAGGACTGGGTATCCTCATGAAAGACACCATCTTCAGGCACCATCACCGAACCCTGACTCGGACCATCATAGAGCACGCTCGGCTGGGGCCAGATCTGACCCACACCTCCGTGAACTTCTGAGACCGTGGTCAAATCCAGCACATTGGGATCGGTAATAACCTTTCCTTTGTCATTGGCGGTGATGGCCAGATGCAACGCCCCTCCAACACCCATATTAGTCGGTACACCGGCCACCTGGATACTGAGGTCACTGAGAATAGTCACGCGACTGTCTGCTCCCGGATCCTGAGAAATGGTCCAGGTTCCGGGAGCCGGATGAGACAGGGTGATCAAATCATAGGTGTCGCTATGGACCCAGCGTACTGAATCGCTATGCTGACTCAACGATTGCCGGGTTCCATCCGGAGCCTGCAGTTCTACGGATGGATCGTTCTTATGCTGCGGCCGAAAGAGCAGCAGGGTCAGTTCCCGCACCCCTGAATCCACGCTAAAATTGCGTCCCTGCAGAGGAATGCGCTGCTGCGGCGCAGCCACATCAAAAATCTGCAGCAGCGCCTTGGTCAGGCTATCCTGATTAGCGGAAACAAAACGCCCTTCACTTCCAAGACTCAGATGCTTCAGCAAAGCATCATCGGCTTTGCCACCTAAATCAATGCTATGGATATGAATATGCTGGGCGATGGCTTCCTCAGTCCGCCCCCATACCTTCGCCCTTGACGCCTTATCAGCATCAGCACCATGCCCCAACTCAACAAAGCCATCGGTCAGCAGAATAAGGTGTCTGGGTTCTGCGGCAGGCGCCTTCTCCAGAACATGCATGCCATCCAGCAAGGCGGTATCAATATCCGTCCACGCGCCATGATTATCGATACGATTTTCATGTTCCAGAATATGGTTCCGATCGGCATTTTTTATGCCTCGGATCTGTACCAGTTGCTCTGGCTGGGTTGAAAAGGCCCATAAGGTCAGATTCGACCCCTCAGGAATCAGCTGAACCAGCAGGCGCAACGCCTTGACGCGTTCTCCCTTGGGGTCGTTGTGTGCCATGCTGCCGGAAACATCAACCAGCACGGCAAGATTAGGTGGTGCGGCATGAGCCAGCTGCAGAACACAGAGTCCCAGCAGAAGAAACCATCTCAAGACCGAACTAATCCCGAGGTTCATGATCGATCGGTGTCCTAGATTGCGGTCGGGCGGGGATCCAGCTCACAATCAGAGACAAAAGCGCCATCATCAGCGCCAGAGGTGCCAACGATCGCGCCACGCCACTTAAAGAATGAAGAAGCAGATTGTAGACCAGCCCGACACAGGCAGGGGCCAGCAGGGTAAACTGATCATTGGCGGGTGCCGGGGTAAACAGCATCACGACCACCCAAATCAGAATATAGCGGCGCGCGCTGCCCCACCAACGGCGGGTCAAAAAATCAACAATCAGCACAATCATCAGCGCTGAAGCAAGATAAACCAGCAAGGCAGTCAATAATTCACCATTCACGGCTGCATCCTCATCAACACCTCTGTGGCACTTCAGACCGATCCATGCCGTACCTGATACATGGTCCGAATTTCCGAATCATGCTGCTTAAGCAACGCCATAATGGGAGTATAAATCACTTCGTGCCTCCAGCCCAGCCATCGTGGTGTAGGGGAACGCACACCCAGATAGCATTCAATCAGATCATCCAGGTGACGTTTACGCACCACAATATCAGCTGGCAGCTGTAATCCTTCTGCCACCTGGTTGACCAAGGCACGTATAGCGGCATGAATCGTCTGGATCTCTCGAGGCCAAGGTAAAGGTAAGACAGGCGGAAATTGCGAGACGGGATCAGCAGCAGCGTTTTTGATGACTTCAAGAATGGCATCCCCTTCCCTGCGCAAAATACGCGGGGTCATACCCTCAATCAGGGAAAGTGCTGTTCGATGCAGCGGTAATTGCTGAGCCAAAAGCAGCAGTGAATTATGACGAATCAAAAAGGATCGGGGCAGGTCACGCCGACGCGCCTCATGCTCGCGCCAGATGCATAAGGCGCGCAACACATGCAGATTTCTGGGCTTGAGTTTCCATGCATTGGTAACTTGCGTATAAAGTTCTTCATCTGCAACCGTATCTTCCCGCTCAAGCAGCATCAACTGATGATCTTCGCTGATCCGTTCCCAGTGCCCCTTTGCCTGCAGTTGTTCCTGCATCATGCGATGAATCGGTAACAGATGGGCGACATCCTGCAAGGCATAGTGCAATTGGGTGCTGCTTAGCGGCCGCTGCAACCAGTCTGATCGCGACTCTTCTTTATCCACATGCACACCAAGCATTTCCTGGACAAGTCGCTGATAGCCAATCTGTGGCCCCATACCCATATAAGCCGCACCAAGCTGGGTATCAAAAATATGACGGCATGAAAGCTGGGTCAGGCGTTCAATGACTTCAAGGTCTTCGTAACAGGCATGAATTACTTTGAGACAATCCTGACTGTAAAAAACCCGGGCAAGCACCTCTGGGCGCTTGACAGCAAGGGGATCAATTAACCAAGCCTGATCAGCAATGGCCAGCTGAACCAGTGCTGGAACCGGATAAAAGGTTTCGACCCGGATGAATTCGGTATCGACCGCAATTCTCGGCTGAAGAACCCATTCATCAACCAGAGAGCGCAAGCGTTCGATTTTCGAAACCCACATACTCTCCATGCCTGCTACCCAACATCAATCCATTCTTGAAAAGACTAGCATAGAGACAAGGATTATGTATGTTATCGTTCCGTTGACAGTTGTCGTTTTGTAGAGCCGTTCAGAGCAAAAGTTGTTTGGCAATGATTTCATTCATGACTTCATAGGTTCCTCCCCCAATCGATAAAATCCGGTTATCTCGATACAGACGTTCAACTAGGGTTCCACGCATATAACCACTGCCAGCAAAAATCTGTACAGCATCGTAGGTGACGCGGTCACTGACTTGGGTGGCAAAGTTTTTAGCCATGGCCACTTCTTTAAGGACTGATTCCCCTAGACTTATACGTTCGGCCAAGTGATAAAGGTATTGATGTGCGACCTCAACCTGAGTTGCCATCTCAGCCAGTTTATGACGGATCACTTGGAATTTACCGATGGCGCGACCAAAGGCCTGACGCTGCTGGACGTACTCAAGACAGGCTTCCATAGCCATCCGTGCGGTCATAACGGCCATGACGGCCAGATTGAGACGCTCCATCTGGAAATTTGCCATAATACCCATAAAGCCACCGTTTTCCGGGCCAATCAAGTGGTCGTGCGGCACCTCGACATCATCCAGAAAAAGTTCAGCTGTATCGCTTGCCCACCAGCCCATTTTTTTGAGCGGAGCGCTGCGACTGAATCCGGGACGGTCTGCTTCTACCAGCATCAGGCTGATGCCACCGTAACCCTCGTCTCCTGTACGTACGGCCATTGTGAAGTAATCAGCGCGACAACCACTGGTAATAAACGTTTTCTGGCCTCGGATCACATAACCTGTCGAGGTACGGTGCGCTCGAGTCTGAAGGCCCGCAACATCTGACCCTCCTCCAGGTTCAGTAATGGCGAGCGCCATGATTCGCTGACCATTCAGAACATCAGGGACCAGCTGAGCCTTAATCTCTGGATCACCACCGAGTAAAAAAGGCGGCAGTCCAATACCAAGCGAGCCCAAGCTGGCAACCACACCGGCACTGGTGCAGCGCATCAGCTCTTCTGTAAAGGCAACCACCATGAGTGGATCATGCCCCAGTCCACCTTCCTGTTCCGCAAACCCTATGCGCAACAGACCAAGTACGCCAGCCTTCTGATAGAGTTCACGAGGAAACGTTCCTTCTTCTTCCCAACGTTCCACGTGAGGAAGGATTTCGTTGCGCACAAATTTCTGCACGGTCTGACGCATGAGGCGGTGTTCTTCGGTCCATGTCAGTGGCATACTTATTCCTCATTCAGGGTTCGAGCTAAAATATTTAGTCATACATTCGGTAGTACCATGCCCCTGAAAAAACATCCATGTCCGTTTTGACCGCAATCACAGGCAATCGGGCAAACTTTTTGGACCGTACCCCCCTGACAACAGGATGATCCATGCGCCACCTTCTTTGGTTCCGTAACGACCTCCGCATCCACGATAACCCCACACTTAAGGCAGCCTGTCAGCCTGGGGCTCAGGTGCTGGGCATTTATCTGGTTAACCATGCTGCCCTACGTGCCCATGACACCGCCAGCGTCCGTATGGATTTTGATCGACGCAGTGTCGCAGTTTTAGCCCAACAACTCGCGCACCATGGTATTCCGCTGATTGTCCGTTCAGTAAGCGATGATCATGCCATTGCACCCCTGCTGGCTACTCTACGTGCTCAATTTCATTTTGATCACCTGTTTGTCAGTCGGGAGTACGGCCCCAACGAGCAGAAACGAGATATGCACCTGCAACAGTGGTGTCTCCAACAGCAGATCCGTTGGCATGAATATGACGCAGGTTGCATCATGGCACCGGGGCTCGTGCTTAAGAGCGATGGCACACCCTACCAAGTCTTTACGCCATTTAGGTCTCGCTGGCTGAGTTTAGTCGCCCAAAATCCTCTTCCAGATATCCATGCGCTTGAGGGATTTCACCAACAGCCGCCGCTTTCATTGGAGCCGATCAGCATCGATGGATCTGAGCACAGCAGTCTCCATGCCCTTTGGCCTGCTGGAGAAACCGAAGCACTTTTAAGACTGAATCAGTTTATCGATCAGGAACTGGCAAACTACCACCAACAGCGCGATCTGCCAGCACTACCGGGCACCAGCAGGCTGTCGCCTTATTTTGCCAATGGCAGTCTATCGGCACGGCTAGCGGTTCATTACGTGCGGAACATCTCCGGGCAAGGTGCCCAGACCTGGGTCAGTGAACTGGCCTGGAGGGATTTTTTCCAGCATATCCTTTATCACTATCCACGGGTTGGAAAACATCGCACCTTTCAACTTCACACCGAAGCCCTGCAATGGTCCGACAACACAGAGAATTTCGAACGCTGGTGCAGCGGCCAGACCGGTTTCCCCCTCATTGATGCCGCCATGCGACAGCTACGCAATACTGGCTGGATGCATAACCGGCTTCGCATGATCACGGCCATGTTTCTGGTCAAGGACCTCTGGATCAACTGGCAATGGGGCGAACGCTGGTTCATGCAACAGCTTATTGACGGAGAATTGGCTGCCAATAACGGCAACTGGCAATGGTGTGCCTCAACGGGGGTCGATGCGACACCCTACTTCCGGATCTTCAACCCTTGGACGCAAAGCCGACGCTTTGACCCGCAAGGCAACTTCATCCGTTACTGGGTTCCCGAACTCAAGGATATTGACCCTTCCGCCTTACACAAGCCTCCTGCAAAAGGCAGCCTTAGCCTGCGCTATCCAAGTCCCATCACCGATCACGACAAAGCACGGCTGCATGCCCTGGCTGCATTTAAGGCAGTCTCAGAACGGACTTGAGTTTTAATTCAGCCTGCTCAGAAAACTGCTTCACAGGCTTACTGATTGTGAAACGATGATGGATTTTACAGAAAGACGTCTATGAAAATGCCGCGAGTTTCGAAGCAGAATGCATAGCCAGACATCGGAGTTTCTGGCGAAACCCGTCATACGGGTTTATGCTGTTGGTACCTTATCCTTGCATTGAAGACAATCAATGACAGCCATGATTGAATGGAACGACACGCTGGCCGTGGGGATTGCAGAAATTGATCAGCAGCACCGTAAACTGATCGAGCTCATTCAGCATCTCCAGTCCGTGGATGCCCATCCAGATCGGGAATTTGCCCTTGTGGAACAGGCT
Source organism: Pseudomonadota bacterium (assembly GCA_021804485.1). GTDB lineage: Bacteria > Pseudomonadota > Gammaproteobacteria > Pseudomonadales > Moraxellaceae > JAJXWR01. The sequence continues at coordinate 3,893 of JAJZHM010000065.1, read as the reverse complement.
CTCGATGAAATGGTGGCTTATACCATGTACCACTTCGGCACAGAAGAGCGCCTGATGGAGGAATACTCCTACCCTCAGGATGTTGGGCATCTTGCTCAGCATGAACGATTCCTGTCTGATGTCACCAATATGATGGAATCCTTTATGGCAGGTTCCCATGTATCCGCTGGAGACATTGGTCAGTATCTGGGCAACTGGCTCATCCAGCATATCCAGCATACCGACCAGCAGCTTGCTGCCTGGTTACATGAACGCGCACCTTACCTGCTTGGAGCCACTCATGGATCCCGTCCGCTGGAATGACTCATACAACACCGGTATTGAACGCATTGATCAGCAGCACCGTCGCCTGATCGACATGCTGAATGTGCATCTCGCTGAGGGATTGCTCGATCACCCTCTGCAGCGAGCAACAACGATGCTGGCTGATTTCCAGAACTACGCAGAACAGCATTTCTGCCTGGAAGAGGAACTGGCCGAACATGCCGGCATCCATCGTTCGACCAACTGGCTGATGCATGCCGGCGAACATGATTATTACCGTAAGCGGATTCATGAACTTGGTCAGCTTGCCACATCGAAGCCGGACGAATCAGCGCACCAACTGCTCAGCTTTCTGCGCTATTGGTGGACAGCCCACATCGGCGGTGCTGATCAGCGGCTGGCTGAGAATTTACTTCGTAAAACGCCTCTATGATCATACGGCTCTTGACACTTAACGAGGTCGTTTTGTGTTTGACTCTGCTTTGCCTTCTTCCTTTCCATCCTTAGTTTCACCCGTGGCTGCTTCATATAAAGAAATTGAGTTTAACAAACCACCCTCGTTCATATGATGAATAAGTTCAGTGTACCTTTGAGCTGATTTCCCATAAACATCGGCAAAAGTTTTCGCAAGAAAGGTAGGGTTTCCTCTTTCGTAAAAAGCCAAAAAGCCAAACATATAATCACGTTTACGCATATCCGAAAATGAAAACGGAGCTAGTTCGTTCTTTACCAGAGGGATATTCATAGCAATTCTCGATGTTCTTTTGTTTCCATCCTGAAAAGGCTGAATGTAGGGAATAAAAGTCATCGTAAAGAAAGCCTGCTCATACGGATTGTCAATAGCACTGGCTTTCGTGCAGAATTGGTCGAATATCTCCCTGAGTGTATGAGGATTATCGGGAGGCACATATCGACTATCATCAAACTTCACCACCACTGTTCGCAAGGCACCCACAGCAGAGGTGTCATCAATTAACCCTCTCGTCAATAAAGAATGGATATCCATGAGGTCACTCTTGGTAATGGACATACGAAACCCATGTTCTTTCAAATAAGCGATGGCATCCTTGTGATTAAGAACAATACGCATCTGTTTATCATTTAATCCACCTGGAATTTCCCCAAACTCAATCAGAGTTTTGGTGTCAAGCCATGAAATAGGTACATTTTCCAGATTCGATGAGGCGTGTGTCAAATCAATTAATAATGAAGCCAACACTCTTTCATATGGCTTTCCTGATTTTTTCACTTCGTGAATGCCAGCCACGGCTCCATTTTTTTCAAGTGCCTTAATTTGCTTGTCGGTCAAAAAGAACGTGCTATTAGGGATATAGTTATCCAACAAGGCAGGATTATACCGAACACTTTTTCTTTGAAGCGGTGAACGAGTCAAATCCCATTCCAAATAGGCATCTGACGCTGGATTCAATCGATAGGATTTACCCTCAAGACTCAAAAGTCCATCCTCGACCATCTTTTTGAAATCTCTGAATAGCGTTGTTCTCTCTATACCCAATCCCGAGAAGTCGCCAACGGATTTAGTCTCGTCCGGAGTTTCAAGAAAAATACAGAGAATCGATTTTTGCCGATCTGTAAGCATGAAACCTCCTGAGTCTTACTAAATGTTGCAAATAATGTTGCATCAATGCAACATTATTTGCAACATAATAACCGGGTTCCACGTGAAGTCTACGATGCTGCGGTATGATGGTTGACATCCTCCCCTCCATCAGCCGATGACTGCCGCTTGCGCGGGCCCCTGAAAAGAATGGGGTCTTAAGAAAGGGAGTGGATTATTTGGCTTCGCCTTCCCTTCGGGCCGTCGCAGAGCGACGTTCCTTTGCACTTCGTGCTCGGTCCTTCTGCAAGACGCTTATGTCCAATCCGTAGACCCCACTCTTTTCAGGGGACGCGAGAATGTTGGTGGCGGCATTAATGTCACGATCATGAAGTGTACCGCATTCCACGCACGTCCATTCTCTTATTCGTAAACCTTCCTGACCCCTAGGGCTAGTGCGCTTTTTACAGACGCTGCCTCCGAAAAGAGTGGGGTCTATGGACAAGTCACGGTGGTATGGGCTTCGTTGACGACTTCAAAGACCACGCCTGCATGATTACATTTGTATTCCATCATAGTCTTGAACATGCCCCAGCTGAGCAGGAGCAGGAATCTTGATGGGTTTTTCCAAGTTTTTAGTCAATTTAAGTGATTAGCGATAGGTAATCCCCCTCAGGAAGCTTGACTAAAAGCGTCCATCGGAGGAGTCTCTTTTTACCACAAAATTAGATGATGCCAGTGTGCCACAATTTGCTTTCAAACCCTCAATTTTTTCAACTTCTGTTAGGCATTGACAGGGATTTTGCTGAGATGACCCGCTCGAAGGGGTGTTCCTTTGGTGGTGCCCTGCATATCCCGGTTCGCACCCTGCGACGATGGGCATTGTGGTGGCGGAATGAATTTTGTTTTGTCACCCAGTGCATGGCCTGGTTATGCAGCATGTAGCGGCTTGATTCGATCCACTTCTTTCTTGATCGACTGAGCAGCAGTCCAAAGATCAACAGATCGCTGCGCATTCAGCCAGAATTCCGGCGAATTACCGAACAAACGAGCAAGCCGAAGCGCCATTTCAGGGCTTACAGCACGACGTTCTCGCAGTAGTTCATTAACTGACTGACGAGAGACACCCAGAGATTCAGCCAACCCCGAAACAGTAAGACCATAGTCCGGAAGAAAGTCTTCCCTCAGCATTTCGCCAGGATGAGTCGGTTTGCGCTGCATAACGGCAGTATTAACAATAGCCACAGTCATCACCTCACTTAGTGGTAGTCACACACTTCGACTTCGTAAGCATCGTCGTCTTCAAAACGAAAACAGATACGCCACTGATCATTGATTGAAATTGCGTGCTGCCCCTGCCTGTTTCCGGACAGTTGGTGAAGGCGATTTCCGGGCGGCACTTTCAAATCCTCAAGCTTTAGGGCCAGATCCACGTACTCAAGTTTTCTAGCAGCTCTCGGTGCAACATCCGCAGGAAATTTCTTTGACTTCCCCTTGGAGTAGAGTTCTTGGGTTAGTTCGTCAGCGAAGGATTTGATCATGAAAACAATTGTATTGCGTCACGTGACGCGCGTCAATATGGCCTGGAAATAATTGCATAACGTCCAAGCTCAGCCGCCGACTGGCGGCATAGCAATTGGGCAGACGGTTGGAGCAAAGTGTTATACGTTTGTAACCGGTAAGAATAGAGCGTTATTCAACCCTGTCTGAGTGATCGGATATCCAGTACTGGTTGAATATGTTGCGCGTGTGGCATAGCGCCCTGCCGTACAGCAAGCCCTCAAGCAGGAAGGGTTGGCTGGATAGACCAAGGAACGTGGTTATGGATGAACTTGACCTGTTGCTACGAACCACCTCTGTAGTTAGTGTCTGACCGAAAAATCAATTTTTTGAAGATTTTCCCACCCGTCACCACCCCAGCCAACGGTGCTTCAGCACCTTGTTGTCGGGTTGATATCTGTTTTCTTCACGAGAGAACCAACAAATGAGAATAGTTCTTATTTTTGCTGAATTTTAGACAAACCTACCCTCATACACTGCGTTGGAATAGGTTGTCTCGGGTAATTAGGCG
>JAJZHM010000154.1 GCA_021804485.1 Pseudomonadota bacterium | reverse complement strand
CGGTCGGGATGTTGTAGCGGTAACGCGAGAGCCCGAAAACCCCGATGGGTTCGCCCTTAGAACCCCCTGCCTTTCCTTAGACCCCAATGGGCTCAGGGGTAGGCATGGGGAGGTTTAGCTTCTAAAGGTTATTGCCTCATGCGCATCTTCCTAGACGCCGACGCTTGCCCAGTTGTCCTACGCGACATCCTTCTGCGTGCTGTTGATCGCACCCAGTATTCCCTGCTGATTGTCGCCAACCACCCCATCTACCTCCCCCATCGTCCATGGATGCAACGCATTCAGGTCGATGCAGGCCCCGACGCTGCGGACCACTACATTGCCGAACATATCCTTCCGGGGGAACTGACCATCACGGCAGATATTCCGCTCTCGGCACGTGTTATCGCCAAAGGAGCCTTTGTGCTCAATTTTCATGGCGAACGTCTGGATGCCGAGTGCATCGGTGACCGTCTGGCAACCCGTAATTTGATGCACGAACTTCGTTCTGCCGGAATCGCCAGCAGCCACAACAGTGGTCCAGGCAGCCGGGAACGTCAGCGATTTGCCGCTCAACTGGATCGGTTCATCCAGCAGAACCGTTCCGTTTCTGGCTAATGCTGTGCTTAAGTTGCCGAACTAGTCGCTTTTGCATCCGGCGCAACTGCCCGAGCGTCGGAGGTGGTTTGGAATCGGGACGGGCATAAAAGACAGCCTCAATGAACTCAAGATAATGCAGGAACTCTACCTGCAACTCTGGACGTTGCCGAACTAGGCGCAAAATCAGGCCACGCGGAGATTCCCGGGGCTGAGGAGGTGGTTTGAGCAAGGGGCCAAGATCTCGAAGAAAATCCCGGTACAAAGCTCGCCAGGGATCAGAATGCACCTTGCTCCGGGCGAGCAAAACAAAAGCCGCAATGACAAACAGACCCACTCCGGCCATCAGTCCCAACAATCTTCGTTGCTGTAACGACCACCCGGTAGGTCCCGGTAACTGCAGGCGCTGGTTATCGAAGTGAACGACTTGAAGCTCCCAGGCCCGGTCAAGTCGATCCAGCCGCAACTGAATGGCATAGCGTATCCTGAATCCCTCAAGCGTCCACAAACCCCCAGCGCTTCGTGACCAGTAGCGCGCATCTTCAGCAATGCGGGCAGCACCCTGGCTTAATCGATCTGGAGCTACCACTGCGGTCGGATCAAAACGCTGCCAACCCACTCCGGGAAGCCATGCCTCTACCCAGGCATGGGCGTCCATCTGCCTTAGTTCAAAATCCTGAGCGTTCCCAGCAAGCATCTGTCCGCCCAGATAGCCGACCACTACCCGCGCAGGTATGCCACCAGCCCGCAAGAGTACCGCCATAGCGGAAGCAAAATGCTCACAAAAACCACGGCGGCTATGAAAAAGAAAATCATCAATCTGCGGTGCATTCAGTAAGGGAGGTTGAAGCGTGTAATGAAATGAGTCCCGAAAAAATTGCATAATCTCACGAATATAAACCTGATCCGAGCCTGCATGCTGCCGCCATTCATGAGCCAAAGCCAGTGTACGGGGCATCGCTGTATCGGGCAGCTGCAGATCCGAATCAGGCGAATCCACTTCCGGATTGGGTACAGGAACCGCCAACGAACTGGTCAGTGTACGAGGCTTACGGGCCTGATCCACGTCTTGAGCACGCAGCAATCCCTCCGCCGTATGCAAGAGCTCATCCGGCTCAACCCGAACCACCTGACCAAGTTCCGGAACCCAATCCATTCCTGTAGCAAGGTGATCCAGACGATACCGAAAGAGTGGATCTGTTGGCCTGACAACAGCGTTAAGCTCGCTGTCGTGGGATGAAGTGCGGCGAAACCAAGTCTGACCATCAAAGCCATCCAGAACCAGAACACGATAATAGCGTTGATCCGGAGCCGGAACCCTATCGGTGAAATGTACCCTGAATGCAGTTTGCAACGATGTCCCGAGCCGATCCAGACTGCCCGGACTCATGGTGTCACTTAACCCTTCAACAGCTTCATGCGGAGCTGATAAAGCCCACAGCGGAGGAATACGCGGAAACAGGACAAAGAACAGAAAAGCCAGTGGTGCTGACTGCAACAGCAGCTTGCCTGCCAGACGCCACTGCGGTCGGGCATGACTGGACTGGGGACAGACCAGAAGTGCAAGCAGCATACCAGTCATCACAAGTGCATACAGAACCGCCCACAGGCTGTGGCGAAATAAAAATCCACAACCTACAACAAACAGGCCAACCATCACATCAGCATAGACATCCAGACGGGTACGTGTTTCCAGGACTTTCAGCATCAGCAAGAGAACCAGAACGGCCACACCCATGTCAGCGCCCTGCCAGTGTCCAAAAGTTCGGTGCAATCCCATCAGATCAAGGGGCAAAACAACGGCAGACAGTGACAGCAGCGGAATCACAGGCCAAGGCCCAGCCAGACGCAGCAGCAGAACAGCCACCAGCAACATCCCCTGCCAGAGCGGCCATTCACCCAAAAAAGGTAGAAGCATAAAAAAAATAGTGATAAGCAAAGGCCAGAGCCAAATCCATTCGTCCGGAAATTTCGATTGCATCCTGTTACCCACGCGTTGCCCCATTTCTTGCTATTTCCCGAACCATGATCATGCAAAGAACAGCCAAACCTGTCCATACCACTGAACTCAGTATCAATGAAATTCATCCAGGGAACTTCATTGGCTACGGGTGAGAATGGGTACGATGTTTAGGTGATTAAACACTCGACAAGCATAAAATTGTGCAAACAAGCCTCTTTATGGTCTCGGCAGAGACTACATTATCCCAATCCTAAACCTCCCCACGCCCACCCCTGAGCCCATGGGGGTCTAAGGAAAGGCATGGGGTTCTAAGGGCGAATCCGCTGGGGTCTCTGGTCTCTGGGCTCTCGTCTCTCGACTACAGCATCCCGGCCATGACCAGCGGCAAGCCCTCTTTTGCTAACAACCTGCTCTAACGGTGTTGCCACCGTGATCTTGCCCGAAGGCTCTATCTTCGCAAGTTTTAAACGCAGCCACCCCGTTTGCAGCACCACAGGTTTCTGAGCCGCTCACATCGTTTCGATATGGGATGGGTGGTGCGAGTTGCCCATGACGCAGCGTGCGAGGACAGATTCAACGCGCCTATTTCCTGAATAGGATCCCTCGACAACCCGCGTCCCGCTGTTGGTTCATAGGCACGGAACCATGTCAGATTAAGCTCATTTTTAGGCTAATGAACCATGCCGGCATAGCCCACCATTGGAACACAATGCCTTTGCTGGAGATGATCTGGCCATAGGCACTGTAGTCCCGTTACCCAACAATTCGGGGATGGCTGTTCAAACAACCGAGGCCACTTCAAACTGCCCATCAAACACCAAGCCGAGCTGTTGAACATCAGCCGGGGGACAGTCTATTACGTCCCCGGCCAGACAGTGAGGAGGACCTTGCCAATATGCGTAAGATCGATGAATTGCACCTGAAACATCCCTTCATGGGTGCCCGCCAGTTGAGACGAGAATTGAAGAAGGATGGCATCGATATTGGCCGACGGCACACACGGACCCTGATGCTGCGCATGGGTGTAGAGGCCCTGTGTCCTCAGCCTGGCACCAGCAACAGACACCCGGCTCACAAAATCTATCCCTACCTGCTTCGCCACCTGGACATTGACCATGCCAATCAGGTTTGGGCGCTCGATACGACGTATATTCCCATGGCAAAGGGGTTTGTCTACCTGACTGCGGTAGTGGATGTAGCCAGCAGGCAGGTGTTGGTCCATAAGGTCGCCATCAC
>JAJZHM010000064.1 GCA_021804485.1 Pseudomonadota bacterium | reverse complement strand
TGTTCAGAAGGAAAAGAAGCGGTGCAGAATCACAAGGATCCAGGTAGGGGCGGAGGGCTCCGAACCGGCTGTGGTAACACGGCCCACGCTTGGTGAGACCGTGGTAAGTCGTGGTGGTGGCAACATCGCTGCGCTCTGGTCGTTGACCCAGGAAACCCCCGCTACAACGTCGCAAGGCGTTTAGCGGTGGGAAACTTCATATTTGCCTCATGGTACATCGCTCTGGATTTACACTCTCCCTAAAGGTAGGATCCAACCCGGTTGAGCACAGTGGTGACCAACATTATTACTTGCAAAGTCGTTCGTGGTTTACTGTATCTGGCGATGACGGCAGGAATATGTCACTGCGTCAGTCACCCTGCCGCTCCGAAGTTCACCGCGCCCCCACCACCGACCTTTCAACCGACGGTGGCACAGTCAATAGCCCTGAAAGTCGACCCTCCGGTCCTTACCCTGCACGATGTCGGCAACAACCACCTACGCTTGCATTTTTCAGTCAATTCTTTTCTTCTTGATGCTAAAAATACTGCACTTCTGAATCGTTTCGTGGTCGGAATCGCCTCACTACCTTTCCACCATATCCGGATCGAAGGCTTTTGCGACCCAAGCGGTAGTCCGCGTCACAATAGCCAACTTGGCTGGCAGCGCATTCATACAGTTGCACAATTCATTGCCGAAAAAGGTATCCGTATGAGTGCCTTGCAGTTACGCTACGGTGGCGTTCCACACCATCTGAACTCAAGGCACTCCCAATGGACTGAAGAACGCCGGGTTGATATTTTCTTGGTTCCCTGAGGTTAAGGAAGTCAGCAACAGCGCCATCATTCTGGTCAATCTGCGCCAAATCATGCCATGTTTCAACTGAACCTAAACCTCCCCATGCCTACCCCTGAGCCCATTGGGGTCTAAGGAAAGGCAGGGGATTCTCGCAGAGATTTGTTGATTAAAGCACCCAAAATTGAGCGGCTAACTTTTTACATTTCCAAACCCAACTGTTACCGCAATAACACGATTACTCTTCGTTACTGGAACACTCAGCTTGGGCAGGATGCCTTGAGCAGCGAACCACCTTGAGCAGATGCATCATACGGGGATCATAAAATCCCATTTTGGTGAGCTGTATTCGTGCCGAGCGCATCATGGCAACATAGCGCGCCTGATCTCCTGGGGTCAACGCCATCCAGTACTTGGGATCAACCGATGTTTCGCTCTGGGCAACAAGCCTCCAGGCACGCTCGTCTTCCTTAAGTGCATAATCCCTGATTTTTGCCAGACGAATATCAAGATCAGGAACCAGCTTGATCAGTTTGTCCCGATTGATGATTATTGAAGCAGTAACCATAGCCAAAGGAAATTTATAGATCGCCCCATCGGTACCAAGCCCGCGATACAGTTCAAGTGGCCGGTAGATGATTGCTGGCGCCACAAGAATATCAACCTGCCCATTATTAAATTTACCGGCAAAATTAGTGATGTCCGATGGTACAGGCTGGGCACCAAGCTGCTGAACCAGATAGGCTTGCGATTTGTCATAGTCCATGACAGCGATTTTTTTGCCGGCTGCCTTCTCAATCGAATTAATGTTGTGATCCCGGACAAACACGTATGCCGCACCAAGCGGCACCACACCAACAACTTCATAGGGTCCGGAGATGGTATAGGGAACAACCTTAGGATTGGTCAGGGTGCTAAGTAAAAGACGCAAATCATTATACGAAGTCAGTCCGCCAATAGAATCAATACTGCCAATAAAATGATTAAACTGTCGGGCACGCAATGAGGTCAGGGCAACACCATCACACTGGCCAGCCTTAAAGTCTTCGGCAGCAACCCCTTCATCGGTATAGACCTTCAGATCAGCAAAGACCTGATAACGCCTTGCCTCAAGAGCCAGATCTTTGGCATTGGCCCAAGAGTCACCATTCTGCCCAAGAGGATCAAAAATACAGAACTTGATGTGAATCGGGTGCAGATCCTCTGGGGTATCTGCAAAAACCATCCAAGACTGTACCATCCATAAACCTAACAGTAGCCATCGCATCATCATGTCAAACCTGATCTCTGTTCAAAAAATTAAAAAGATAAATCCATTATGCCACATGCCTCAGCTATTGCGACATGACCGCACGAACATAGGTTGTCTGTCCGGAAGTCATCCAGCACACTTAAAAGGACATTGTCTTACTCTTTAGGGTCAGGATGTTTATAATGGCAACATTATTTGTCATGAGATCATTGCATGCCTTGGCTTAGAGCTTTGCTGTTTTTGCTGTTAAGTTTTTTAAACACAGCTGTTTGTGGCTCAGTCATTGTCATGCTGGCCCTGGTTGCCATGCATCGTCGGCTCCGCTCACCCACGCTGCCGGCCATCAATGCTTGGGCTGAACGATGGGTTTGGGCCAACCGGACGATTCTGTTTGGCATCCTGCCAAGCATGCATTTTGATCTCAGGCTGCCAGATAGCCTGAATGAACGTGGCTGGTATCTGTTACTTCCCAATCATCAGTCTTGGGTCGATATCGTACTGCTCTTCCACGTTTTCTACAAAAGGCTGCCTTTTCTTAAATTTTTCCTCAAATACGAACTCCTTTATATCCCTTTTCTGGGGATTGCCTGCAAAGCATTGAACATGCCCTTCATGAAGCGCTATAGTCGAGCCTATTTGCAGCGCCATCCTGAGAAGAAAGGTGAGGATCTGAAAACAACCCGTGCATCCTGTGCCTATTTTCTCGAGCAACCTGCCGCTGTAGTCAACTTTATGGAAGGAACCCGTCTAACCGAGGCCAAGCAACTTGCCCAGAACTCACCCTATCGGCATCTGCTCCAGCCCAAATCTGGCGGAGTCGGGTTTGTCATGAGTGCGCTAAGCGAACGTATGGATTCGGTTCTTGACATTGTTATCGTTTATCCTGGTGGTGTTCCCAGCCTTATAGATTTGGCCATGGGAAGGTTGCGGCATGTCGTTATGGATGTCCGGATCAAGCCCATACCGCCTCACCTGCGGCACGGGGATTACGAAAATGACCCGCAGTATCGCGCTCAGTTTCAGGAATGGATCCAGCAGTTATGGCGTGAAAAAGATGACTGCATTGAAGCTATCAATCATGAGGAAGCCTGTCATGCTCGATCGCTTTCTTAAACCACGCTGGAACAGCCCACGCGCCCAGACACGCATCCAGGCCCTGCAGCGCATGCCTGCAGGAGACCCACTGATTGCCGAGATGGCTGCCAACGACAGTGAACCACTGGTTCGTCGCGAGGCAACCTCTCGACTTGGGGACCTTGGCCTGCTGGTTGTCATTGCCCGCAAGGATCTTGATCAGAGCGTGCGCGAATCCGCATGGGATCGTTTTGTAGCACTGATGGAACTTCCTGTACTTTCCCCGGAAGACCATCAATTGCGGGTCTCTATGCTGCAGGAAATCCCTCTGGCAACCATCCTCACCCGAATCATACGCAGTCAGGCTGAGCTTGCCCTGAAACAGGCAGCCATACTTGCGCTCCAAGATGAAATGCATCTTGAAGAGATTGCCCTGCATTCTTCGGTGTCGATTCTGCGCTGCACTGCAGCCGAACGCATCCATTCAGAAGCCATCCTTAAGGTACTTGAGCAGGAAAGCCGGCAGCGCGACAAACAGGTTCACCGCATTTGCCGGGACAAGCTGGATGTTTATGAGCAGCAACGTCGTTTGAAGCAGGAACATACCCAAAAAATACAGAGTCTGCGCACCCAGATCCTGCAGCTTTCACAAAGCAGTTTCCAACCCATGTATCAGGCGCGTGCAGACTACCTGAAACGCTGCTGGGAAGAGCTTGATCATGAAGATGCCGAGGTACAGGAAGCAATCAGCCGCATGGAAGAACGCTGCCGTGAGCACTGGAAACAGGAACGGGTACTCCTTCAATGGCGTCATCTGATCAACACCATGCAGCAGTCGTTGTCGGCACGTCCCGATCATGATCAACTCCTACCATGGATCACGGAAATACTGGATCAGCGCGAAGAACTTGCCAAGCCACCCGAACACGTTAATGAAACCCTGCATGATCTCTGTGTGCCCCTGATGAATCGGGTTGAAGAGTTGGCAAACTGGTGGGAGCAATGGCAGCGTCTGGAAGCACAGGCACTGGTTATTACCGATGCTGAACTGTACGAGCGACGTCTTCAGGCATTGAGGGACGCTCCATTTGACTCACAGGCACTGCTGGCCTCGCTACAGATCCCTGAGCCTGCTGGACAGTCTGTTACTGAACCTGCAAAAATCGTGAACAGCAGCGAACAAGTGTCTTTGGCAAGTACGGCCGAAAAAAGCATGATCGACCACCAATGGCACGATTCACTGACCCGAATCGAACAGCTGATCGAAGAAGGTCACTCCGAGCACGCTATGCGGCTTTGGCACCGTCTAAGCAGGCATATTCCTAATCCTAATCCGGATCGTGAGCGGGTCCAGCACATCGAACAGCGACTGCATGAGTGGCAGGACTGGCATTCATTTGCGGTCATGCCCAAAAAACAGCAACTGCTCGATGAACTGAAAGCTCTGGAAGCATCTGCTGCCGAACCAAAGACCATGTGGCAACAAGAGCGAATGATTCATCGACGCTGGCGTGAACTTGGCGTTGTCGACCACCACAAGGAACTCCCTCTCTGGCAGGAGTTTTCTGCCGTTTCATCGCGTATTCGTGAACGTTGCAAACCTTGGCGTGAAGAACAGCAAAGGCTTGTGGAACAGGCTCGCCAGCAGGCTGAAGCGTTGTGCCTGCATTTGCAGCCCATTGACGTTCGCGCACTTGACCGCCAGGGCTGGAAGACACTACGTGATGAGCTAAACCGCTCTCAGGAACAATGGAAATCCATACGACGTTATCTGCGTGAGTCCGAACCGGTCACGGCAGCAGTTCGGGCGGAACTTGAACGGTTGCAACAAGCGGTGCATCGGGAAGAACGACAGAATCGGCAGCGTATGATTGAACTGATCGAGCAAGCAGACGCCCTTACCCGACCCGAGGGAGATGGAACTCACAAGGACGCAGCTACAAGTATTCGTGCCATGCAGCAGGCTTGGAAGGAAATTGGCCTGCACCGCCATCGGGATAACCAGCAGCTCTGGCCACGTTTTAAGGCTGCCTGCGATCAGGTCTATCAACTTGGTCAGCAGCGCCATGAAGCCTGTAAACAGCTCATCCTGCAACTCAATCCTGAATCCATTGATTTTGAAGCCAGTCTTGGCTTCTGCCGTAGCCAGATTGCCGAACTTGAGCATGCAGCATCCCTCAGGGAGCTTCTGCAGCGAAAAGAACAGAGCTATCGCCAGATCCAGGCCCGAAGTCGTGATCTGGCCCGCTCACAGCACATGGAAACCACCTGGAAGCAACTCCTTGATGCCAATCAGCCGGATAGTACATCAACCATGAAAGCAGCAATACTGCCTGTGGCATGGCGTAAAATCACGCCCCCCCCGCTGCAACAGCTCAGTTCGGGGCAGGCCCTGCTGCTCTGGGAGTATGTGCTGGATCTGGATGCCCCTACTGATCAGCAGGATGAGCGCCGAAACCTGCTCCTGCAACTCTGGAAGGATGGACTTTCAGGTCAGCAGCTTGGTCAGCAGCATGCATATGCCCTGGCAGGCAAAGTGCTGTTGCATCCATGGAATCCTGTTGAAAACGAGCGCATCCGACGCTGTTTCGACAAAGCCTGGCCGAAGGAGTACCAACCATGAGTCGAACCCAACCTGCCCGATTTGGTGAAGCCTGGGAAGATGATCGAATTGCCGGATGGCTGAACATACCTGTTCCTGTCGATGAAAATCCGGATTTTTTCCGCCTCTGGCGCGCTTATCAGAGCATGCGCGCCTATGACTTTGAACGTTTTGTGCAGATCTTCCTGGAACGCGGTGGTCGTATTGATGCCCGCAATAAGCAGGGAGAGACGCTCTATACCATACTTAAACGCCATTCAATGGCCACAGATTTCCTTCATGTACTTGAAGACGCTGGCTGTCCGCTGTAATCTGGTTTCAGAACATCCGATCAGGAGTAGTACATGTCTGGTTCTTTTCGAGCGCTCATCGTATTGGCCCTTTCCTTGGTTGCCACTGCACCCCTGCATGCCGATGTTTTTCTGGGTCAGGTCGCACCAGACTTTCATCTGCAGGATCAGTTTGGAAATTTTCGGGAGCTTAAAGATTTTCATGGTAAATGGTTGCTGGTCTATTTTTATCCAAAAGATGGCACAAGCGGTTGCACCACAGAAGCAGAAAGGTTTAGGGATCTTTATCCAGTCTTGCAGAGCCATCAGTTGAATATTGTTGGCATTAGTGAAGATAACTTGCGCGCTCACGCCCATTTTGCCCACGAGTTGCAACTGCCTTTTTCAATCTTGGTTGATGCACAGGGTAAGGTTGCCAAAAATTATGGCGTTCTCAACAATCTTCTGGTAACACGTTTTGCGTCCCGTCAGAGTTTCCTGATCGATCCGCACGGCGTTGTTCTGCGCCACTACACCCATGTTGATCCAACCCGGCACGCTACTGAAGTATTGCACGATCTTGTCCATCTCCAGGGCGGTTCTTGATAATGCCCTTAATTTCCGATCGTATCTATTCCCGTGCTTTTTGGGTTGAGATCGAACAGAATGCCCGGGCCTATCTGCGTGTTCTTTTCGATTTCTCGTTTACCGAATATTTGACCATCCAACTCTTGCCCATTTTTTACGGCATCATCATTCTGGGATGTCTTGGGCTGGTTTTCTATCAGGTATTGATGGCCTTCATCAGTTCAATGTGGCTGGGTTTGCTGGTACTAATGGCGGCTCCGTTTGCCTTTCTGGTACTTCTTTCCGTGATGCGCGCCCTCTTTGAGTTTTATATTGTCATCTTCCGGATCGCCGAAGATGTCGATGAACTGGTTCAGTTGCGTGATTCGGTTGAGCGTCTTTCCGGTCTTGGTGAGATTGCCAGTCGAATCCCCTTCTGGAAACTTATTACCAGCCGCCCAAGGATGAATCCCCAGGATTCGGCAACACGCAAGGATGAGAACAAATGAGTTTAATGCAACTGCATTCCATGAATACGATCCAAATCCCTGATGATATCAGCCCAGTCACGCGCATCGCTTTGGATGAATGCCCGGAACATGAGCTTTTTCTGGCCAAACCCAGCAAATCACGAATATGGAATGCCGTTGAGGACCTGTTTCGTTCAGGTGTCTATCCTGCAGTTACCTTCTGCCTGAGGCACAACGGACAAATCGTTCTGAACCGATCCCTGGGATGGTCCAAGGGCTACGGACCGCACCAAGGCTCTGCTTCCGAAGCTGTTGTGGCCCAACCCGACAGTCCCATCTGTCTGTTTTCGGCATCAAAAGTAATCACTGCCATGCTGATCCACTGGATGAATCAGGAACATCTGATTGATCTTACCGACCCAATCAGTCACTACATACCCGAGTACGGTGTCCATGGCAAACAGAATGCGACCATTTATCACCTCCTGACCCATCGGGGTGGTATTCCCCGTCTGGAAGGCAAGGTCGATCCGGAATTACTCTTTGATGAAGAAAAAGTGGTTCGCATGCTTTGTGCTGCCCGACCAGTGTCACGCAGCGGACGACGGGTTGCCTACCACGCCATCACTGCAGGCTATATTCTAGGTGAACTGATCCGCCGGGTAACGGGCCGCTCCCCACGGGCCATACTGCAGGAAGTGATCTGTACCCCAATGGGCATGCGGCACTTCAATTATGGTCTTGAACCGGAATATCGCGATCGTGTCATTGAAAATCATGCCACAGGCGTCAAGCCGGTATTTCCTCTTGACCTTTATCTTTACAATATCCTCGGTGGTTCCCTAGAACTTGCCGTTGATGTCTGTAATGACCCTCGTTTTATGGATGTCATCGTACCTGCGGGTAATATTTTTGCGACTGCCGAAGAATCCTGCCGCTTCTTCGAGATGCTACGCCAAGGCGGACGCTATCAGGACAAGCAGATCTTCAAACCCGAGACCGTGCGTCGCGCTATTCTGGAGGCCCAAAAACCTGAGCTCGATGGTTCCCTGCTTATGCCTATGCGCTACTCCATGGGGTTCATGCTTGGCTCAAAACCTCTGGGTCTTTTTGGACCGAACACTCCAAGAGCTTTTGGTCACCTTGGTTTTACCAATATTTTCTGTTGGGCAGATCCACAACGCAACACCAGTGTCGCATTGATGACCTCGGGAAAGGCCTTGGTAGGACCACATCTGCTACCTCTGGCCAAACTGCTTTACAGCCTCTCTTCTGAGCTCTAAAGAAAAATCCGCAGACTGCCGGCAAAGCTGAAAAGAGCTTGGGGCTATCTTCGAAGATAGAGAAGTAGATCAACTGTAAGGGAATCGTAAGCAACGCACGTTATCATACGTGCGTTGTCAGTCTCACGGCCCATACCTATGGATTACCGCACCCATCGTTTGTTACCAGGATTAATCAGCTGCATCCTATTGTGCGGCTGTCACTCAGGCCATGAGCAGGCAAGTCCTGCGACCCTTAATCCTTCTGCACCGTCCGGCCAAGTCAGTCTTGATGCAACACAGGTCGCTTCGCTGCACTTCGCCCAAGCTCAGATGCGAATCCTGAATGACTGGCTTGATGTTCCTGCCCAGATCGATGCGGATGCCAATCATACGCTACCTGTCTACAGCAGCTACACAGGCCGCATTGTTCAATGTTCTGTCGAAGTTGGCACACGGGTAAAACGCGGTGATGTTCTTTTCAGCATCAGCAGCTCGGATCTGATTCAGGCACAAAGTACCTTCCTGAGTGCAGTGGCCAGCCAACATCTGACCGAAAAAGCGGTTCAGCGGGCCAAGTCTCTGATTGGAATTCAGGAAATTGCCCAGAAAGATCTGGAACAGGCCCAATCCGATTATGCCACGGCCACCGCCAATATTCAGGCTGCTCGCCAGACACTGATCAGCATGGGACTTGCAGAGACCCAAATCCACCATCTGGAACAGTCAGGCAAGGTGGATCGGGTACTGACTGTGACCAGCCCGATGAATGGCCTGGTTATTGATCGGCAGGCCCAGGTTGGCCTGCTGACTCAGCCGGGCAGTTCTCCCGCTCCCGTTACACTGGAAGCAACCGATCAGCTCTGGATTGATGCTGCTCTGCCTGAGAATGCTACTGAGGTTCATCCTGGAGCTTCGTTCAAGGCTCACCCTTTATCTTTGCCCCATCTCGCCCTTGAAGGCAATATTGTGTACAAAGCATACAGTGAAGATCCGCAAAGTCATACGCTGCTGGTACGGGCTATTCTGGCCAACCCATCGGCGCAGCTGCATCCCGGAATGTTACTCAGTATGCAAATTCAGAATGGAACTGGGAATAATGTGCTTGCTGTCCCTGACGACGCCATTGTCCATGAGCCTGATGGCGGCAGCACCGTCTGGACGACAACCGATCGACTGCACTTTAGGGCACATCCTGTTCACACGGGGATCAGCGATGCGGGCTGGACCGAAATTCTGGATGGAATCAGCCCTGAAAGTACTGTAGTTACCGAAGGTGCCATCAATCTGAGTAACATCATCCATGCCAGCGGGGATGACTGAAGCATGCTGAAGTCCCTGCTCATCATTACCCTGTCACGCCGTCACCTGATCCTCGGCATCCTGCTGGTCTTTCTGGCCATGGGACTCAATGCCGTGCGCCATCTCAATGTCGAAGCCTATCCGGATCCTGCACCGGTCATTCTGGAAATCACTGCCCAGGCTCCCGGCCTTTCCGCAGAAGAAATGGAGCGATACTACACCACCCCCATGGAAATTGGTCTGTACGCAACCCCGGGTATTGCCAATATTCGCTCAACCTCTTTTTACGGACTAAGTTTTGTACGGGTAACGTTCCGTTACGGCATTGATTACTATTTTGCCTATACTCAGGCGGCATTGGCTCTACAACAAAATGTCAGCCTGCCGAATAATCAGGTGGCGCAGATTCAGCAATCAAGCCTGACCGGTGAAATTTACCGTTATCAGGTGGTTGGTCCGCCCCATTTTGGACTGAGCAATCTGCGTACCGTTCAGGACTGGGTCATCGCCCGACGTCTGAGTACCATCCCGGGCATTGCCCAGATCAACAGTTGGGGTGGCACGACCAAGACCTTTGATGTATCAGTGGACCTACATCGTCTTCAGGCCTATCACCTCAGCATGTCCCAGATTATCACCGCCCTAGGGAACGCCAATATCAATATTGGTGGCCGTGACATCACCATTGGCCAGCAGACCGTCAACATCCGCGGGATTGGACTGATTAATGACGGTGGCGATGATGATTTGACCAAAGGAAACCGCCTGACCGACATCCGCAACATCGTAATCAGCCAGAACCATGGTATACCCCTGTTCATCAAGGATATCGCCACGGTCAGTGTTGGTTATCTGCCCCGTCTAGGCATCGCTGGGCGCGACCGCCAGGATGATATTGTGGCAGCCATTGTGGTCATGAGCCGAACCCAGCACACCAACGACATGATCAGCAAGATTAAGCAGATGGTCACCACCATGAACCATGATGGTAGTCTGCCCCCTGGGGTTCATATTGTTCCCTACTATGACCGTAGCCAGTTGGTGGCTGTAACGACCCATACCGTTTTGCATAACCTGCTTTTTGGCTGCCTGCTCGTCTTTGTCATCCAATGGCTGTTCTTAGGTGACCTGCGCTCAGCTCTGATCGTTGGCTTTAACATACCCGTGGCGCTGCTCTGCAGCACGCTGATGCTGTACTGGCGGGGTGAGGATGCCAATCTGCTTTCCATCGGAGCTGTGGACTTTGGCATTATTGTTGATTCAGCGGTTATTCTGGTGGAAAATGTTTTTCGTAACCTGCAAAAACCCATTTCTGCCCAGGAAGATATCCGTAATGCCGATCTGGCCAAAGACGGTTTACGGGGACGCCCAAAATCCCCTTGGAATCTTCGCCAATCGGTCATCATGATCTCAGGACACCAAGTCGGGCGAGCGGTCTTTTTTTCAACCCTAATTACGGTTGCTGCCTTTATGCCCTTGTTTACCATGCAAGGTGTCGAAGGGCAGATTTTTGGGCCGATGGCTCGTACCTATGCTTATGCCCTGCTTGGCGCCCTGATCTCAACTTTTACCTTTACGCCGGTGCTTTCATCTCTGTTGCTTCCTGCCCAGATCGAAGAAACTGAAACCTGGCTGGTACGCTACCTGCGTGATGGATACGGATATGTGCTTGAACAGGCTCTTCGCTTCCGGCGAACCATCGTCAGCTTAAGTGTACTGCTTTTGCTGACCTGTGCCTGGCTGGCTCCGTATCTGGGTTCCGAGTTCCTGCCCAGTCTGGAAGAAGGCAATTTCTGGATCAGGGCTTCAATGCCCCCTACCCTCTCACTGCAGGATGGTACGCGTGCCACGCGCACCATGCGCGCTATACTCTTACGCCACCCTGAGGTTGTAACCGTGGTTTCCCAGCATGGGCGACCGGATAATGGCAGCGATGCCTCGCCACTTTCCAACGTTGAACTTTTTGTGCCGCTAAAATCTCAGGATGACTGGCCCGCTGGGGAAACAAAGACCACACTGACTGAAAAAATCCAGAAAGAGTTCAAAGAGGCTCTTCCCGGAATCAACTTCAATTTTTCCCAGTACATACAGGACAACGTTGAAGAAGCTCTCTCCGGAGTTAAGGGGGCCAACTCCGTCAAAATTATCGGACCAAATCTTGAAACCCTTGAACGTCTGGCCACGGAAGTTCAGGACCAGATGCAGCATGTGCCAGGTGTATCGGACTTGGGAATCTTTCACCTGATTGGCCAAACCAATCTGGATATCCGCATTGACCGTCTGAAGGCGGCGCGATATGGCCTTAATACCGGTGACATCAACACCGTGATTCAGGCAGCGCTAGGAGGAGTCAACGCAACAACGATCCTGGAAGGTGACCGGCAATTTGGTCTGATGCTGCGGCTACGTGCCGATCAACGACTCACGATGGCTCAGATCCGCAACCTGCCTGTGGCTTGGACCATGGCAAACGGCACCACCGGCTATGTACCCCTATCCAGCCTTGCCGATATTCGTCTGGATGAAGGGGCAGCCTATATTTATCATGAAGGCACGCAGCGCTATATTCCGGTAAAATTCAGTGTGCGTGGTAGGGATCTGGGCAGCACCGTCAGTGAAGCCCGTCAGCGCATCAGCGCGGCGATTAAATTGCCCCCCGGTTACCGTCTGGTCTGGGCCGGTGAATTCGAAGACCTGCAAAAGGCCCGACAACGACTGGCCATCATGGTGCCTGTCAGCCTTGGACTCATTCTGGCCCTGCTCTATGCCATGTTTAATTCCGTTCGCGACAGTTTGATGGCGCTGGTTGGCATTCCTCTGGCCGCAGCAGGAGGCATACTGGCGCTTTATATCACTCATCTGCCGTTCAGTATTTCTGCAGCTATTGGATTTATCTCCCTGTCCGGAGTTTCGGTCATGAATGGCATTCTGGTGCTGTCCTACTTCAACGAACTGCGCGGTGATGGTATGGAAGCACGTACGGCCCTGAGACAGGCTGCCAGTCAGCGGATGCGCCCCATGCTGATGACTGCACTGTCAGCCTGTATCGGACTCGCTCCGGCGGCACTGTCCCACGGCATTGGCAGTCAGGTTCAGCGTCCTCTAGCTACGGTTGTTGTCGGTGGCCTCGCCTTGGGTGCCCTTCTGATGCTGGTGGTTCTCCCACCCTTGCTGGCGCTGATCCACAGTTCCATTCGTCAGGCTGATCGCGAGGAACAGAATCGGCCAATCGATGGGGAGCAACAGCCATAATGCCAATACGCGCGTTCTGTGATTTTAGGTTGCGAGGAACCTTATTGCTCGCTGTTCTGCTTGGTGGATGCAGTTTGCACCGCTCTGCGCCTGCGCCTGCTGAGTCATTGCCGAATCACTTCCAGCGTGCGGATTCCTCTGCGGCACCTTATCTGGTTCGCGATCCTCAGCGTGCTGCCCTGTGGAAGCAGCCAATAATTCAGGGCTGGATCCACAAAGGGCTGACCCATAATCCCTCCCTGCAAGCGGCGTTATCAAGCCTGCAAGCAGCACATGAACAGACACTGGCACAACAGGCCAGTCTCCTGCCTGACCTAAGTGCTGGTTATTCGGGGCAAAGGGCCACGGTATCGAACGCTCTCTCCTCTCCGCTGCAGGTTCCTGCCAGTCCTTACACGCTGCACACCGCTCAGGTTTCGGTGAGCTACGTACCCGACGTTTTTGGTCTAAATCATGAGATGCTTTACAGCTTGCAGGCGCAGGAAGCCCTCAATGCAGCCCAGTACGACGCTGCCCGTCTTGCTCTGGCAAATACCATCACCGCAACGGCTATTCAGTTGGCTTGGGCAGAAGATGCCTCCACCCTGACCCAGCAAATGCTTGCAGATACGCATCAACTGACCCAAATGATACAACAGGGAATGATTCTGGGATTTAATACACGAATGGATCTGCTGCAGCAGGAACAGCAGGAACAGCAAACCGCCGCACAAATCCCGCTCTGGAACAAGCAGAAAGAACAAAGTCTGGATGCATTGGCGGTGCTTACTGGACAAACGCCTGATCAGTTGCATGCCAAAACCATACACCTTAGTGATTTGATTGATACAGCCACGCCCAGCCTCACTTTACCGGCCTCCTGGGTACGCCAGCGTCCTGATATCCGTGCAGCTGAAGCTCAGGTGCACAGTGCTGCTGCCGGTCTCGGTATCGCCATAGCCAGTCGTTGGCCACAGTTCTCACTGACGGCAGCCTGGGGCGGTGAATCAACCCTGTTAAGCCGCACCTTGTCACCTGCAGACCGATTCTGGAGTCTGGGCGCAGGCATCACCCAGCCGATTTTTGACTTTGGTGTTCTCAAACACCGTCAAAAAGCTGCACAAGCAACATTGCAGGAAACCGAATCCCAGTATCACATGACCGTTCTACAGGGTTTGCAAAATGTCGCCGACAGCCTCTATGCCCTGCAAACAGATGAACAGAGCCTGCAACAGGCCAGACTGCAGGCTAAGGCAGCAGCAGATCTGCTTGCTTCCAGTCAACATCGGGTTGATTCGGGGCTGACTTCAGGCATCGATCTGCTGCAGAACGGTATCCTCGGTCTGCAAGCCCAGCTGAATCAACTGCAATGGGAGGCCAGTCGGCTGCAGGATCTGGTTGCCCTGCGCCTTGCTCTGGGATCAAAGGTTACTGACGATAACGGCGCGGCGCAGGCTCAGCCTCGCGACCAAAAGCCCGACAGGGACTGATATCAATACCGCCCCGACGGGTAAAGGAAGCGCGCACCATTAAACTGGATGGGCCCATCGTTTCCAGAAGATGAGAAAAGATTGCTTCAACGCACTGTTCATGAAATCCGGCATGTTCCCGGTAGCTCCACAGATACTGGGCTATCCACTGCAGATCCACCGGTACACCCTGCCAGCATACTTCAAAGGTTGCCCAGTCAGGCTGGCCGGTAACCGGACAGAGAGAACGAAACTGATTGGTCCAGACACGGTATTCAAACTCATCACCCGCATCAGCAGGCAGGGATTGGGCACGAGCGCAATCCAAGCAGTAGCCCTGTGGTTCAGCAGGATTCAGCTCTGAAACCCACTGTTGCGGCCCATAGAGCTTTAATAATGGGGTACCACCAAGGATGGGGGCAAGATCTCGACCAATACACGCCAGAACATCCTCTTTGGTCGCAAAACAACTTCGGTATAGACTATTCAAATAGAGTTTAAGGGATTTTGATTCAACGATACGGGGCGTTCCGGCAGGAACATCCATGCACATCACACCGCATTGAGGCAGGTCTGCATCCGAGAGCCAAGACAGTTCATAACACATCCAGCGATCAAACCCAGTCATGCCTGCAGGCAAATGAAGATCCTGCCGACCCAAAGCACGATCAATGCCTTCCAAAATCGCCGGATCATAGGCTGTTGGATAAGAAATCGGCTGCCCCAGCAGTGTTGCCATGAAGTCTCCCACCGCTAAACGCCTTGCGACGTTGTAGCGGGGGTTTCCTGGGTCAACGACCTTAGCGCAGGGATGTTGCCACCACCACGACTTACCACGGTCTCACCAAGCGTGGGCCGTGCTTCCACAGCCGGTTCGGAGCCCTCCGCCCCTACCTGGATCCTTGTGATTCTGCACCGCTTCTTTTCCTTCTGAACATACTT
>JAJZHM010000063.1 GCA_021804485.1 Pseudomonadota bacterium | reverse complement strand
CAAGGGCACGGGTATGGGTGTCAAAATCGAGCTGGTCGCTGATGATGATGACCGGGATGTCCCGACCGAGTTTGCGGATGCTGCCAAGCAAGGCATCCATACTGTATTCATCCGGATCTTCAGAGCTAACCAGAACATCAAAGGATTCATGTTCGAGGTGGTCAAGCAAATCCTCAACCGATTCGGATCGGGTTGGACGGGTCGCAATTCCAAGATTTTTCAATGCACTGACCATCAGCTCGGCACGATCGCTGGCCGTGCAGCCAATCAGCAGACGTAGCGTGTCATTAGTCTTCAACATTGCCATAACTTGATGATCCCAACCCTGTCTTGCAACCTTGTTCCTGAGTAATGTTCATGATGTTCAGGATCATGGAACAAATTTTTAAAACAAATTCAATTATCTTGAAATCATGTTGATTTGGCAATCAGTATAATCCCGAGACTTGGTATTTTCGGTCAAAATTGCGTTATTGGCGCGAGCAGGATCGATTCGTGACGCATTGGCTCAGTGCTGTAATCAGATACATCAATCCCTCTTGATTCCAGACGAGCCGCGGTAGGGGACTTTGTCGGTTATAGGGTTGATCGAAAAGAATATGTTCCCAGTTAGGCGTACAACTTCCGGTTATGGTGGGGCGATCATCAACCAGAAAATCACCATGAATCATGGTCTTGTCTGCAGCAAAAATAGTGCGTTCCAGCATGAATGTGCCGAGGTGATGCTCGATCCAGGCCAGTTTTTCCGTTGCTGCCTGAATGTTTCTGGATGGTGGCGTACTGCAGATCCAGAGCGCATAACCCTCTGCCTTCAGACGCTGGAAGGCTTCAATTGCTCCGGGTATGGGTGGCAGCGAGTTATAGAATCCAGGCGCATGCATCAGTCGTTCGATGTCGGTTCTGTATTTGGCCGGATAATCATCGGCGATATGGAAATGACAACGCTCTTGAACATCCACCGCTGGAAAAAGTGCACCCATGTGCTCATTCCAACGCGTTTTGAAACCGGCATCGAAATCAGCCAGGACTCCATCGAGGTCGATGAGCAGAATGGGTTGATCGAAGGGCTGGGAGATAAAGGACACAATCAGTTGATTCCTTCAACAAAGCAGCCTGAGTCTGGCATACATTAGGGTCATGGGTTGATGCGCCACCGCCATGAAGTAGAGTGACATGTTAGCGTGTCACTGTCTTCTGTACATACTGACTTGTCATTTTGTCGAAACGTGTCAAAATTGCAAGATCAACGGAGAAGGAAATCATTATGGCAGCATATTTTGCGTACCGTGCGGATCAGGAACTTGCCAAAGATCTGGAATACGTTCTCGCCAAGCTGGATGCGCATTCAAGCGAGCCCCAAGCTGATTTGTACGTCAAGATGTCCATGCAGTTTACTGATAGTGTCATTCAGGTGATTTTGCTTGATCTCGTTAAGGCTATGGGCAGCAATACAGGTATTTTGGAGCATCTGGCTGGGGTGTTGCGCAGTACCATGCATGTCCTGCTGCGTCAGCTCCTTAGCAAGCGCAGCAATGAAGAGCTCAGTAAGGCAGCCACCTATGTACATGGCCGTCGACGCTATCGCGGTCAGGAGGTCTATATTGCCATTCCGCTTAAGGACAGCCTTCGGACCCATTTTGAAGTGGTCTTTACTGAGATTGATGCTGGCCGGGGCGAGGCAAACCGAGAGGAATTGCGAGTGGCTATGTCTGAATTCATTGATCAGGCCCTGATCAGTTATTTTGACGAGTTTATTGCGGCCCTGCATCTTGGCTTTATCATGTCCAAGGCATCCGGAATGGCACGGGCGACCATTAGCAAGGGTGCGCATGCAGCCATGAACAAGCTGATTCCTGCCCTGAGCCAGGAGGAAATGCAAAGCATGGCTAATTACTTTGATCAGTTCATGTTTAGTGATCCTGATCTTTCTGTGGCACCGACACCAACAGTCTGAGACTATTTCTTCGGACTGAACTGCAGGGCCGAAGCGCTCTGCAGTTTGTTATTCGTCGACATAAAAATCCAGTTGTAATGGCTGATCACCCGGCTGACAGCGGTACGCCGAGAAGTCGATACATCCCTTTTGGGCGAGGATATCCTCATCCAGCCAGTGGTACCCGTTTGGGACAGGAGACATGTTCAACAGTGCCATAAGCGCATCGGCCATGATTGCTGGTGTTCGACTGACCGGGTAGATGGCTTCGCCCGCAAAGCGCTCCGTCGCAGCAGTGGCGATCACGGTGCGTGGCCAGAGGGTATTGCAGGCAATCCGGCCTGCAAGTTCGGTAGCCAGACCTGCCATAAGCAAACTCATTCCGTATTTCGAGACGGTGTAGGGGATGAATTTCCCCAGCCATTCAGGGCGCAGATTGAGGGGCGGGGACAGGGCAAGCAGATGCGGACGGGGGGCTTTGAGCAGGTGGGGAATGCTGGTTTGGGCCAGAACAAACAAGGCTCGTTCATTAATCGCCTGCATCAGGTCATAATGCTTGAGTGGCGTGCTGGTCAAGGGTGACAACTGTAAGGCTCCGGCATTATGGATGACTATGTCCAGGCGGCCAAAGTGATGAACAACGCCCTGAACGGCAGCCTCGATCTGGCTGGCTTCACGCACATCGGTACGGATGCCGAGTGCTTCAACGCCAAAATCCTGGATTTCGGCACAGACGCTGCCCAAAGTTCCAGGCAGAGTTGGATGCGGTACATCGCTTTTGGCTGCCAGTGCAACATGAACCCCAGCCTGGGCCAGTTGCAGCGCCATGGCACGCCCGATGCCCCGGGTACCACCGGTTAGCAGGGCAACCTGTCCGCTCAGGGGCATCATGACATATCTCCAAGCTGAACCAGTAATTGACGTTTTTTGACCTGCTGGCCAGGCAGAATGGTGAGCTGGCGTACAACCCCATCACGGTCAGCCTTGATGGGGTGCTCCATCTTCATGGCTTCAAGAATCATCAGGACAGTCCCTCGTTCGACGCTTTGTCCAAGCTGAATATTAATGCCACGAATACATCCATCCATTGGAGCCGTGATGTTTCCACTGCCTCCGTCTTCGGTGCCGGAGGCACGTTGATGGCTGATGTCGCAGAACAGCAAGGGGCCTCTCTGCGTCTGCAGCCAGAGACGATCATCCTGCCAAGCATATCGAACCTGTTTCTGCCAGCCGTCAAGGCTGTAGACCAGGCAATGCGAATCGATGCGGACACAGCTGATCGGCAGGGTTTGTGTGCCCTGTTGAACCAGTCGGGTGCGTTCATCCTGGCGCTGGATACGCAGTGTCTCGTTCTGCTCATCACAGCGCAGGCAGAGCCAACTGGCCAGATCTGCGGCTGTTCTCCAGCCTCGAAGGGGATGCGCACTGCGTTCATGGAACAACATCGCAGCCAAGGCGAAATCCATTGCTTCAGCGCGAAGGGGCTGTAGTGACATGGCTTGATCCAGATGCTGGGCAATAAATCCGGTATGGGTCTCGCCACGTCGAAAGGCTGGATGGCTCAGGACGTCGTGCAGAAAGAACTGGTTGTGGGGAACACCGAACAGCAGGGTCTTTTGTACGGCACGGGTCAGTCGACGACAGGCTTCATGGCGGTTCTCACCCCAGGCAATGATCTTGGCCAGCATCGGATCATAGTAGGGCGATACTTCACCCCCTGTCAGCAAACCATGATCGATCCGTATGCCTTCACCTTCGGCTGGTTCGAAATAAACGACCGGTCCGGTCTGGGGCAAGAAATTCTGTGCCGGATCCTCGGCATAAAATCGCACTTCTATGGCGTGTCCCTTTAACTGAACCTGATCCTGAGTGATCGGCAAAGGCTCCCCTGCGGCCACCCGAATTTGCCAGGCGACCAGGTCAAGACCGGTAACCAGTTCGGTTACCGGATGTTCCACCTGCAGACGGGTATTCATCTCCAGGAAATAAAAGGAGCCGCTGGCATCAAGCAGAAACTCAACGGTGCCTGCGCCGACGTACTGACAGGATTTGGCGGCAGCGACCGCGGCTTCACCCATATGTTGACGCAGTTCGGGGGTCATGACCGGGCAAGGGGACTCCTCGACAACCTTTTGATGACGGCGTTGAATGGAGCAGTCGCGTTCGCCCAGATAAAGGCAGTTGCCATGCCGATCGGCAAAGACCTGGATTTCAACGTGACGCGGGTCCACCACTGCCTTTTCGAGAATCAGCTCATCACTGCCGAAGGCGTTGCGTGCTTCTGAGCGGGCGGTGCTGAGGGAAGTGATCAAATCTTGCGGTTGATCGACCTTACGCATGCCGCGTCCACCACCACCGGCGGACGCCTTGATCATGACCGGGTAGCCAATGCGGTCAGCTTCCCGTATGAACGATTCATCAGCCTGATCGGCACCTTCATAGCCAGGAACACAAGGCACTCCTGCTTCAATCATGGCGATTTTGGCAGCGCGTTTGCTGCCCATCAAGGCCATGGCTTCAGGGTCAGGACCGATAAAAATCAGACCAGCCTTCTGGCAAGCTTCCGCAAAGGTCGCGTTTTCGGAAAGAAAGCCATAGCCGGGGTGGACGGCCTCTGCACCGCTTCGACGCATGGCCTGCATCAGGGCTTCGGGATTGAGGTAAGATTCCTGGACACTTGAACCGCCAAGTGCAATTGCCTCATCAGCCATCTGAACGTGGCGGGCCTGTCGGTCGGCCTCACTGTAGACGGCAATGGTTGTATATCCCAATGCCTGGGCGCTGCGGATGACCCGGCAGGCAATCTCGCCCCGGTTGGCGATGAGGATGCGTTGAAAGCTCATGTCTTTTCTCCCTGGGTACGTGCCCATGCGGGTAAACGTTTTTGCATGAATGCCATAGTCCCTTCCATGGCCTCATTGCCCTGAACCGCTGCAGCAAAAGAACGGGCGGCCTCATCGAGCAAAAGCTCATAATTCTGGGGAGGCATGCAGCGATGCAGTAAATCTTTAGTTACCTGATTGGCTTGCGGGGCGCAGCGCAGGCAGTGCTCAAGGACGGTCTCGAGCGCTTGCCCGAGTTCTTCTGCACTGGAAACGACCGTATGGATCAGGCCGATGGCCTCGGCGCGCTCAGCGCTCAGCGCCATGCCAGTCAAAGCCAGTTTCCGGGTCGCAGTTAAACCGATGCGTTTGAGGACAAAGGGGGCAATCTGGGCGGGAATCAGTCCAAGGCCGGTTTCGGGAAGTCGAAACTGGGCATTGTTCATGGCAATGGCAACATCTGAAACACAGGCCAGACCAAAGCCTCCTCCCAATACGGCACCTTCGAGAATTGCAATAACCACGCAGCCGACGACTTCAACTTCCTGTAGGAGTTTGCCAAAAGCACGGTTCAGGCGAACATAAGGTTCTGGAGAAGAGTCTTGTCCTGCCTGCATGCGGGCTTGCATCATGTCCTGCACATCACCACCGGCACAAAAGTGTCCACCCGCACCGCGCAGTATGACAACCCGCACCCCCCGTTCCACAGTGCCTGCAAACAGGGTGCGAAGTTCCTCCACCATGGTCAGGTTCATGGCATTGCGAACCTCAGGACGATTGAGGGTGATCTCAAGAACTGGACCACTCTGTTCAATCTTAAGGGTGTGGTACATATCGGTCATGCTGCACCTCCCTTGTCTTTCTTGCGGGATGGCAGGATGTCCATCAGTTTGCAGATGATGCCGAGCATGATCTCGTCAGCACCACCGCCGATGGAGACCAGTCGGCCATCACGGAAGGCACGGCTTACTGGATTGTCCCACATATAGCCCATACCACCCCAGTACTGCAGACAGCTATCGGTGAGTTCACGCATCAGACGGCCTGCCTTGAGCTTGGCCATAGAAGCCAATCGGGTAATGTCTTCACCGCGGATGTGGGCTTCTGTGGCCTGATAAACCAGAGCGCGCAACAGTTCAATTTCGGTTTGCAGTTCGGCCAGACGGAAATGTACGACCTGATTATCAATCAGTGGTTGACCGAAGGTCTGTCGTTGCCGGCAGTAGTCAATGGTCAGATCAATGCAGGTCTGCATGCCGCCGAGCGCATTGGCCGCGCCCCACAGACGTTCTTCCTGGAACTGCATCATCTGCATCATGAAGCCCATGCCTTCTGCACCAATCCGGTTGCTCTGCGGAACTCGAACCTGATCAAAGAAAATCTGTGCAGTATCGGATGATCGCATGCCGAGTTTGCTGAGTCGGGGGGACAGGGTGACGCCAGGGGTATTGGCTGGAACAATAATCAGCGATTTGTTGACATGAGGTTTGCCTTCACTGGTGTTGGCGAGGACACAAAAAAAATCAGCCTGGGTGGAGTTGGTAATCCACATTTTCGTACCATTGATGATGTAGTCATCGCCATCCTTGTCAGCGCGGGTGGTGATTGCTGCCACATCCGAACCGGCACCGGGTTCGGAGACTGCAATCGATGCCACCGCGGTGCCTTGGATGGCTGGTGCTAGAAAACGAGCACGCAGTTCATCGGAACCAAAGCGGGCCAGGGCCGGTGTTGCCATATCGGTTTGTACCCCGATCGCCAAAGGTACGCCACCACAGCCTGCTCGCCCGAGTTCTTCGGCGACAACCACATTGTACGAGTAATCCAGCTCAAGTCCGCCATAGGCCTCGGGCTTGCAGATACCCAAAAGTCCGAGACTGCCAAGTTTGGGAAAAAGCTCATGAGCTGGAAAACAGCCGGCATTTTCCCAGTCTTCAACGTAGGGTGTGATTTCTTTGTCAACAAAGGAGCGGGTCGTTCTACGCAGATTTTCGTGTTCAGCGGTCAGTTGCATGATGGATTCTCCGTACCTTAAAACCGGGCTACGCCGTAGCTGTTTGGATGAAGTGAACGTCGTTGGGCCTCGTCAATCATTTCGAGGATCCATAACAACAGTTTGCGGGTGTCACGAGGGTCAATGATGCCATCGTCAAACAGGCTGGCTGTGTTGAAAAGGGCAGTGGACTGTTGTTCCAGTGTCTGGGCGGCACTCTGTTCAAGATAGTCCAGAACCTTTGGGTCGGGCTCAAGGCCCATCTTGCGCTGTTTGGCTTCGGTCACAATACGAAGTACCTTGCCAGCTTGTGCGCCTCCCATGACGGCAGTCTTACTGTTCGGCCAAGTAAAGATGAAGTGTGGGTCCAGACCACGGCCGCACATGGCATAGTTACCGGCTCCATAGGAGCCTCCGACCACGATGGATATTTTTGGGACCTTGCAATTGGCAACGGCCTGGATCATCTTGGAACCGTGTTTGATAACGCCATTCTGTTCCGAGTCGGTTCCGACCATGAAACCGGTCGTGTTATGAACGAACAGGATCGGCCTTCCGGTCTGGTCACAGAGCTGAATGAACTGCGATGCCTTGCTGGCGCCTTGTGGTGTAATGGGGCCATTGTTGCCGATGTAGCCACAACGGGTTCCTCCTAGGCTGAGCCAGCCACAGACGGTCTGATCATCGTACTCCTGCTTGAATTCCAGGAACTCGGAATCATCGGCGATTCGGGCAATAATTTCACGGGTATCGTAGGGCGTGCGCGGGTCGGTTGGTATGATGCCCAGCAGTTCTTCCACATCGTGGCGGGGTTCCCGAAAGGAACGGGTGGGGGCGGGGCTTAGACGATCATTCCAGCCAAGGTGGGCGACAATGTCGCGCGCCATGGCAATGGCATCGGCATCATGTTCCGCCAGATATTCGGCCGTTCCGGCCACTTGGGCATGCATGACTGCGCCGCCGAGATTTTCTTCCGTGGCGATTTCTCCGGTTGCTGCCAGCAGCAGAGGAGGGCCTGCCAGGAACATGGCGGTGCGGTTGCGAACCGTGATCATATAGTCTGAAAGTCCGGGCTGATAGGCACCACCTGCCGTGGCGTTGCCATGAACAATGGTGATCTGCGGCAGACCTGCCGCAGATAGTCGGGCCTGGTTGGCAAAAGTTCGCGCACCTTCGACGAAGATTTGGGAGGCATAATTGAGGTTGGCGCCACCGCTTTCTGACAGTACGACTGAGGGTAATCGGTTTTGCAGGGCAATCTGTTGCAGACGTAGGGTTTTTTGCAGGCCGGCAGGGGTAATCGTGCCCCCCTTGATGGCACTGTTGTTGGCACTGACCAGACAACGAACGCCCTCGATAAAACCAATGCCAGAAATGATTCCACCACCGGCCTCACTGCCATCCTTGTCGTCATGCATCATGTAGCCGGCCAGCGGACAGATTTCCATGAAGGGTGAGCCTGGGTCGAGCAGACGTTGAATTCGTTCATGAGGCAGTAGCTTGTTCTGTTTGGTAAATTTTTCCCGCTGGCTTTCTGCCTTGAGAAAGACCTTGTGCTGGATGGCGCGTACTTCATCGATTTTGGCCAACATGGCCTCACGCCGTTCCTGAAAGTCAGTGCCATGAGTGTTAATTTGGGATTCAATGATCGGCATGATGTCAGTTTCCATCTTCTTTCAGTACATCGGGAATGAATGCACGGTGAAATCCATCAAAGGGTTGTGAACGTGCATGATCCGCAAGTTCCCAGATTCTGCTGCCCAGAGAAGCGGCACCATCAATACGCAGTGTGACACCGGAGATGAATGCGCTTGCCGGGGAGAGCAGGAAACAGATGGCCGCACTGACCTCGGATTCCGTACCCATACGTTTGAGAGGTACCTTGTTTTTCAGGGTAGGAATAATGGTTTTCATGATGCCCTGATAAGTATCCATGCCGGATGAGATGATCCAGCCGGGGGCAACGGCATTGACCCGGACTCCGCTGCGGGCCCATTCAACGGCAGCTGTTTTGGTCAGGTTGTCGACACCGGCACGCGCAGCACCGGAATGCCCCATGCCGGGCATTCCACCCCACATGTCTGCGGTCATGTTGACGATGCTGCCTCCATGCTCCTGCATGCACTGATTGAATACTTCCCGCATCATCAAGAAAGTACCGGTTAGGTTGTTGCGGATAACTGCTTCGAAGCCCTTGCTGCTGATCATCTCCAGCGGGGATGGAAATTGTCCACCGGCATTGTTCACCAGACCGTGAATCCTTCCCTGTATTTCCAGAATTTGGGTAAAGGTTTCGCGTACCCGTTGTTCGTCACGAATATCACAGCTGAAGCCACTGGCCTGGCCACCGTCGTGCTTTATTTCTTCAACCACTTGATCAAGTTTTTCCTGCCGTCGGCCAAGCAGGACAACGTGGGCGCCCAGGGCTGCCAGTTCATGGGCGGTGCAGCGACCAATGCCGCTGCCTCCTCCTGTGATGACCATGACCTGATTGCGGAATAATTCTGGATGAAAAATGGACCGATAGTGCGTTTCCATTGTCATGATTAAGCCTCCGTAGCGTCGAGAAGGTCTGCCGGAATACGAACCGGCATGTCGAGCAGTTGCTGAGCCAGGGCTTTGCCCTGAGGGTCGGCGCGCAGGCTGGCAATACCACCACCGCCTAGCGCATGAATGAGTAAAAAGTTCAGGGCGCTGATGCCAGGCAGGTGATAGGCTTCAATCCGTGATCGATCGGGGTCAAGCACATGCGCCATATACGCTGCGATGCTCTGTTCGTTGACTGAGGCATAGATCCATGGCAACCATGCAGCCTGCCGTGCAATGACGCCAATGTTGCTGAAATCGCCCTTGTCGCCTGAGCGTGCCCAGGCCAGACGAACCAGAGGCACTGTGACTAGGTTCGCAGCATGGACGACCGGAACCTGAAGGACAGCTGCCAGAGATGCATTTGGCTTGGCAGGGGCAGAATCTGATGAATCCGGTTGAGGCGCAATGGACAGAGTTTGACCACCAATGTGGACATTGGCATGAACATGGCTCTTGTCGAGCAGGAATGAGTACAGTCGGACCACGGGTGATACCTTGGGACGACCACCAACGATGCCGGTGACCCCTGGTGCCATGCCGGTTGCTGCCTGGGCAATTTCTGAGGCTAGAAACATCAGGGTCTCACGAATAAAGTGGCGGGCACTCAGCCGGACAATGACTTCGCGGCTAGCTTGCATTCGGCTGTGCGGACCATAGGTCCATTCACTGCCCAGAATTTCGATCAGGGTTTCGGTGAAGGGTGGCGCGCCGCGTTTGGCCATGACGTTCTGAACCTTATCCAGAATAGCCTGAGCAACACGTTCCCCCTTGCGACGTGCATCAATACCGCCCATCATGAATGAGGCGCTGATTCGATAACCGTCCCGCCAGGTTGCACAGACTTTATACTGGCTTGTTGGTGCATAACCTTTGGCACCTGAGACCGCCACACGGTTTTCGCCGTCCTGCTGCATGCAAACCTGACGAAAATCACAGATGACATCCGGGAGGATATAGGCCGCCGGATTGCCGATCTCATAAACCAGTTGTTCGCCCACCGTGGCCGGTGTCACCAGACCACCGGTTTTGGGTGGCTTGGTGATGACAAAGGATCCGTCCGCGCCACATTCGGCAATCGGAAAGCCCATGTTTTCGTAGCCTTCCACCTGTTCCCAATCGGTGAAGTTACCGCCCGTGCACTGGGCACCACATTCAATCAGATGACCCGCCAGAGAACCTTGTGCCAATAGATCATACTGATCCATTCGCCAGTCAAAGGCATGTAACAAAGGACCAAGTACCAGTGCCGAGTCAACGATACGGCCGGTAATCACAATATCGGCCCCTTCTTCCAAGGCACGAGCCACGGGCTCTGCACCCAGATAGGCATTGATACTGGTCATGGAATCGGGCAGAGGAGTGCCATCAAACATCTCATGGATGTTCTGGGTCTTGAGTTTATTCCATTGGGAGATAAGGTTGTCACCATCGACCACTGCAATGCGTAAGGATAGCCCTGCCGCATCGATCAGGTTCTGCAGGGCGCGTGCACAGCTGTGTGGATTGATGCCGCCGGCATTACTGACAACCTTGATACCTTGAGTGGCAATGTCAGGAAGCAGAGGTAGCATGACCCGACTGACAAAGTCGGTGGCATAGCCTTCTTCAGGATTTTTTTCCATGGCTCGAGCCAGGATGGACATCGTAATCTCGGACAGATAATCGAAGACCAGAACATCAAGCTGTCCAAGTTTGACCAGCTGAAAAGCGGCTGTGTTGGTGTCGCCCCAGAAGCCGCTGGCGCAGCCAATGCGGATTTTTGACTTTTTTTGCTCCATGATGGTTGCTCCTCTGCATCATGCGTCTAAGATACTAAGCAAGCGCTTGGTTTGTAAAGCCCCATTTGGTATCATTTCAATTCATGCTAAATTTAGATACAACATTGACTGAGGTTAAATACGTGAGCCTGCATGCTTCGCTGGATCAGATTCCTGTCATGGGTGAACTTGATGATAGCCCCCGGGGGCGCGTTCTGCGTGCTGCCGCACATCTGTTTCGGCACCAGGGCTATGAACGCACAACGGTCCGGGATCTGGCTCGGTTGGTCGGCATACAGAGTGGTTCCCTGTTCCATCATTTTGAAAGCAAAGAGGCCATTCTGGTTGCCGTGATGGAGGGGGCCATAAGTTATAATTTCAGTCGAATCCAAGCTGCTATGGCGCAAGCCTCAACGCCTGAGTTGCGTCTGAGGGCGCTGGTATTTGGAGAACTGGAATCAATTCTTGGTCCAACGGGTGAAGCGATGGCCGTGCTGGTCTATGAGTGGAATGCGCTTGGTCCATCCAGCCAGCAACGTGTACTGAAACTGCGTGATGAATATGAAGCCTGCTGGATTAGTGTTCTGGAAGAACTGAACAAGGCTGGTTCAATACCCCATCCGGCTTTTTTCTGGCGCAGGTTGTTGTCAGGCGCCATTGCTTGGACCAGTAATTGGTATCGACCCGGTCGTAGCCTGACTCTGGAAGGTCTGACCGATATGGTGATGGCTATGGCCGTGCCCAACCGCTCTCTCTGATTCTATCAATTTTTTCACAAATGAGGACTGCTATCCTGTCTTGGTAACTGTTAGAGTCGGGTTGCAAGACTCTGGTACGGAGAAATTTAATGGCCCAACGCAGCATGCGCTATGCTTTGACATTGGCCGGATGTTTGGGATTGGTGGGGTGTGCCACCATGCCGCAACAATTTACCCTGTACAACAAGGAAGATCGTTGGCAGGGGCATTTGGATGCCCTGCATGAGACAATTTCAGCCGATATCAATGGACTTCACTATAAAGGATTCTATATCGTCAGTCGGGGAACGGCTGTGACCACAACTCCCGATTACCTCTTTGGATTTCCACCCTTCATGAATAATATGGTCGACATATCCATGAACAGTGCGCGGGCAACCCTGGTTGCATCGGATGGAAGTCGACTAAACTGTACTTTTCTCTTTGAAGGACAACGGATGCTGGGAAGTTGTGAGTCACCAACGGGTGATAAATACCAACTCGTTGCCGGGGAGGAACGCCTAGAAAAAAAGTGAAAAATCGGTCTTGACCCTACAGAATCCAGTAGGTATTATTCGCAACCTCAACGCTGTTCCTCGATAGCTCAGTCGGTAGAGCAAATGACTGTTAATCATTGGGTCGCTGGTTCGAGTCCAGCTCGAGGAGCCATTAAGCGTTTTAGTAGTTCTAAGTATTTCTAAGTAATAGTCAGCATTCCTAATTAGCTATCAGTAGCTTGTTATGGGTATCGTGAATCACAAGATTAAAATCGTAACTGCTCAAATCAAAAAATAAGCGAAAATAGTCAAAAATTTACTTGATGTGAATTTTCAGTGATTTTTTTGACATTTAGTACTACCTTGAGCATCGCTTAAAGCCTCCCTCCAAGTCTGATATGGACATATGATAAGGACAACAGCGCCCTTTCCCAAGGCTTCAGGGGAATGGTCCTCCAGAGGAACCTTCGGCCCGTACGCGCACCCGTGAGACGGTTCAGATTTCCCATGTGTCCTTTTGCGATGCCTGTGGTGAAGATTTATCTCAGGAGTCTTGTGAGGCTTATCAACGGCGTACAACGATCGATATCGTGTTTGAAAAGGGCGTGATGACGCATGTGGATGCGCAACTCAAGCAGTGCCCTTGTTGCAAAAAGCAGGTCATGGGTACGTTTCCAGAAAACATGCCCGATCCATTGCAGTATGGTCTAGGTGCGATCAACCTGATGCCTTGGCCAGATGGTGGCCATTGATACGTGTGCAGAAACTGATCAATGCGATGATCGAAGCGATGCTGTCCTGTGAGTAGTGCGACCATGGACTGGGTGGCGCCCAATTGGTGCGTGAGTCACGCTTGATTGTCGATGCTCATAACTACCCTTGGGCACGTGCCATGAAGTGCCTCCTGCAGGAAACCAGAATATTTTGAGCTTGTTTGCTCTTAGTCGCTCCTCTGTGAGTTATTATTGATCTTTTGGGCTTTTTTTCTATAATAACTCTTATGAGATCATTTAAATTGGGAAAGAACTCTCATGGGAACACTTAGTGTGGGGGCGCCCCTTCCACTGCCTGTCGAGCGAGCCATTCTCAAGCTGGGTGGTGACATTTCGTTGGCCCGGCGCCGGCGTCATATCTCCCAAGAGTCGTTGGCGGAGCGCATGGGGGCCTCTTTATCGACAGTACGTCGTATGGAAAAGGGTGATATCCGTGTGCCGATTCACTTCTTTGCCCGAGCTATGTATGTTTTTGGCGAGATTCAGGCATTGGAGGATTTGCTGGATACCTCGAAGGACGACATCGGTTTGATCCTCATGGATGAGCAGTTGCCGAAGCGTGTTCGTCGCAAATCAGGCTCCACGGGGGCACTATGAGTGCTGCCGCGACATGCATTCGCCGGCAGGTTCAACTGTGCATCGGCAAGGCGGGGATACCGGTTGGGTCGCTGGCCCACGTCAGGCAGGGACGTCGTGAGCATACGACTGTTGCCTATGACGAGGCCTGGCTGGCGAGTCCACAGGGGTTTAATGTCTCTGCTGATTTACAGTTTACACCGGGCTACCAGCCGCACAAGGCGGCCTCACCCATTGATTCGGTCTTTCATGGCGCCATAGCGGACACGGCGCCTGATGCCTGGGGCAGGCGTGTCATTGCTCGTGACTACGCCAAGCGCCGAAGAAATGGGACGCATCTCTCTGCGCTGACCGAGATGGATTTTCTGCTGGCGGTCGATGATTTCAGCCGCATGGGCGCACTGCGATTGCGTGATTTTGATGGGGATTGGCACGAGACGGTGCAGGAGGGGCGACGCAGCACGCCGCCATTCATCGAGCTGGAGCGGATATTCCAGGCCAGCCGGGCGGTAGAACTCGGACAGGAAACCATCGATGACCTTCGTTACCTGCAAGGTAAGGGAACATCTTTGGGTGGTATGCGCCCCAAGTGCACGATGGTGGATGAGGATGGCCGCCTTGCCATCGGCAAATTTCCGAGTGTGGGAGACGTACGCAGCGTCACGCAGGGTGAAGTGCTGGCTTTGAAGTTGGCTATGAAGGCGGGTATTGTCGCTGCCTCAGCCCGCATAGTGTACTTGGAGGCGGTGCCGGTAGCGGTCATTCGCCGATTTGACCGTGATGATGCTGACGGGCGGATTCCCTACCAGTCCGCCGCATCTTTGCTTCAGGCATCTCAAGCACAAGATCATAGCTACACCGAGATTGCCGATGCCATTCGCTCCTATGGTCACTCTCCCTTGCAGGATATACAGCAACTCTGGCGTCGCCTGGTGCTCAACCTGCTGATCACCAATGTGGATGACCACCTGCAGAACCATGGATTCTTGCATGTCGAGAAAGGACTATGGCGCCTGGCACCGGCCTTCGACCTCAATCCCTTTCCGGGCAAGGATCAGGAGTCAAAGACCTGGCTGTCGGAAGAAGATGGGCCGATCACCGACATATCCATGCTGCTGGATCGAGCCGATTACTTCGCGTTGAGTTCTGGGCAGGCGCTGGCTGTCTTGGCTGAGGTGCATGCCGCTGTGCTGAACTGGCGACAGCTTGCACTCAGTCAGGATGTTGGGCTTCGGGAGGATGAGTTAGATGATTTCGCACCTGCGTTTGAGAATGAGCAAATGGAAGCTGCGGCTGCATTGTTGTGGAAATAGATGTTAGCGGCTGGGTAAAATCGCCCCCATGGCGCGCGTGGCCTTGAGGCAGTCCCCGCCATGCGTCTACTACGTGATTGCCTGAACACATCATATCTGATCCATCAGACGGGTTTGAAGAACGCCCTATTGTTAATGGCCAATTAAACTGACCCACCTGTGGCCAATAAAATTGATCCACCCCTTGGATGGGGCAATTCGCCTCGGCAATGTTCCCCTACCGAAGATATGGGGGGAATCA
>JAJZHM010000153.1 GCA_021804485.1 Pseudomonadota bacterium | reverse complement strand
TGGTTTGCAGGCCAATTACACGATAGATGCGAAAAGCTCAGTGACCGCGCAACTGGTTGCCTATGGTGCTGAGAACTATAGGGTCCAGGATGTCTGGACCTTCGGCACCTACAATGTTACGGATGATCTTAGTGTGCGGGTTGGGCGGCAGCGTATACCCTTTTACATGCTTTCTGAAGTGCTGGATGTGGGTCTGGCCTATCCGTGGGCCCGTCCGCCACTTGATCTATACAGTGTTCAGGAAGATTCCTATAACGGCATCAGCAGCCAGTGGAAATGGCAGAAAGGTGACTGGAGTGGGGATGTGACGGCTCTGCTTGGGACCATATCGAATAATGCCAATGATACGCCTTACTTCCCTGTAGGTTTGAGCGCCAAGGATGTTCGAGGCATCAAATTCGATGCATTTTTGGGCAATCTGACCCTGTTCGCTTCTTATAATATTGAGCGACTGCATATTAATATTCAGGATGATCAGTCTCCAGGTCAGAAGTATTACAACCTTAACCGGTTGCTGCTGGCGGTTGGGCAGCCAGGAATAACCGACGAAGGTGTAGGCTATGAGGATGTCGGACTGACTTACGATAATGGTTCTTTGCTGATTATGTCGGAAATTGGCGATCAGTTTTACTCTCAAGGGATCTTGCAGGATCAGTTCCGTGGTTATCTGATGGTAGGCTACCACTTGGGGCCCTTGTTGCCTTCGTTTACAATTTCCAAATCAAGGACTAATACTGCAGGAAACAGTCGTCGCAGCCAGGCGATTTCTGCGATTGCCGATCCGAACAATCTTTCCAAAATTGCGGCGTTGGCGGGCGCAAGCCCAACAGCTTCGCAGTTAGCCAGTGCGATCAATAGTTCATATTTTGCTCAGGAAGGGATCGCTAACGATGGTATGGAAGAAACCACCTATACCACCAGCTTGCGCTACGATATTACGCCACGTGTGTCGGCCAAGGTCGAATGGTCGCGGCTTCAGGGCTTTGGTTCTGGATTTGGCGGGCTTAGTGGTGGTCTGAACACCAGCGGTTGGGGCATGTTTAGTGATGCACCCGTAGGTGGCAAGGTCAATGTTTATACGTTTGTTGTGAACGCAGCGTTTTAGGGAGAAGACTCGATGAGTACGTTACGTTCTATACGAACTATGATTCTGGTGGGTTCCGGTCTGTTCGCTTCGTTGTCTGTCTGGTCGGATATGGCAGTGATCGTCAATAGTGCCTATCCGGTTTCCTCGGCAGATAATGATGCGATTGCCAAGGTCTTCTTGTCAAAAGCAAATGCCCTGTCGGGAGGTGGAACCCTCATTCCCGTTGATCAATCCGATGGTTCTCCGGTACGCAAGGATTTTTACAGCAAACTGGCGAACAAAAACCCGGCGCAGATGAACGCTTATTGGTCGAAACTGATCTTTACTGGGCAGGGTCAACCTCCAAAAGCCGTTGGAGGTGATGCTGAGGTTGTCAGTCTGGTTGCTGCCAACCCGAGCATGATTGGCTATGTGCATGCAGCGGCGGTTCATAAGGGTGTCAAGGTAATAGCGAAGGTTCCGGAATAGACGATCGGGTCCGATAAAAAAGCCACTTATGTGGCTTTTTTATCATCTGCTGCGCCCAGCTTGGGCGTATCCTGTGCCAATAAGATACCGACAACCATTCGTCTGCTTACGAATATTGGAATTTTGATTGTCGTGAAGCCGAACCCGCTATATACTGGAGGGGGTATTAAAAAGGTGATGACGATGATCGAGCTCATGTCTGACCCCAAACACCGCGACAGCATGAAAAAGCGACTGGCACGGATTGAAGGGCAGTTACGCGGCGTCCAGAAGTTAATGGATGATACCAGCGACTGTGAGAAAATTCTCCAACAGCTGACGGCAGCCCGCAAGGCGCTTGATAAGGCTTTTTTTGAAATGATGGCCTGTGTGATCGAGCATAATGTTGTGGGAGGTGTTGTATCGGCAGATATGGCCAACGAGGCCTCTGAAGATATGGTTCAGCGTATGTCTGAAGTGCGGTTGCTGCTCTCTCGGTATGCATGATCACCATCGGTCGTCATAAACAGCGATCCGAGGAGTCCTTCATATTAGGTAGCCGAGTTAGAACTTCACCAAAATGATGGCGTAGTCCACGACTTGGCGATGGGGCTATTGCACCATCATTTTGGTCAACCTGATAAACCCTTTGCGGGAATCCATCGTTCGTACCCTCAGCGAAGCTTTGTTTATGTCCGCAAGCTGACATCATTCTGTCTTCAGATGTTCACGCAGACCGGTGAAAATAGTTGCCGTTTCCAGATGGGAAACAGGGATGTTGTACGAATAAATAAGGAGATCAAGATGCATACCAATCAGGTCATTGTTTCGGGTTATGTCGGTAATCAGCCGGAGGCACGACTGACTACCCGGCATGGAATT
The DNA here is from genome assembly GCA_021804485.1 of Pseudomonadota bacterium. Classification (GTDB taxonomy): domain Bacteria; phylum Pseudomonadota; class Gammaproteobacteria; order Pseudomonadales; family Moraxellaceae; genus JAJXWR01. Next base: position 1,441 of record JAJZHM010000153.1, on the reverse strand, counting down.
GCGACAACGCGTTTGGCCTTGGCACAGACGGAAGTGTACTGGAAGGATGAGGAACGTATGGAGAAGACACACTGGTTCCAGATCATCTGTTACGGAAAAATTGCTGAGACGGCCGTACAGCATGTTGCCAAGGGAACCCGACTCGTTGTGTCCGGACGGTTGGCCAGCCGGGTCTGGCATGATCAGGACAGTGGGCGGGATCAGTCGATTACCGAAATCATTGCCCATAACCTTGAAATCAGTCGTTGGCCAAAAGACCGTGATGTGACCGTTGATGCAGCTGGCAGTACAGAAGTGGTGCATTCGGAAGCGACTCCTGCCGTTGAGGAAGCTCTGGAAGAGGTTCCATTCTAGGGGCTGTCGGATGGAGCATGCCGGGTCGTTCTTGATTCGGCATGGCTCCATCGAGGGTGCATGCAATGCAAAAATAACCTCTGCAGCCATTGAATCCCTGCCTTATATGAGTTTTTTTGCCTAGAGGTGCTTTAGGCACTGTGAGCTGCTCTGTTCTTTTGCTAAAGTCAGATCATGGGCTGAAGGTGTCTGTCTCTGCATTGATACACAAAGGAACAAGGGTCGTGGCGAAGCAAGGTATTGGACCGAGTATGACTCGCCGGGGGGCATTAGCCTGGCAGGAACTTCAGCAGTTTGTGGATAGTCCCCAAAGTCTTGGTGCGTTTAAGGTTGATCTGAAAACAATGACTTGGGAAGGATCTGCCGAATTTCACCGGATTTTGGGGATTGACGAACAATTTCCTCATACAACACAAGCCTGGCGAGAGCTGATCCATCCGGAGGACCGGGACCGGGTCCACGACGAGGCAACGAAACGGGTCTTTACACAGGGTAAGCCTTTTGCGTCGATGTACCGGATAGTTCGTCCTCGCGACCAGCAGGTTCGTTGGGTGATTGCCATGGCTGATTATCTGCTGGACGAGCAAGGCCATCCGGTTCAGATGCTGGGGACCATGCGCGACCATACCCTTGAGCGCTTGCTGCATGAAGGGTTTAATCTGCTGAACTTTGCCCTTGATCATGTCGATGAGGCGGTTTATCTGGTCGATCGTTTTGGGCAGTTTCTTTACGTCAATGATCAGGCCCTGCGGATGCATGGACGTTCCCGCCAGGAAATGCTGACCCTGTGGGTTGGTAATGTGGATGAGTTGTGCCGTACGGAAGCTGACTGGCAGGAACACTGGCAAATGATGGTGCAGCGTCAATCGGTTACCTTCGAGAGTCAGCATGTGCTGTCGGATGGTCAGTTTGTGCCGGTTGAGGTGCATTCCACCTATTTTGAATATGAGGGTGAAGCCTATATTCTTGGTATCTCCCGCAATGTTGCTGAGCGCAAAGCACTGCAGGAAGAGGTACAGCGCTACCGTGCACATCTTGAAGATCTTGTTGCGGAGAAGACCCGGGCATTTGCGGATATCAATACCCA
>JAJZHM010000062.1 GCA_021804485.1 Pseudomonadota bacterium | reverse complement strand
GTAGATCATCTTCGGAAATGGACATGCAAGCCCTCATAGCAATGCCACACCATGTGTCGGTCGCTTTATTGAAGTGTTTTGTCGCAAAAAGCGAGTCAATCGACGTTTCGAGTTTTTCAACTTGGTCGGCAGTCTGTTCAGGATCAGCACCCGGGGGATAAGCTAGAACAATTTTCAAATCATATGGGCTGTCGTCGGCGTGATCGATTTCCTTGCCGCCATCGACATCAAAATAGACGGCAGACAAGAGATTTCCGACAGGTTCAATGATTTTGGCGAGACCCTTGTCGGTTTTGAGCAGGGCCACTCGATTCACGAATTCATCCGGGAATGCCGCGCGGTTGTAACGCACGCCTAACCATGAACGTAGTACTGACAGCGATTTACCAGAAAACGAATACCCAGCATCGGGCGTGAAGGCTGCAAGTGCCTCCTTCGTAATGTGACGTTTGGCTGTTGCAATCAATTCGGCGACAACATTGAAACCCTCATGCTGCACTTCAAGGTGCAGAGTGCGAGGGGCTTTTGCCCAGTAGAAATTGCCATTCCCTTTTTGCAGCAGACGGCCAATGATCACTTCTACATCCGGCTCAACTTGAAGATCATCATTTGCGAGATCACAGTCGTGGCTGATGACGACCACGCACGTGGTGTCAGGAGCGTCCGAGAGGGCAAGCTCCAACTCTTTGATGGCGGCCAGTGGAAGGACGTTACCTTGGCGCCATGGAGTATCTCGATTCCACATCACTGCCATACCCATCAAGCGTTTTCATCAAATGATGGGCGCCCCATGTCTGAGACATCAGGACGTGGAAATGCTCTATTGCCAAGCAGGGTGTCTAGTTTTTCCCGGGCGGCGGCGCCACGCCGCACAATTCGAATGAGTCGCTCCGCCGTATTTTTCCCGTCGGCCCCCTCCCCAAGTAGTTCGATAAATGACTTGCCCTGTGCAACCGTGCGGTCAAGTGTGAGCGCCGTTGGCTTGAAGCCGGCGTCGATAAATACGCGGGCAGCCGTTGCCAATTGCACTAACTTATTCTGATGTTGTTCCTTAGGGATCTCACCGTTGAGCCAGTTGTAAAGTGTCTGACGCGAAACACCGAAGACCGACGAAAGGTGTGACATGGTGCGGCCGAAGCCGGATTTCACCTCTTTCATCAGGTCGGCATATGGTGCATAGGGTTCCGGAATGGTCTCGACATCTGCCTTCACGATTACAGAAAATGGGCAATAGCCCTGCCGCGACGTGGCAAAGTGGATGCCTTCTATCCCGCCGGTGCCCGCCCCACCGAAGCACGGAAGGGGGCCGCCTTTTGCAACGTGCGCCTGGCTGTAAATTGCCTGAACTGGCTTGTAATAGGCGTGTGCGCGGATGTCTTCAATGGGCGTAACGAATTCGAACATGGTTATTTGTCCCAAGCGGCAAATGCAAAAGGCGTCGCAGTGGTTTTGAACGCTGCGCCAATGACTTTATGGATTGCATCGAGATGAACGCCCACCGCTTTGGCAGAGAATGCCTCCCGCCCCTCGACAAAACCATCATTGTCGAGAATGGCACTTATCCCGGTGTAGGACAAAAATCGCTCGGTAACCAGCATGTTTCCAGGTTGCAGGTCCGGCGGGAAAGCGAGCGCGCCATCCTGTATGACGACACGGCTAAGCAGTTTGATTCCATTGACGTCATTCATCGCCTCCGTATAGGAATAGATCGGACGACCGGCAAGCCGTGATGTCAGGCCGTGGACCTGCTCTACAAGATATTGCTCAATTGTTTCTCCGGCATGTGGTATTACCCGATCAAGATAGCGAAGGCCAACTCGTTCTATGAAGGCCAGCTTTACGGCATCGTGAACGATTTCCAGCCCCTCCAGAAAACAGGCTGAGAAAGTTTCAAACTGCCCATAGTTTGTGGACTGGAGCGTAAGGCTCTGGCCATCCAAAATAAAGGTATGAGTCTTCTCAACGTTGCCGAATTGAAACCTTTCCTGCGGCACCGGTGTGGGCGCGGGCGGTTGACCATCCTGCGCGGTAAATTGAATTGAGATGACTTGCTGGCGACCGAAGTCTGGGTATCCAGCCTGACGGAAGATTTCTTGAATGGCGGGCAAAAAGTCTGCCAGCTTCAGGACCGGATTGAACCTGACTTGGGCCAAGGTTAGATATACAGGCGGGTTCTTGAGCGGTGTTCCCATCTAGCAATTGTCTCCAAGTGATCGGCTTAAGTTTACACTATGGTTTACATTTTCTCAACCGATCTTTTGGGGGCTCAGCGGCATCACATGCCCTGGGTGCCGGAGGTGTCGCGAGTCAGGCGCACATATATGACCTCTGCCAAGTTTGTCAAAGTCCCTTAGCCACATGTGGTTACGACATATTAAGAAAAAATCGATCTAAAGGACACGCTCAGCATATTCAGCCAGATGGGAACGAGGGCTGCCTTCCAGATGCACGTGCGCTCCAAAGGGGTAATTCTTGAATTTCTCACTCATGTAGGTCAAGCCACTGCTGAGCGCACTCAGATAATGGGCATCAATCTGCGACAGGTTGCCAAGACAGACAACCTTGGTTCCTTCTCCAGCCCGGGTAATGATCGTCTTCATCTGATGCGGTGTTAGATTCTGACATTCATCAATAAGCAGGAAGGCATCCTGAAAACTACGGCCGCGGATGTAGTTGAGCGCCTTGAACTGAATATTGGCCTTGCTCTTAATAAAATCAACCGAACTCAGTGGTTTGGCATCTTTCTTGTGTAAAGCTTCAAGGTTGTCATTGATCGCTCCCAGCCATGGATCCATTTTTTCCTCTTCGGTGCCGGGCAAAAACCCATGTTCTTCAGCCAACGAGGGCGTAGATCGGGTAACAATGATCTTGTTGTAGCGCTTTTTCTCAATGGTGAGTTCAAGAGCGGCAGCCAACGCAAGAATAGTCTTGCCACTACCCGCCTGACCGGTCAGGGTCACAATCTGCAGATGCTCATCCAGCAATGCATCAAGCGCAAAGGCCTGCTCCATGTTCTTTGGCATCAACCCCCAGGCCTTGCGACCCAGCAAACTGCCTGCATGCAACAACCGCACTTCAACGGATTCCTCTCTGGCTTCAACAACCCGACCGACAAACTCCTGATGATCATAAACGTAACTGTTGACGGTCACTTCTTCACCAAGCAGGGTCCTCGGAACCGAGATAGACACATGGCGGTGGTGCTCATCCGGCCGGAACATCAGTCCAAGTTCGAGGAGTGTGGCATTCAGGTCACCCGGATAACGGACATAACCCTTGCGCAGATAGCTGACATCGGAAATGACCTGGTCATTATGATAATCCTCCACCTCAATTCCAAGCGCCTTGGCCTTGAGACGCATGTTGATGTCCTGGCTAACCAGGATAACCCGGTTACGGGGATGACGTTGCACCAGAAAAAGCACATTACGCAAAATCAGGTTATCATTATTGCTGGCATCCAGAACCTGCCGCTCCGACTCAGGATCCATCTCACTCAACACACTCAGGGTACCGCGTGAATCCCTGCCATCCTCACGCAGAATGGGCACCCCCTTGGCAACTTCGTCACGGCGGGCATGACTGAGTATCCGATCCAGATTCTTGATCGCCATGCGGCATTCGCGAGAGACGCTGATCTTGCTTCCTTTTAGCTTATCCAGTTCTTCAAGAACCACCATCGGAATAACGACATGATTGTCCTCAAAATGGTACAGGGAATTGGGGTCGTGGATCAGGACATTGGTATCAAGAACGTAGTATTTACGCATGGATCCCTCACTGGCATCAGTCAAAAACGGGCGATCAGAACACTTCCTTTCCTAAGCATATCCCAAGAATCATCGGGCAGAATTATTTCCTCTGTGTTCTGGTTTTGCCATAAATTCGCAATATGATTTCCGGGATAATAGATGATTTAGCCATGGAGTATTGCCATGCCCTCTTTTTTGCGTGCGTTGCTGCTGGGGAGTATGATCCTCATGGCACACGCCGATGATCGTGTCGTATTCCGTTTTGAAACCGTGGGTGATAGCCGCTTTGCCCCGGAAGACCACGGCCCTTGGCCTGAAGAACATGTCTGGCTGCAAAACAGCGCCGTAGTCAATCGTTTCATCGATGCCATTGAGCCACTGCACCCCCAACTCTTTGTGTTCAATGGCGACATGATTTATGGTTACAATTCGGACCATGCCGAACTGGATCGGGAGTATGCCTACTGGCGAGGCATGATGTCGCAGCTGCTTGCCCATCAGATCTATCTGCTTCCGGTTGCTGGCAACCACGAACTTGAATTGAAATCACGCAATACTTTTGGTCATGTGGTCAAACATACGGTACCTGCATCTGAAGATGCCTGGCGCGCGTCCATGGGTGATCTGGTTCTGGACACAGATCTCTGGCATGAGCTAACCGGGATGAATGTCGGGGCATGGGACCGGAACAACACCCCGACTTCATCACTGGACGGGATCCATTCGGATCAGCGACAGCTAACCTACTCATTTGACAGTGGCGATATCCATATTGTCGTCATCAATACCGATCCTGCCGGCTTCGATAGTTCAGCACCCTGGCACTGGCTTGATCAGGACCTTCAGTCAGCCCGGCAGCGCGGCATGAAGCATTTGTTCGTTTTCGGACACAAAATGGCTTTTCCTTACGAACCAGAGCGCCGTCCCCTGATTTTGCGAGGACATGAAAGTGGACTGGAAGTCCATCCGGATGTGCGCGATGCGTTCTGGCACGTTATTGAAGCCAACCATGCCACTTATTTTTGTGGACACGAGCATGTGATGCACATCAGTCAGCCCTGGAAAAACCAGGGAGGTACTGCCTGGCAAGTCATTGTGGGTTCAGGTGGTTCACCCTTTAGTGTGCGCAAAAGCGAGAGTGATGATCCCATGGATTTCATGTATGCTTGGGCTGATGTCCAACTCTTCGCGAGCGGTCGGGTTCATATTCGCATTCTGGGATTTTCTTCACTCACCGACCCAGTTCATGAACTCAAGTCATGGGATCTGACTCCATGAGCCCAATGCGTTAAACTGGTGTTCAGAATGTGCCGGAAGAACAGCCGACACCTTCCTGATCCCCTTTGATCTGCCCTATGGATGGTATCCCCTGCCAATGGCTCAACTTGACTTTCATGGAAAAGCCGTGGTTTCAGCATGGCTTGAGCGCTTACGCAAGGAACCCGGAACTGGTTTTCAACGATCTGGAGATGAAGCAAACCTGCTTATTCATGCCGATAATATTATGGCATTGCAGGCCCTGCTTAATCATGATCGACGCTTTGACGCCATTTATATTGATCCGCCTTATAACACCGGCCTTCGCATCGGTCAGCATGGTTTTCATTACCACGACGACAGTGCCTCTCCAGAACTGATGGCCTGGTTTAAGCATATAGGACTGCACACCAAAGAAGGGTCGCGTCATGACCGATGGCTCTGCATGATCTGGCCCAGACTGGTATTGGCGCAGCAACTACTCACGGAGGATGGTGTATTTTTCATCAGCATTGGCAATAATGAACTGGCTCATCTCAAGCTGTTGATGGATGAGATTTTTGGTGAGGACAATTTCCTCGAACTGTTTGTCTGGGAAAAAACCCAGCATTTCGGACGACAAGCCCTGAACTCCTACAGCAATGGCGAATATGTCCTTGCCTACGCTCGCAATCTATTTACAGCGCGCGGACAGCGCAAACGGCTGCTCGTCGAGCGGGTACAGCAGCAGTTGCAGGATGCTCCACTGTATAATGCCAGCAATCCACTAAACCGGCTGGAATTTCCGCCACACAGCGTCCAGATGGATCTACCCGATGGGCGATACCAACAATGCGAACATGCACACTATCAACTACTGGAACCGGTCGATGTCAGGTCTGGCCTTAATGAAACCGCATTAATTCTGCGGTTTCGCTCACGCTGGAGCCCTGAACGTCTTGCCGAGGAACAGCGACAGGGTTGCCGATTCTGGATCCGCTCACCCCGCTTTGCCATCCGTGTCATCTACCCCGAGCATCGAAGCACGCGGGTATCGCCACGCCAACTGATGTTCAGCAATCGCAACCATCCCCTGCACACCCGCAGCCGCTTTAACATACGTGTCGGCACCAGCGAAGAAGGCAGTAGTGCCCTGCTAACTGCCGGCCTGAAGTTCAGTTATCCAAAACCGGCCAGCTTGATCGCCTATCTGCTGTCCTTGCTCTGGGCACCAGAACAGGACGATTTCCGTAACCACCTGCATGTCCTTGACTTCTTTGCAGGTAGCGGCAGCACGGGTGCCGCCGCCGGGCTACTGAACCAGCACGGTATGCAGGTTCAGTATGTACTGGTGGAACAGGACGCCCAAACCTTCGCACTGGCAGAACAACGCCTTGCCAAAGCGTCCTGTGCATCGATCCATCTCAGCGCACCATGGTCAACGACTTAGGAGATGCAAGCGTATAGGCATCCAATCGGAGCCGTTCGTTCGGAGCAAACTGCTGAGCCTGCAACTGTTCAATCTGAGCCTGCTTATCCTCAGGGCTGTAAGAAGAACTGGCTAAAATCTGTTGACGCTGCTGCAGATAACCTTGCACACGCTGCTGCCAGGCAGCATTATCGGCATCCATGGAATCCAGTCGCTCGGCGGCAGCCTCTCCAACCTCGGCTACCCGTTCGGTATGCAACTCTTCGGCCGAACAACCCCGCTTGCGGCAGTCCGCATCACTTTGCTGAACATTCTGCAAAAGCTGTATTGAGGCCATGCTCTGCTGCACCGAATCAGGCAATCCGCTGAGAAGCTGCTTTTGCTGTTCAGTTTTTTCAGCCTGAGAAAGTGAGGTATTCTGACTGATCTGCCAGCGCTGCAAAGTGTAATCATCGTAGGCATCCTCATCCCCATAGAAGGCCTTGATGACTGGTGGCGTCAGATAACCTGAACGCAATTGCCTTTTTTGCTGCAACTGCTCGGCCCAAAGATGCATGTCCATGGATGAACCCTGGGTCGGAGTGGTCGCAGCCGTGGTCGCACTGAGTTTCTGCAGCGCCAGCAGATAATTCATGTAGTCATGAAATATCCGCTCTGCTTGCCGATCTGCGGCCTGAGGCAAACTGCTGGCCATGTAGGCACGCACCCTTGACTCAATGGTGGGCAGCGGTTCCTCCCCAAGCGCAGACAGGAAATAATCAAAAAACATCCGCAATCCATGGGTAATCACCAGGTGACCTTGGGCATCAATAATCAGTCCGGGAGGTGGCTGAGTTCCCGCCAAGGAATGAGGTAAATGTTCCATACCCGTCATGAAGGTTGGCTGTACGACAGGAGCTTGCAACTGGCTGAGCAGGGTCGGCGCAGGCCGACCCTGATTGACGACCAGCCCAGAAGATGCCTGTGAGAGCATAAAGATTTTCCAGGCAACGCCAGCGAGTGCTGCCATGCCGACGAGCGCCGAGAGACGTCTCAGTGTTCGTGTGGTCATGACCTGCTCCGATTACAGCCCTGCCTGAACCAGACGATTGGCCTGATTTTCAAACAGAGTTACCGGCGATGTCGTGAACGGACTAATCAATCCGACCAGCTGATTCACCTCATCAAGATGATTCTGATAATAGTTGTCACGAATCACCACACCCAGATGGCTGCTGCAGGAAGCAACCAGACCATCATTGGCCGTGCCGAAAAAGGCCAAGTTTCCCAACGCCATGATCGCATCAGAAGGATCAAAGACATTCGTTACATTACCTGTACTCGCGGCATTCCCGCTCCAGGAGTAATAGCGTACACCCTGATAGGTTGCCGAACCCGAACCACAGGCCGTACCCGGAACACCTCCCGGGAATTGCTTGTTGAACTGGGCAGTTCCAGCTGTGGTAAGGTCCTGAAGTGCTGCCTGTGAGTTCTGACCTTCGCTTGGATCGATCAGCCCGCTAAAGGCATTAACAATACTAGTGACCACGGAGGTTCCCAGTGGGCCTATCACATCGGTCACACCTTCAATGGCATCAGCAACGGCTGAGCCCTTGTTCACACCAGCAACCGTCGATACCGAAGCAATCAGTTGCGGAGCTACGCCGGCAACATAACGTGCTGTAGGACCACCTTGACTGTGACCGATCAGATTGACCTTACCAGCTCCGGTAATGGCCAGCACGTATTGGACCTGGGTCAGCAACTGCTCACCCCGAACTGAGGTTGCATTGGCTGCAGACACCTGCGGAATGAAGACTCTTGCTCCATTGCCTGCCAGTCCTTGCGGAATCTGATAAAAATAATCGAGGATTCCCAGATAACTGCCTGCACCAAACAATCCATGAACGAGCACAACCGGATAACGGGTTGCATCGTAATGGGAAGATACCGAAACAGTATTTTGCGGGCTGCATCCGGAAGGGGTGCATTGATAATAGGTTTCCGTACTTGCCGAAGCTGACTGAACTGCAAGAGCCAGAGCCCCCGACAGCAAGACACCAGACCATTTGTTCATGTTGACCGACTCCTTTTGGATTTTTGTTATGTGATCATCTTGTTGTATGCCTATCCCGAATGCGGTCTGGTCATAGGCAATTCACAGACTAGACCGCCCCCCTGCATCCGCATGACCGTTTGTCGGAATTCCGGCCATTCGATACAATTACCCCCAAGATCGCCGATTTTGCCAGTATTTTGGCGTCAAATATTAAACAAACCTCTATCAGTTCGGAATGATTTACCTGAATTCTTAGCGAAGCAAAACCTGAATGATTATTTTTGCTAGACTCGCTCGGAATGCCTCGAAGTTGCTCGGAGCTGTATCCCGGCAATCACGCTTCCCTGCCGATGCTTCGACGCTCTGAAACAGGACCATTCACATGGATCAACACCGAAACAACCTGCAACTGCTCCATGAGGTCCATCAGGCCTTGCAGCAGGGACACACCCACCGGGCTGAACAAAAGATTCAGAACATCCTGAAAAAAGCCCCCGGTTTCACACCCGCCCTGATGCAGGCAGCACTCATGGCACTCCAGAAAAACCAGCCGGAACGAGCACGAACCTTTCTAAACCGAATCACTGCCTCCGAACGTCAATGCGCAGACTGGTCCTATCTGATGGGAACAGCCTTCCATCTGCAGAACAGGCACGCTGAAGCCTTGACCCATTTGCGTACAGCACTCAGGTTCCAGCCCGATCTTGTCCCGGCACTGAACAATTGCGGCGCCACACTCAGAGCTCTTGGCAAGTCTGAGGAAGCCCTGCAGTGTTATGATCGTGCCTGGATGCTGCAACCCGGTCTTGCAGAAATTGCCATGAACCGAGGGCAAATCCTGCTTGAACGAAGACAATACGATACCGCACTGACTGCCCTGCGCGAGGCAACCCGTCTGAACCCCAACCTTGCCCAGGCCTGGCAAAACCTAGCTCAGGCTGCCCACGACCAGCATCTTTATGAGGAAGCCTCATCTGCCTATCAGCACGCCCTTGACCTGGGAGTCTGTACGCTGCCCCTGCTGAACGACTACGGTCTTGCCCTGCGGGCGCTAAAGCGGTTTGATCAGGCACGGATCATTTTGGGTAAAGCCACCGAACTGGACCCGAATTCCCCCGCCCCGTGGTCCAACCTCGCCCTCACCCTGCAGGACTCCAACGACCCCGATGCCGCTCTTACTGCCTTTGCTCGCGCCCAACAACTGGCTGCAGACTATGTTGACGGGCACTATCTGAACCTGCTGGCCAGCGTCGCGGACTGGGATGGATTTATTCCTCAGAATGAACGCGTTCAGCGGCGCTTGCTGCAGGGGGACTTAAAAATAAGCGCGCCGTTTACCCTGCTTGCCCACTGTGCCAACCCACGAATTCTGCTGGAACAAAACCGCGCCTACTGCCGCACGTTTCCTAAAGACGACCATATCGCTTTTGAAGTCGATTTCAAACCAAGGGACACACACCGACTGAGACTTGGATACCTGTCCTCTGATCTGGGTGAACATGCCGTCAGTGCCCTCATGTCGGGCGTATGGCGAGAACATGATCGGGAACGCATTGAAGTCCATGCCATCTCCCTGCACCACCGGCCTGATGATTCATTGCAACAACAGCTTCGCCAACAATTTGAGTTCTTCCATGACTGGGGCACCCAGGATGATCACTGTCTGACAGAACAGATTCGCAGCTTGCAACTCGACATCCTGATTGACCTGAATGGCCACACAAAAAACGCCCGTACGACCATTGTCGCCCGACGACTGGCACCCATACAGATCCAGTATCTGGGCTATCCGGCAAGCATGGGTGGAGCCGCCATCGACTACATCATTGGCGACCCGGTGGTAACCCCGCTGCAGCACGCACCCCATTACCATGAAAAAATACTGCAATTACCTGTCTGTTTTCAGGCCAACGATGACTGTCGCCCCATCGGCCCACCGACTCAACGCCGTGAACACGGCTTACCTGAACAGGGTCTTGTTCTTGCCTGTTTTTGCAACAGTTACAAGATCACCCCCACCCTTTGGCAAGCCTGGTGCCAGATTCTGCACAACGTCCCTGAAAGCTGTCTGTGGCTGCTCTGTGAGTCCCCCCGCCAAGCGATCAATCTCCGTCACCACTTTGCCGCAGCCCAACTGGCGGAAGACCGGCTCGTTCTTGCCGACCGTAAGCCCTATGCAGATCACCTTGCCCGTCTCAGGCTAGCTGACCTTATTCTCGACACATTTCCCTTTGGCGGAGGAACAACCAGCAGCGATGCACTCTGGGCTGGAACTCCGTTGCTTACCCTACAGGGGGATACCTATGCCGGCCGAATGAGTGCAAGCCTGTTGCATGCCTGTGGACTGGATGCCTTGATTACCGAGTCAATCGATGCCTACATCAGCACTGCCATCCAGCTATGCCAGAACCCGCAGTCATTGACAGCGATACGGCAACACCTGAAAAATCCCGGGCAACTGCCTCCCTTTCAGACCCAAACATTTACCCGAACTTTTGAACAGACCCTGATTGCTTTATGGCAAAACCAGCTGCCGACACAAAAGCTCTGCACAGACGAACAGCCCCCGCACAACAGGAGTGTTTCACCACAATGACTGATTCTTCCGGGTTACATCTGCAAAAACAAGGACAGATCTGGATTCTGACCCAACAGTCCGAAAACAGTACAGTACACTGGCAATCGTCCAGCATGGGCTACTGGCAACAGTGTCTCGATCGGATTGAATCCGATCATGAGCCATCCTGCCTGATTATTGATAGCAGTCCTGGTTCGGACTGGTGTTCCGGGATTGATATGCAATGGTATTTAAGCCTGGAGCAGACGGAACAGGAACTCTTTCAGGAGCAGATCAATCAATTATTGCTGCGCTTGGCCGCACTCTCCATGCCAACACTTGCCTGCGTCAATGGCACCTGCAAACAATGGGGGGCCTTACTGGCACTTGTCTGCGACTTCCGTCTGATGGCCAACCAGCGCGCTATTCTGCGCTTTACCGACCTCAAAACACCCATAGCCACGACACCATCCACAGCAAGTATTTTTGCCCATCTGCCACCGTCTCAGGCACTCTGCCAACTCGTTCTGGAAGGCAGGGCCTTTGGAGCCCAGGAAGCGGTTCAAGCCGGTCTGGCGGATGCCAACTGGCCGGATGATGAAATATTCCACCAAAGTCTTGTTTTTGCTGAAAAACTAGCCCGAAAGAACCGAAACAGTTACACAACACTCAAACGCGCTTTGCGACGTTTTTAAAATCCGGTTCCCTGAAAAACCCCATAATAACTGACAAAAACCGGCTGCTGCCCTGAGTTTAGTGCCATAGCTGAAGGAGCCAACCAAGCCGACCAGGACATACCAAGGGTATTGGTGGAAGGCGACAACAATGTCGATACTACCCCTGAACGTATTTGCCGCAGGGTATCTGTAGCCTTGTCCACTACCCACACCGAACCCACATCAGTCACCACCAGGGCGACCGGCTGATCCAGACTGGCACTGGCCACCGGACCATCGGTGGCGCCCTGACGGGTCGGGCTTCCCGCCAGCGTTGTAACTACACCCGCAGGCGTAACCATACGCACGGCATGATTATTGGTGTCAGCCACATAAAGATTGCCCAAGGGATCAATAGCCAATCCCTCCGGGTTATTGAACTGTGCCGATGTCGTTGTCCCATCGGCATAACCACGCACTCCCGCCTGCCCAGCCAAGGTGGTCACGACACCGGTTGGACTGATCTTGCGAAGGGTACTGTTCAGACTGTCGGTCACATAAACATTGCCGTTGCTGTCTACAGCCAGTCCAACCGGACCATCAAACTGTGCGGCCACACCACTGCCATCGGTACTGCCCACTGTACCTGCCGTACCCGCCAGCGTCGCCACTGTGCCGTCCGGGGCAACCCGCCGAATCAGCTGATTGCCCGTATCAGCGACATAAAGTACCCCAGCCTGATCGAGGGCCAACCCATGCGGATGATTAAAGGTGGCAGCAGTGCCGACCCCATTGACACTGCCAGTACTACCGACCTTGCCCGCCCAAGTCGTGACCACTCCACCCGGACTGATCCGGCGCAGAGTACTGTTGCCGGTATCGGCGACCACGATATTTCCGGTGGCATCAATCGCAACCCCCATCGGATCAGCGAAATAAGCATTGGCTGCCGTACCATCAGCCGAGCCCGTAGGACCAGATGCCCCACCAGCAATCAGACTGATCTGTAAGGGAGTCATTGTTGCACTCACGGTTGTTGCAGTACCTCCACCACAACCATTCAGGAATCCGCTGAGTAGCAGAAGCCATCTCCACATGCATGTGCCTTGATCCAAAGCCATTTCTCCGTTCTGGATAACTGTTTCAACCGGAACTCTTCACGGCTGGCCTCTGCCCGGCCGTCCACACTCTTAACACCGAGAAACCTCAAGGGACGATGCATCCGAGTATAGCGGGCACCGCGACCCTGGCAGTGCATGTCAAAGCGCCGTTGCAGATCAGTCGTAATGCCGGTATAAAGAAAACCACCTTCACACTCTAGGATATAAATCCACCATAGCTGATGCACAACCATCACCCATTTAAAACGCCCCAACCTGACCAGCCTCTTGGTACTGCTATCTTGGACCAAAACAAAATGCAACTGCATGCTGATACCCCAGCACGACCCTAAAAAGCAGGATCTATGGATACAGCAGGGTTTTAGGCACATACTGATAAAAAATACATCAAAACATGAAATATGTACTGTTTTTTCAACTGAATTGATCAAAAATATTTATGTATTTCTTGCAGAACACGAAAAATACTCGCACCTAAGTTTTGCGGGATTTGATATCGAGAAAATTGATTTTGCCAATTGTTGAGCGCCGCTAATGTTTGATCGATGTAGTCGTTCGTTTTTAAAAATCTGTAGTCTTTGCAGATCTGGTTAATGATTCTTCGCGTAGGTTTCCCATGGCCTGCAAATGTCGTGCTGTGTTCCCCCCGTGCCTCCGCATAAGTTAGATCGTAAGCTGGCGCAAGCGTCCAAGTTGCTTCATGACTAGCGTGCAAGGATTCTTTGCACAAGAATGCAAAATTTTTTGTGTGGTCATCAAAGTTATGCGAAAGCGCATTAAAAATCATTAATCTTGCCATTTTCTCAACCTCTACGGCACTGTTTGTTAACACGTGCGTCAACTTGAGCATATCGCTGTAGTCCATGGTTGGCGCCCTAAAGTCGGCGTACATCAGTGCGGAAACTGTCATCATGTGAATTTTTTTGCTTGCTTCCCGATCAAACCGCTTACTGGCAAAAAAACGCTCAACATTTCCGTTGGGCATGGCTTGTGTCAAGAGCTTCGATTCCGCGACAATAACACCTGCATCGCGTGCCATTTCTGCATAGGCATATTCAATCGCACCCGTTTCAATGGGTTCATCGGTGGCCCTGTATTTCACCATCCAATGATCATAACCACTAGGAGTCTTCGCAAATGCTGAGACGGCGTGTTTACCATCTGCAGACAGTGCGACAACTGCCTTGGGCCGAGCTCCGCCCGGTGAACCGCCCGCCAATCTAAGCTTAGTGAGCACCTCTGTTGTTTCGCCTTCCCATATTTCCTGCGAGGCTCGAAACAACTCTGCAATATCTAATGGGCCGGCGAGTACTTCGTTTTCTGTTTTTGGATGATACTCAAATGCACCCATGCCACGCTCGCCCATGTAAGCTAAGCGGTCTAACATGGTGATAGCTCGGGCAGTGCCATCACCAAATGTGGCATTAAAAAAGCGATTCATCAGCAACAACCCCCAACCGTCAGGCAGTGAGTCTGCGAATGGACCATGTAATCCGTTAAAGGTTCGTACATGTGCAGCAAGCTGAGGCAGGGCATCAAACTTCATCGTAATCGGTGACAAATTAAAGCCCTTAGCAAGCCAAGACTTGTCATACGTGAAATAGATACCCTTGCCATCAACTTTGAGCAATTCCCCGACGATCACACCCTCTTTTGAAACAACTAAGGCTTCAGTAGGCTTAAACTTCTGATAGCGAGGTAATTCGCTCATTTTGTACCTCGCTTGCGTTTGGCATTTTTTAATTCTTCGTGAGACTTAGGGTTCGCTGGCTTGAACAGCAGAGAAATTTGCTCCATTTCATCCAGCGCAACAGCCAGCAGGATCATGGCTTCCAGCGTAATGGAGCCCGTTTGCTCAAAACGTTTAATAGAGGATTCCGATACACCGGAGCGTTCAGCAAGCGTCTTTCGTGACATGTTTTTTGATAGGCGCAGTAGCTTGGCATTATTCCCGACTGCGCACGCTAGCTCGACGGGCGAATAAAGCAGGTATGCAAGCGACATATCAGCACCTTTTTCTATTTTTATATGGATCAAATATGACTAATTATAGCTCTTAAACTGCAATAAAAGGTCAATTATAGCCTTTTATTTTTAGAGTTTGTCTGATAAACCCCGTCATTTCCATAGAGCCACTGGGTTCAGGGGTAGCGTCTGTTAAAAGCGCACTGGTCGCAAAGGTTAGGAAGGATTACGAATCACGACTGCATGGATGCAGGAGGCAGAGCAACACATGGAGCCGTTGCCGAGGGAATGGAGGTGCCTGAAATGCCGTACATTCCACGACCGCGACATCAATCCCATGAAAATATTGGGTCTATGGATCGGACCTGAGCATCAAACCTGAGCGTTCTGTTCTGAGCGAAATTCAAACATGATCATACGACTATATCTTGAATCTATAACCTGAATAGAGAGAACAATAGGCTATAATGAAGTGCAGATGAGCCTCTTCTGCAGGGAAG
>JAJZHM010000061.1 GCA_021804485.1 Pseudomonadota bacterium | reverse complement strand
CACAAATAAATCCAGTTCTCACGCGGCAGCGTTGGCGGAGCAACACGAGAAACGGTTCGCACCTACGTGGATGCACAGGGTACGGCAGAGCACGCAAGAAAATCAGCGGCAAAAGCCAAGCCAAACCAAACCCAAAACCGTCCGCTTGACCCCCTGCTGGCGCAAGGCTGGTTCGGAACTCGCCGAGCAAGGGGAATGCGCGGACAAGTGTTCATGAGGGATGTCTGAACGGGACACCCCGGTGTTGCGAATTTTTAAGGGGCTTCGCTGTTACTGTCCTGATATTGCCTGATAAAGTCCAAAAACAGATTGGTCAGCTTGGGGTCGAACTGCAGTCCTGACTGCGACTGTATGTAGGCATAAGCTTCTTCCAAGGGCCAGGCATTCTTGTAGGGTTTTTGCCGGATCAGTGCCTCGTAGACATCAAACAGGCTGGCAATACGGGCGCTCAAGGGGATGTCTTCACCCTTCAGTCCTTGAGGGTAGCCTGTGCCATCAAAACGCTCATGATGTCCGTATGCAATTTCAGCAGCCAGCAACATCAGTTCATTACCGCAGGTGGGTGTTTCGGAGCGGGCTACTTGATCGAGAAGATCCCGGCCAGTTTCTGTATGTCGCTGCATCAACTGACGATCTTGCGGACTGAGAGGACCGCTTTGCAACAGCACGTCTTGGTGCATGGAGATCTTGCCCAGATCATGCAGCAAGAAAGCCATACCAATGTGTTCGACAAACACCCGATCAAGGACATTTGCATACAATCCAAGATCGAACAGATGCTGAGAAAAAGCTTCCAGTTGACGCCGCACATACTGTAAAGGGCCAACCCGAGGATCTTCAGGGTTTTCGGCAAGGCTGGAGAGCAGGGCAACCGCACCCATCTGTGAGGATTTAAGCTGGTTGTTCAGCCAGAGATTATCAAAGGCCAGAGCCATACGATCACAGAACAGTTCAATCAGGCTGCGTTCCACCTGATTAAGCGGTAATGACGGAGTGAGATAGACCACAAATTCCTTGACGAAGCGTACAGGTACATAAAGGATGTCGCAAAAATCAGTGTAGTGATTGTGCTGGTTTTCAAGGACCTGCAGAATAGGGGCCGCGGAAGGATGATCCAAGGGCAGATGTTCAGCCCGGTTCAAACCCTCAAAGGCACCTGTTCCAGCAATCATATACAACTGCCGTCTTTCGGTATCACGCTGGGCCAGTACGCAGAGTGAGCCTTCAATACCAACTCCCAGCAATGCATTAATCTGCTTGAGAAGTCCTGAAGCAAAATCGCGTAACGAATTGATTCGATAGAGATCTGATGATGCCTTAATAATCTTGTGCATGCCGACACGGTGGTTTTCGAGCGCATAAAGGCTTTCATAGGATCGCAGAGATGCAATAACCGTGGTATAGAGTTTTTGGGTCGTTAATTCCGTTTTTGCCTTATAGTCGTTGATGTCGTAATTAACAATGACTTCCTGTTCAGGCGCTTGCCCTGGTTGTCCGGTACGGAGCACGATACGAACCAGCGGATTACCCAGTTCCTGACGGATGCGGTGAACCAGCTGCAGTCCAGCATCCGGAGTTTCCATCACGACATCAAGCAAAAGTACAGCAATATCCGTGTGTTCGGTGAGAATCTGATAAGCTTCAGCAGCTGAATAGGCACTTAGGATTTCCAGGCCCCGATCATGGAACTGCATGTGCCGCAGAGCAAGACGGGTAACAGTGTGTACATCAGGCTCATCATCAGCAACTAGAATTTTCCAAGGTTTATGAACACGTTGATGCAGGTGCTCACTCGCACTGTCCAAATCGTCGAGGAGCCAGTTTTCATCCTCGTTTTTCAACTCCACAGACTTCATGCGCCAATGACCCGGGCTGACTTATGGTCTTTTAATTCTAGTTACTTTGGATGAAATTTCCTGTCCATGTGTCAGTTTTTTTAATCAACGGGAAGGAAAAGTCGGGTTGTTCGAAGGCGCAATGCGTTCAGGACAACCCCAAGGGAACTTAAGGACATTCCCAGAGCAGCAAGCCAAGGAGGTATAAAGCCAAGGGCTGCCAGAGGAACCATGCTGAAGTTATAAACAACGGACCATAGCAGATTTTGTTTAATTATAAGATGTGTTTTTTTAGATAAAACAATTGCTTGAATTATTGTTGAAAGGTTATTTCTGAACATGATGGCATCAGAGCTATTTTGGGCCAGAGATGAACCAGACCCCATGGCAATGGAGATTGGCGCAGCCGCAAGAACGGGGGCATCGTTGACACCATCGCCCAGAACCAGTACAGCCCCATGCTCAGCCTGTAATTGCTGAAGTCGTGCAAGTTTATCCGCAGGTGTCTGTTCGGCGTACCAGGTCGCAATGTTTAATTGTTTTGCTACCTGGGCCACCTGATCCGATTGATCACCGCTCAATAGAATCAGATTGATGTTTAAGGAGCGAAGTGCAGCAACCAGTTGGGGCGCATCAGAACGAAGGTGATCCGAGATTGCAAACCAAGCCAGAATCTGTTTCTGATCGTTAAATAGTGCCAGCCACAAAGAGCGATGATCCGGTTGGGTAGGCTGATCAGCCTCCCATTCCCTGTTACGGCCTGCGTAATAGCGGCAGCCGTCAATCTGACCTTCAATAACACCAAGAGAGGGATGACGGGTCCACTGAGTGACTGGATGACGCTGAACAGAACGAATCTTCTGAAAGGCTATGGCCAAGGTATGTTCAGAAAGTTCTTCCAAACTGCACATGATTTCAAGCAGACGTTCACCTTGGTCGTCAGAATGAACCGGAATACAAGTTTCATAGTGAAACTGGCCTTCCGTGAGCGTGCCGGTCTTGTCAGCGAGCAGTATTTTAACCTGGGGTAAACGATCCAGGATTTCAGGTCTGATGACCATCATGCCCAACGAGGTCAATCGGTGCATGCTGACGGTCCATGCTGCCGGAATGGCAAGAGCCAGGGCACAAGGGCAGGTGACGATCAGGACACTGAGTGCGCGCCAGAGTGCTGCATCAGCACCATAAAACCGAAACGTCAGGACATAGGTAAGCATACTGACCAGCAACACCCCACCGATAAATCCGGAGGCAACACGATCCGCCAGCGAGGATAGTGCAGGCTTGGAGGCCAAGGCTTGGTGCAGAAGGCGTTCATAACCTCCAAGGATGGTAGCATCTCCAACAGCTTCAACCCGAACGCTCAGGGGTTGGTCGAGATTGACACTGCCGGATATCACTCGATCACCGGCCAGTTTCTGAATGGGTGTTGACTCACCACTCAGAAAAGCTTCATGAACCAGGCTGGAACCTTCCAGAACAGAGCCATCACAGGGAAAGATTTCACCGGTTTTGACCAGAACGACATCTCCGGGTAAAAGTTCAAGTGTCGGAATACGTTCGAGGCCCATTCCAGTTTTTCGCCAGGCCAGAGTTGATTTCAGGGCTTCAGTATTGGCCGAATGGGTTCCTGCCGAGTGTCTGGCCTTGAACTCAAGATAACGACTGCCTGATATGAAGAAAATCAGCATGCTGATGCTGTCAAAATAGGTTTCGCCCCGATGTGTCAGCATGGCATGAATGCTGCCAGTAAAGCCTAAAAGGACCGCGAGGCTAACACTGAAGTCCATGGTCAGGACACCGCGCCGCAACGAGCTAAACGCATTGCGGTAAAAAGGCCATCCTGCATACAGCACGACGGGAACGGCGACTGCAAAAGTAACCCAGCGCAAAAAATCCCGAAACTCGGGTGAGATGCCCTGAGCTGCACCCAGATACAACCCTGCAGCAAACATCATGGCTTGCATGGCACCAAGTCCGGCAACAGCCAGACGCCGAAATCCGGTACGGGCTGTCTTTTGCAGATGCTCTTCCCAAGTCTGTTGCAAAAACGGCTGTGCCTCATATCCCAGAGATTCAACCGTTCGGGCAACACGGGCCAGACTGAGACTGGGGTCATAAGACAGGTGCATGCGTTCCGTACTAAAGTTCAGTGATGCAGCGTGTACGCCGGGAATTTGTCGTACCGAACGTTCGATCAGCCAACTGCAGGCTGTACAGGTCATGCCGGATACAATCCACTGTGCATGGGCCATTGCACCATCAACCTGGACAAATCGTTGCTGATAGGCAGGATGATCGAGATCTTCCGGAATCAGTGAGGTTGGCTCATGATCAATCTGACTTTGGGCAGGTTGCTGGCGAAGATCATAATAACTGCCTAATCCCTGTGCAAAGATAGCCTCCGCAACAGCTTGGCATCCAGCACAGCAGAATAGTCGGTTTTGTTGATCAAGGCAGACTTGGAATACAGGAGCCCCGGGGCACTCCAAGCCGCAGTGAAAACATGCCGTCATCGTGCCTGAATGCTCGTTAGGCTAAATGGAAAGGAAATCTCCTTGACCAGCCGCCATGTTGGGGTACTCAGCTCAAAATAACGACGACCGTAAACATGGGCGGGCAACTCCGCTTCAAAGCGATGTTCGCCTGAGGCAATCAGTTCAGGGTGCATGTCAAGGCTAGGTACCTCCGGATGAGACAACAGCAGCTTGATGCCCGAATCACTCAGAGCATGTTGGGCATGCAGAACGATCAGCATATGCGTTCCGGAGGGATCCAGCGAAACATCGGCCGATATGCCCAGTTTTTTTGCCTGAATCTGGCGATCCAGGTCATGATCGATGTCTTCACCTTCCTGATAGGCGTGGGCGACTACAGGGACATCGGCATTATGAAGTGCCAGGTAGACCGAACCCAAAGATGCAACAACTGCAGTCAAAGGTAGTCCGGCAACGAGCCAGAACCAGGGATTGCGGTATGCGGGCCTACTTTTCATGACCATTCCTCAATGACTGGGGGCAAAGAAACGACTTGGCGAGTCAACCGAGACCGCCGGCTGATTTTGCTCGGAAATCTTAAAATCAATATCCGTTTCACGTTCATGAAGTTCTTCTGGATCTTCTTCAATGGTTTCGGTGACCGTTCGGAATTCTCCAGGAGCCAGTCGAACACTGTGTTCTCCCTGCATTTTGGCATCTTTGGGCAAGCCTGAGAATGAAATATCGACTGATTCAGTCTGTTGGGTTTTGTTCATGATATTCAACACGTAGCTGTTTTCAACAAGGCCATCACTGGTTTCCCGGTACAGGGCATTGCGGTCACGGATGACATCGACAGCAAGAGGATTACGGGTCGACAGAGTGAACACAAACAGTGCAGAGACAACAGCGATCATGAAGGCATAACCAATCAACCGGGGACGCATGATATGGATCGGCTTGCCATGCTCCAGATTGTTTTCTGTTGTATAACGGATCAGTCCTCGTGGATACCCCATATGATCCATGACGTTGTCACAGGCATCGATGCAGGCTGCACAGGCTATGCACTCGAACTGAAGGCCATCACGAATATCGATACCCGTTGGGCAGACCTGAACGCAAAGGGTACAGTCAATACATTCCCCAAGGGAAGCTTCCTTATAGTTCGTTTCACGCTTACGGTTTCCACGAGGTTCACCACGGTTGTGGTCGTAGGAGATAATCAGGGTATCCCGATCAAACATGACACTCTGGAAACGACCATAGGGGCAAACATACATGCAGATTTGTTCACGCATCCAGCCTGCATTCAGATAGGTCAGCACCGTAAACACGAAGATCCACACCAGTTCAGCTTCGGAAAGGCTGTTGAGCTTCATTTCATGCCACAGCGAACGGATGGGATCAAAGTACCCAACGAGCGTTACACCTGTGGCCAGGGCGACGGCAAACCACCCAAAATGTTTGAGGCCACGCCGCAGGATTTTATTCAGGGTAACAGGTGCTTTATCCAAGCGCATACGTGCATTGCGGTCGCCTTCGGTCCATCGTTCAATCAGCAAAAAAACCTTGGTCCATACCGTCTGAAAGCAGAGGTAGCCGCACCAAATACGACCAGCAAAGACCGTTGCTGCAAAAAGGGCAAAAGCAGCAATAATCAGAAGCCAGGCAAGCAGAATAAAATCCTGAGGCCAGAAGGTCCAGCCAAAGATATAAAATCTCCGGGTACTCAAATCAAAGAGCAGAGCCTGTCGACCATGATAATTAAACCAAGCAATTCCGAAATACAAGCCCAGTACCAGCCAGGCACCTGCATTGCGAAGGTGCTGGAAGACTCCACGCACAAAGCGGGGCTGAATCTTTTGCCGCTTTTCATAGAGATCTGTTGAGCCGGATTGTTGTGGGTCAAATTGCTGAACAGGAATTTTGGTTGACATGATATAGCCCTTCGCTTGAACGGAGAGGGAACTTCCATGTATCCGTGCGTTCAGATTGCGGAGAAGGGCGTAGTCAGAAGACTACGCCCAGTGGTTTTACATCGAGTTTCCGTGAGACAAGCTGTAGACGTAAGCCGCAACCAGATGAACCTGCTCAGGACCCAGACGATCTTTCCAAGCGGGCATGTGTCCGTTTCGACCTTTGGTGATTGACTTGATGACCGTGGCTTTGGAGCCACCATACAGCCAGATTGTATCAGTAAGATTCGGAGCACCAATCATCTGGTTACCCTTGCCATCAGGGCCATGACAAGCAACACAGTTGCTCATGAATACCTGCTTCCCTTTGAGGGCAAGATCGGCATCCACGTCCCGGCCTGAAAGGGACAGAACATAGTTAGCAACCTGTTCAATTTTTTCTTTGCCAAGAATGGGACCCCAGGTCGGCATACCACCCTGACGACCATTGAGAATAGTTTCTTCAATTCGGTCAGGAGTGCCGCCATAGAGCCAGTCATTATCAGTCAGGTTCGGGAAGCCGCGCGCGCCTCTTGCATCTGAACCGTGACAGGCTGCACAGTTATTCAGGAAGATGCGCTGACCAATACGCAAGGCTTTCGGATCCTTAATCAGATCAGGAATTGCCTGTTTGTAATAGGCGGCATACATAGGTCCATATTCTGCCTTCCATTCAGCAATACCTTCATCATGCTCTTTGTGTGAAGTCCATCCAAGCACTCCCGGAAAACTTCCCAATCCAGGAAAGAGGGCCAAATAGACCAAAGCAAAAATGATGGTTCCAACAAACATCCACATCCACCAGCGCGGAAGCGGGTTGTTGTATTCCTTGATCCCGTCATACTCATGCCCGGTAGTGTTGTCCGCATCAACATGAGCAACGGGCATTTTTCGAGTCCAATAAAGCAGACCTGCACACCCCAGGATGTTGAACAACGAGATGACAATAATCCATCCGCTCCAGAAACTGCTCATGATGATTTCCTCTGCTTTTGCTTTTCATCAATGAAGGGCAACATACCGTCTTCTTCGAAACGCTGCTTGTTGCGTGGTGAATAGGCCCACCCGATCACCAGCAAAAAGGCTCCCATGGCAAGCAACAGACCAACTTCTTTGACAAGAACCAGATCCATGATGATTACCTCGCGCTCGGCAGATGCGTACCCAACTGCTGCAGGTAGGTAATCAATGCTTCCTGTTCCGTGTGTCCTTTCACATCCTCTTGAGCGGTCTTAATGTCCTCGTCTGTAAAGGGGACCCCTACTTTACGCAACGCAATCATCTTCTTCGCAGTATCGTCCCCAGTGAGCACGTTTTTTTCCAGCCAAGGATAGGCAGGCATGATCGACTCGGGTACCACATCACGAGGATTGTGCAAATGGGCCTTGTGCCAGTCATCAGAATACTTGCCGCCAACGCGCGCCAGATCAGGACCGGTTCGTTCCGAACCCCAAAGGAACGGATGGTCATATACGGATTCTCCGGCCACCGAATAGTGTCCATAACGTTCCGTTTCAGCCCGTAAGGACCGAATCATCTGGCTGTGACACAGGTAGCAGCCTTCACGAAGGTATATGTCACGTCCTTCCAGTTGCAGTGCTGTCAACGGAGTGAGTCCTTCAATCGGCTGAGTCACATCCTTTTCAAACAGTAAAGGGACAATCTCAACCAGCCCGCCAAAACTTACAGCTAAAGCCATGAGCATCATCAGCAACGGGACTTTGCGTTCAATGGTATCGTGTGTAAAAGCCATGTTCATTTTCCCCCTGATTAATCGGTCACGGGCCGGTCTGCAGGTTCAACATTCTGCAGTGTCCTGACGACGTTATAGGCCATGATTAGCATACCTGAGAGGAACACCACACCTCCAAGGAAACGACCGATGTAGAATGGATGCAGTGCCTTTACGACCTCAACAAAGCTGTAGGTCAAGGAACCATCATCGTTGTGTGCGCGCCACATCAGCCCCTGCATCAGGCCGGCGATCCACATGTTGGCGATGTACATGACGACGCCAAGGGTAGAAAGCCAGAAATGCACATTGATGAGACGGGTCGAGTACATGCACTCACGATCAAAGACGCGGGGAATGAGTACATAAAGAGAGCCAATCGAAATCATCGATACCCAGCCCAGCGTGCCGGAATGCACGTGTCCGATGACCCAGTTGGTGTAGTGGGCAAGCGCATTGACCGATTTAATGGCCATCATGGGGCCTTCAAAGGTGGACATGCCATAGAAGGAAAGGGCAACAATCAGAAAACGCAGGATCGGGTCGGTACGCAGTTTGTCCCAGGCACCGGATAAGGTCATGACGCCATTGATCATGCCACCCCAAGAAGGAGCCAGCAGAATGAGCGAAAATACCATACCCAGAGATTGGGTCCAGTCGGGAAGGGCCGTGTACATCAGGTGATGTGGGCCTGCCCACATATATACAGCAATCAGTGCCCAAAAATGAACGATGGAGAGACGGTACGAATAGACGGGACGACCTGCCTGAACAGGAACAAAATAGTACATCATGCCCAGAAAACCGGCAGTCAGGAAGAATCCGACGGCATTATGTCCATACCACCATTGCACCATGGCATCACGAGCACCCGAGAAAACGGAATAGGATTTCCAGAGGGTAACAGGAACACTCAGACCGTTGACAATATGCAGCAAGGCAACCGTTATGATGAATCCACCATAGAACCAGTTGGCCACGTAAATGTGTGATGTCGTCCGACGCACGATGGTGCCGAAAAAGACCACTGCGTAGCAGACCCAGACAATGGCAATGGCAATGGTGATCGGCCATTCGAGTTCAGCGTATTCCTTACTTCGGGTAATCCCAAGAGGCAAGGTGATGGCTGCAGCCACGATGATGGCCTGCCAACCCCAGAAAACAAATTTGGCAAGGTTGGGTGCAAAAAGACGTGTTTGACAGGTCCTCTGTACGACGTACAGCGATGTTCCCATCAGCGCACAGCCACCAAAGGCAAAGATTGCTGCATTGGTGTGTAAAGGACGCAAACGCCCGAAAGAGATCCACGGCAATCCAAAGTTGAGGCTGGGCCATGAAAGTTCGGCCGCGGCGTAGACACCAGCAGCCATGGCCACGATCCCCCAGACCAAGGCCATAATCGAAAACATCCTGACCACAGAGAGGTCGTAGTCAGGACTCACGACTGAGCTAGGACTATGTGACATAACAATTTCCTTTAAATAAGCTGAGGAACACTTCGGGTCATTAATCAAGAGTTGTTGAAAACGGTAATTTGTCCGAACATCAACAATTCCTGCATCAGATTCCACCAAACCCACTGGTATTCTAAATCGTGAAAAATGATTTTGGTTTGACCTGAATCACTTCGCATGTTGAATGTTAAAGTTCTGTTTACAACAGTTACAAATTATGCCCACAGATGAGTGAAATGTGAAGGGCAACCCTCTATAAATTTGAACTCATTTGCAGCGTATCTGATCAGAATCATGCAGAAATTCAACAAACTGTCCGGTATTCATAAAATATGAATATTTTATCAGTATGAGCGAAAAATCCTGCCTTTACCGTAGATCCTACTCATTTCTAGGGTAGGGCAGGAATGCCAGCATGCAGTTGACGGCATATTTTGAGCAACTCTTAATCATGGGCTATACCTCTAGAACTGCAAAGGTAAATTTGCGATTTGACGCTGCTCTTTCCTAGGACCGCCTTGTATGTTACCGGGTGCATCACATCATCCTATTGAATTAATTTGTAAAAATGAAAATTCAATAATTTCGAGACGCGTAATAAACCAACCGTGTCGGCTGTACGGTCCCATGTGGTGTTCCTAATATTCAGTAATGAAGCAGTGCGGTGTCCCGTGATTCATGGACCGGAATGTGTCTCCTCTGATGGCCTTGTTTGGGGGGCATCAGAGGAAATTTGGGGCAGTGCCGATCGGCTGCGGCAAGAGACCCTCTTTAACTTGATGTCAATCTGTCTTGACTAAGTGCTAATCTCAGGACAGATGGTATGATTGATCATGGATTCATTCCGGCAGGAGTGGCAATTATGGGGATGGTATTGAGTGTGGATATACAATGATTAGGCCCATGTTAAGTTTCATGAGGGAGGTGACCAGTAAACAGCCTGGCAAGCTGGCTCGATCCTTTCATCGCCCTGAAAAAGGGATTTTTGCAAAAGCGCACAAGGACAAGATTGTTTTTTCGGTGCTATCTTTGATGGCGTTTTCCTGTTGGTTTATTCCCAACAGCATAGCTGAGACCAATAATCTAAAAATGCCACAGCAAGCTGTGGCGGTTGCTGCAGCCGCGCCGGTTGCAGTACAAGCCGATGCCACATGCGCTGACGGAAGTAAAACAGTGTTTTCCTGCATGACCAAAAGAGGAAAAAGAATTGAACTTTGTGATGCAGGAGCAACACTCAAGTACTCGTTTGGCAAACCACAATCAAATCCAGATATCGTAGTTAAAGTCCCACGCGATGCTGCCTCGACAAGTCAATGGGCTGGTATCGGAAGGGACGAGTCATACTCGGTAGATATTCCAAACGGGAATACTACGTACAGTGTTTTTTGGAGCCTCGACCATTATTCAGATAAACACGCTGTGGAGGCGGGGGTCAATGTTGTAATCAAGAATAAATTGGCGGCAACTGTAACGTGTTCTGAAAATGGTATGGTCAATAAACTTGAGGGCATTGATCTTAAACCTTCAGAATAGATCATGCTCCGTTAGCCCATTCAGTAGTATTCAATGGCTGTCAGGGAGGCTTGCCATGATGTGGTCGTTCCCCAGTGCAAGGATCCCAAAGTTAATCGAATGGCACGGTTCTGGGCGTACTGGTGATTCAATGCAGCGTGTCCTTCAAGCCAACAGTTGAATTTCGTGGCACAGACCGGGCGCAGTTCGGTGCTGGCGTGCCATTGCCCCCATTCAGCGTCAGCACCTAGGGGGATTGAGATGCCGGGTTCGATGCGATGTTGCTGGTTATTCCACCACAATCCTGTTTCCAGAAGTGCATGGCTTAAAAGTGCGTCATGCCATCCCGACCAGGTGGCGCCCGCACCCCCATGGATACTTGCCCAGCGCTGGTTGTCGGGTTGATCGAACAGATGGGCTTGCAGCGACCAGGAAACCGGATGCAGGAACGTTGCCCACGGGGCATAGGAATTGATGTGGATAAAGCTGGCATCTTCGATGTGCCAGCGGTGCGACTGGGTTTCCAGCGCAAATTGCCCGGATAGAAACTGAATCATGCCACCTGGACGGTAACCATGATCATCATCATCTGGCCCTTGGTAGGCAGGGCGAAGACCAAAAAGCAGATCGGGTTGTCCATTCCATGAGCCGGCACCAAGCATCAGATCAGCACTACCATGGCCTTTGGCAGGATCGGTATCAGGTTCACCGATGCTCACCGTGTTTTGTTCTAGGGCAGGGCCGAGCAGGGCGCGCTGTTTGAGCAGTTCAAGGGCCTGCTGGTGCCATGCTGTGCCACCTGGTTTCTTGATAAGGAGGAGACGATAGCTGTCCTGCAGTGCAGTCTCCTCATCAGTCTTGTTCAAGTGGCTTGGGTCAGGCGCTCCCGGATTCTGAAGCAGAGACTTGATGCGCTGCTGAACGTTCGGCTGCATAGAATCCAGATCATCCAGCAGTTCGGTCTGGATGGAGGGTCGAAATTGTACCCGGTGAATAAGGCCATGCGCCGAAATCCACCGTACCGTATCAGCTGGTATGGTGTAAACCCGGAACGACTGACTGGCGTGCAAGCCAGGTCGGGCAATATCGAGCAATTTCATCAGTTCCCAGGCACAGTTGTCCGAGAAAAAATAGTAGGGAAACGTGACATCCTGAAGTTCCCAAAGGTGATTGATTAGCCGGTTGATTTCTGCAGGCGTGAAGTTGAGCGTATATTCCCAAAGATCACGCTGCTCCATGTTGCTGTACTCATTAACCTTTCGGTAATAAGGCATCAGGTTGTACTCGCCAGGATAGCCACCGGTCAGACCCTTGACCGCGAAGACAAGTCCATTGCCTTCGCGGGTTGCGGCCGCATAGCTGACCGCGTAACTCAATAGGGGGTCATGAACCGGATCGGTAGGATCCAGCCGCAAAAAGGTATGACCGAACATCGATGATGGGTTATTGATGTAGTCGCTGGCAAACACCAGCGTTATGGCGTGAACATCCAGCACAGCTTTCCACTGTTCATACTGAGAACACTTCGTAGAAGGCAAATCAGCCAGCGACGACCCTTCCTGATCTTTCAGCCAGGCAAGGCGGGCAGGGAAACGGCACTGCAACTTGGGGTGTTGGTAAAAGTCTGAAAGATCGGCATCCATTTCATGATCAGGATGGGTGCGCCCATCCGCTGCCAGAAAAAAGCCTTGACCCAGTGCTTGAGAGTGCCCATGAGCATCGGCATGCAGGAGATCAAGCCATATGGGTTGCTTGGCCAGTTGATGTTGTTCAGCAAAAATACGGGCAGCACGTTCCGAGGCACAGGCACAGTCGGTGGCCAAGAGCATGCACAGCAGCAATACAAAACGAATAATCATCCGATCGGCGTGTCAAGAAAATAGAGCGGTCAACCGTCCTGTTTGGTTATGAACAGAACGGTTTGCAGGCATCAGCTTGCAAAAGCGGACAGGTTGGAATCTGACTTCAGAATGGACTCAAGACGATCAACCACGGCGCCGGCATTTTGCTGGGTCGAGGGGAACAACTGCTCAAAATGTGCCTGTGTCAAGGCAAAGAATCGAGGCTTCAGACTGGTTGGAATTTGCATCATGTCCGCCAGCGTGTTCAGGGATTCACCCTGACCCACGGACATGTCATAGGCCAGTTGGTCCATATTGGCACCGGTGAACTCAGTAAGACGTACCCGGGAACTGATTCGGCCGTTTGGGGAGCAGCCCAGTGTTCCGGTCGTAATACCAAAAGTCTGATTGCCGAAAGAACCGTTCGTTGTTGCAGCAAGTACTTTTGGAACAATTCCTTCCTGACCTGCCCATAAAATGGTTCCCGCACCGCAACCAACATCATTGTCGGCAAAAGCGGTCATGGCCATACCGGCCATCAAAACAACAGCAGCCTGCTTTATCATGATACTATCCTCAGATCAGTTAATCTCAGCTCATCACCTTGAGCTTAGTCATTATAGATGACTTGGCTGACAATGCTGACAAGGTTTAGGTATTTGAAGAACACTCTGTTTTAACTCAAGTTTCGGAGTTCATTTTCAAGAATAAATTTCATATAACGCAATGATTTTAATACAAAAAGAAGCCTATAAGTGATAAATTTTTGTTATCTAGACAAAAAACCAGACCACCTATAGGCCACTTTACCCAGTCCAGTACTTCCTGTTGCGTATGAAGATTGGCTGATTATTTCTGTTGGTGTAGCCTAGTGCTTCGTTATTCAGCAAGGCTTGTTCCGGACAGTTTTTTCCGGGGGCATGACTAGATCAAAATCAGGTAGGCGACATCCGGGTCATTGAGCAGTGACTTAATGTGCGCAGCCTTATTGCGCAAAATCAATTCAATCTGTTTGTTGGTGCAGTTGCCGCACTTGATCCAGACCACCTTGGGCGGGTAGCCGTGCAACAGGCTCTTTTCATGAAAATCCGAATCCTTGCTAACCAGAGTGTAGCCCTGCTGGCGGGCATATTCCCAAACATCGGTGTCTGAGGCTCCGCCGAGTCCGATCCTATCCACATGGGCAGAAGCAGAAAATACATCGGCCAAGGAGGCGATCAGCCTAGGTGATAGGTTTTCGTCAAACAGCAGCTTCACGCATTGATTACCAACTGGTGGCGCTCACGGTCAGCGGCATAAGCCAGACAGGCGCGGATGTCATCTAGCGTGAGGTAATCGAAATCCTCCACGATCTGCTCGGGGGTCATCCCTGCGGCCAAGCAGTCCAGCACGTCATAGACAGTCATGCGTAAGCCACGGATGCATGGTTTGCCACCGCGTTTGCCGGGTTCTAGTGTAATTATATCGTGGTAGTTCATGATTTCTCCTGGGGGCGACTCAGGCTACCAGTATGCGGTTGATCCTGGATCGCTTGACCAAGCTGTCCATCAAAATGAGGAGTGCTTGCTGGTTCTCGTCGGCCAAGTTATCCATTTCCTGCAACAAAACCCTACTCTTAGGGTTTTGTACCATGGGTGGCTGAATGGCCTGGCAACACCCGGTCAACTCATCAAGAGTGGCGTTGAGTACATCGGCGATCTTTATAAGGGTGTCCAGTTGTGTCACAAAGCTGCTGCGCGCCCAGCGGTTATGGGTACGGGAATTCATACCTATAAGACCAGCCAGCCGAGCCAGAGTGAGCTTACGGGTTTCACGCAAGGTTTTGAGACGATCAACAAAAACGGTCATGTTTGACACCGTCATGGAAAACAGAATATTGACCATATCAATCCATTCGCATTGTCGGTTGTTAGCTAGTTGAACAACTACATAAGCTTCAACATTATAGCACCCACTTATGACCATTGACAGATTTTTGCTACCAATGGTGCGGTTCACGGGTAAAGTGGAACTGGAACGGCTTCTCAAGACCGGGATGTCTCTAGGCTGTGTTGACATATCCTGAGCGAGATTATATCCGACTGGCCGATGGAGAGTGGTCATCATCATTGATGCCCACTCTTGGCAAACCATTCCAAGAATTTACCAGTCTACGTCCGATGCATGTAGACGTTTTTAGAGGCTGTTCTCTGGGTTTCACGCACCGGAGTACAGTGCCGTG
The DNA here is from genome assembly GCA_021804485.1 of Pseudomonadota bacterium. Taxonomy (GTDB): domain Bacteria; phylum Pseudomonadota; class Gammaproteobacteria; order Pseudomonadales; family Moraxellaceae; genus JAJXWR01. The sequence goes on along the minus strand of JAJZHM010000061.1, from coordinate 315 downwards.
CTCTACCTGCTGATTGGGGTGCTTGCCAGATGAAGCGTTTCCAGTTGCCCTACGGGCTCCTTCCAACGCTTCATCTGGCACAAAAGCTTGCTCAACTGCTACTGGATCATTCGTCTTGGTCGTCATGAGATTACTAGTCCTTCTACATTAATTTCAGAGAGGTTGGTGTCTCATGTCATATTGGCTCGGAGGGCTTACATTGGCAGGTGTTTGTCAGCAATTCTCATTATGACTTTTCACATAAACGTTGGCGAACATCGGGACACAGTGGATAGAGCAGTATTCGTTTAGGCGATACACCGTGCCGTTGATGAT
>JAJZHM010000060.1 GCA_021804485.1 Pseudomonadota bacterium | reverse complement strand
TCTCCACCAAACATGCGGGCACACACCGTCGTGATCGCCGCCGTCAGCGTCGTCTTGCCATGGTCAACGTGTCCAATCGTACCTACGTTTACGTGCGGTTTGGTACGCTCAAATTTTGCCTTTGCCACAATATGTACCTCTCTCGTCAGTCTTAATTAGGGCGGAACCTGAAGCACTCAGCGGTATTCAGGTCCCACAGTCACCTTATTCTTCTTCACCACGACGCTGTGCAGAATACTTGGATATGATGGCATCAGCAATATTACGCGGAGTTTCCGAGTACTTTGCAAACTCCATGGTAAAGGTGGCACGCCCTTGAGACATGGAGCGAACATCCGTCGCATAACCAAACATTTCAGACAAGGGCACTTCAGCCTTGATAGCCTTGGTACCACCTGGCAGATCATCCATGCCCTGAACCATACCACGCCGACGATTCAGGTCACCCATGATATCGCCCATATAGTCTTCCGGCGTTTCCACCTCAACTTTCATAATGGGTTCAAGCAAAACTGGATCAGCCTGCATAAAGCCCTTCTTGAATGCCATCGAACCTGCGATCTTGAACGCCATTTCCGAGGAGTCAACATCATGGTACGAACCATCGTAGAGGATCGCCTTGATCCCGACAATCGGATATCCGGCCAACACGCCATTACCCATTTGTTCATGAATACCCTTATCAACCGCCGAGAAGTATTCTTTAGGAACAACACCACCAACCACTTCTACCGCAAATTCGTAGTCCTTGCCTTCCTCGTTCCCATAAATCGGCTCGAGTCGAACCCAGACATGACCGTATTGACCACGGCCGCCGGACTGACGCACAAACTTGCCTTCGACCTCAACCTTCTTGCGGATGGTTTCACGGTAGGCAACTTGTGGCTTACCGATATTAGCCTCGACACCGAACTCACGCCTCATCCGATCAACAATAATTTCCAGATGCAGTTCACCCATACCGGAAATAATCGTCTGACCTGATTCTTCGTCCGACTTGACCCGGAAGGAAGGATCTTCCTTGGCCAGACGGCCCAATGCCGTGGACATCTTTTCCTGGTCAGCCTTGGTCTTTGGCTCAACCGCAACCGAGATAACGGGCTCCGGAAATTCCATGCGTTCAAGGGTAATAACCTTGCTTTCATCGCTCAGTGTGTCACCTGTGGTCACATCCTTAAGTCCGACACAGGCAGCAATATCACCGGCACGTACTTCGCTCAGTTCTTCACGCTGGTTGGCATGCATCTGAAGAATACGTCCAACACGCTCCCTCTTCATCTTCACCGGGTTATACACCGAGTCGCCTGATTTAAGCACACCGGAATAGACGCGGATAAAAGTCAGCGAACCTACAAACTTGTCATTCATGATCTTGAAGGCCAGCGCTGAGAAGGGTTCTTCATCATTGGCATGACGATGAACTTCCGTTTCGGCTTTGTCATCAGCAACACCCTTCACGGCAGGAATATCATCCGGCGCAGGCAGATACATGATGACCGCATCCAGCATCTTCTGGACACCCTTGTTCTTGAAGGCAGAGCCACAAAGAACCGGATGAATTTCACCGGCAATCGTACGATGACGAATTGCCTTGTGGATCTGCTCTTCCGTCAGTTCACCGCCTTCAAGATACTCATTCATCAGCTCTTCAGAGCTTTCAGCAGCGCACTCAACCAGTTTGGCTCGCCATTCTTCAGCAAGCTCCTGAAGATTGTCAGGGATATCGCGCAGTTCAAACTTCATGCCTTGGCTGGAATCATCCCAGAAAATGGCTTTCATCTGCACAAGATCAACAACACCTTCAAAGTGTTCTTCAGCACCAATCGGAATGACCATAGGCACCGGGTTGGCACCCAAACGGGTCTTCATCTGCTCAACAGCACGGAAGAAGTTGGCACCCGTACGATCCATCTTGTTGATGAAGGCAATACGTGGAACACGGTACTTGTTGGCCTGTCTCCAGACTGTTTCGGACTGGGGCTGCACACCACCAACCGCACAGTAAAGCATGCAGGCGCCATCAAGCACACGCATGGAGCGTTCGACTTCAATAGTAAAGTCGACGTGACCCGGCGTATCAATGATGTTGATGCGGTGCTCTTCAAACTGGTGACCCATACCATGCCAGAAACAGGTCGTGGCCGCCGAAGTAATGGTAATGCCGCGTTCCTGTTCCTGCTCCATCCAGTCCATGGTGGCTGCGCCGTCATGCACTTCACCGATTTTGTGATTCACCCCTGTGTAGTACAGAATACGTTCAGTGGTGGTGGTCTTCCCCGCATCAATATGTGCACTGATGCCGATGTTGCGATACCGATCCAGTGGAGTGTTTCTAGCCACAGCTCAATCCTCGTTCAATAGACGACGTTTAGTTAGAAGCGGTAGTGAGCAAAAGCCTTGTTGGCTTCAGCCATACGGTGCACGTCTTCGCGCTTCTTCACAGCTGCACCTTTACCTTCAGCCGCATCCATCAGTTCACCTGCCAGACGCAAAGCCATTGTTTTTTCGCTACGTTTCTTGGCAGCATCAACCAGCCAGCGCATCGCCAGAGCTGTACGACGGGAGGGACGTACTTCCACCGGAACCTGATAGGTTGCACCACCAACACGCCGTGCCTTGACTTCAACAACTGGACGCAATTTTTCCAGTGTTTCCTCGAAGAAATGCACCGCATCCCCTTTATGGCGCTCTTCAATACGCACAAGGGCACCATAAACAATCTTTTCGGCAACCGACTTCTTGCCACGTTCCATGACTTGATTCATGAACTTGGCAACAATCTGGCTTCCGTACTTCGGATCCGGCAAAATTTCACGAGCAGCTACAACACGTCTTCTTGGCATTTTCGTTCTCTCAATTTACTTCAGGTTGATCCAGAACACACACCCTTATGGATGCGTCTGGCCTTACTCGCCCCCGTTGATCAGGACTTGGGACGCTTTGAACCGTACTTGGAGCGGCTCTGTTTGCGATCTTTAACTCCAGCACAGTCCAGTGAACCACGAACTGTATGGTAGCGCACTCCGGGGAGATCCTTAACACGACCGCCACGAATCAGGACCACACTATGCTCCTGCAGGTTGTGCCCTTCACCACCGATGTACGAGATCACTTCAAAGCCACTGGTCAAGCGCACCTTACATACCTTGCGCATGGCCGAGTTTGGCTTTTTTGGAGTGGTCGTATAAACACGCGTACAAACGCCACGCCGCTGTGGACTTCCCTTGAGCGCAGGAACGTCGCTCTTGGAAACCACATCGGTACGGCCTCGACGCACCAACTGATTAATTGTTGCCATTTGGCATTTCTCCCGTTTGAAAAAACATCAGGATGAGCATTCCCATCCTGATAAAAGGTTGCATATTCTATAGGGGACTTAACTTCCCGTCAATCACCTCAACTTTCGCTGTCGTTGAGGGCCGCACTCAGTGCCATTTCCAGTTCTTCCGTTGTTGGCTTTGCAGCCTCAACTGCAGGCAGCACCATCCGCTGACGACGTCGCTCCATGTGGTAGGCATAACCTGTACCCGCAGGAATCAGACGACCCACGACCACATTTTCCTTCAAACCACGCAAGTCATCTTCCTTGCCACTGACAGCAGCTTCCGTCAGCACTCGTGTGGTTTCCTGGAACGAAGCTGCCGAAATAAAGGACTCGGTAGCCAGCGATGCCTTGGTAATACCCATGAGCACACGGTCAAAGCGGGCAGCGAATTTGCCTTGCTCAAGGAGCTTCTGATTCTCCTCAAGAACACGGGCATACTCAACCTGTTCGCCTTTGATAAACGTTGAATCCGCAGATTCAACAATTTCAACCTTGCGCAACATCTGGCGGATAATCACTTCAATATGCTTATCGTTGATCTTAACGCCCTGCATACGGTAGACATCCTGCACTTCCCGAACAATATAGCGGGCAAGTTCCGTCTCACCTTTCAGGCGCAGAATATCATGCGGATTTTGGGCCCCATCCGAGATCGTCTCACCCTTGGCAACGCGTTCACCTTCAAACACATTGATCTGGCGCCATTTGGGAATCATTTCTTCATGCGGCGTTGAACCATCTTCAGGAGTGATGATCAGGCGATGTTTGCCCTTAGTTTCACGACCAAAGCTGATCAGGCCAGACACTTCGGCAAGAATGGCAGATTCCTTGGGCTTACGCGCCTCGAACAGATCAGCAACGCGCGGCAGACCTCCGGTAATGTCACGAGTCTTGGACGCACTCTGCGGAATACGGGCAATAATATCACCCACACCAACCGCATCTCCATCGCGCAAGGCACTGATTGAACCCGCTGGCAGAAAATACTGGATGGGCTGGTCACTGCCTTCGATATGCAGTGGACGCCCCTGATTATCAACCAATCGTACCGCTGGTCGCTGATCCTTACCTGCAGCAGGACGATCTTTGGGATCGAGGATTTCAATACTGCTCAGCCCGGTGACCTCATCACTCTTGTGCTGAACGGTAATACCTTCTTCCATGTCGATAAACTTCGCAAAGCCTGCGATTTCAGAGACAATGGGATGGGTATGCGGATCCCAAGTTGCGATCGTCTGGCCTCCCTTGACGTTGACTCCGTCACCGACCAGAATCGAACAGCCATAAGGCAACCGATAGCGTTCACGTTCACGCCCCCGGTCATCAACAATTCCCAGTTCACCGGATCGGCTGACCGTAACCAGAAAACCGCTGGCGTGCTGTACGGTCTTGATATTATGGAAGCGAACAACACCTTCCTTACGTACCTGAATATTGTTTTCTGCCAGTTGTCGGCTTGCAGCACCGCCAACGTGGAACGTACGCATGGTCAGCTGGGTTCCGGGCTCACCAATCGACTGTGCAGCCATCACACCAATGGCTTCGCCGACGTTAACAATGTGGCCACGCGCCAGATCACGCCCATAGCACATAGAACAGACACCAAAACGCGTCTCGCAGGTCGTTACCGAGCGAACCTCTACCTCGTCAATACCACTCAGTTCCAGCCGGTCAACCCATTTTTCATCCAGCAGGGTTCCACGGTCTGCCAGAATTTCCTCAGTGCCAGGCACATAAACATCCGAAGCCAGAACGCGGCCCAGCACACGGTCGCGCAGCGGCTCAGTAATTTCACCACCGTCGATCAGCGGAGTCATCGCCAGCCCGCGACTTGTGCCGCAATCACGCTCAATGATGACCAGGTCCTGGGCAACATCGACCAAACGACGGGTCAGATAACCTGAGTTCGCCGTCTTCAGGGCCGTATCAGCCAGACCTTTACGGGCACCGTGGGTCGAAATAAAGTACTGCAGCACCGTCAGACCTTCACGGAAATTAGCTTTGATGGGCGTTTCGATAATCGAACCATCCGGCTTGGCCATCAGGCCACGCATACCAGCAAGCTGACGAATCTGGCTCGCACTGCCTCGGGCACCCGAGTCCGACATGATGTAGATTGAGTTGAAGGACTGCTGTGATTCAAGCTCACCCTGGCGATTGATCACTTGCTCATGAGCAAGGTTATCCATCATCACCTTGGCAACCTGGTTATTGGTGCGCTGCCAGATATCGACGACCTTGTTATAGCGTTCGCCTGCGGTGACCTGACCACTCATGAACTGCATCTCGATCGTGCGCACCTCTTCATCAGCAGCCTCGATAATGCTCTGCTTCTGCTCAGGAATCAGCATATCTTCCATGCCAACGGACACACCTGAGTACGTCGCTTGGGCAAAGCCCAGATACATCAGCTGATCCGCAAAGATGACCGTATCTTTCAGACCAAGTATGCGATAGCAACTGTTCAGCAAACGCGAAAGTGCCTTTTTGGTCATCGGCTGATTGACGATATCAAACGGCATGCCTTCGGGCACGATATCCCAGAGCAGGCAGCGACCCGGCGTGGTATCCGCCAGAAACATCCGGTCGATTTGCGTTCCATCTTCATCGCGCGTAACTTCACGAAGCCGGACCTTGACGCGCGCATGCACGTCAATCTGACGTGCTGCTAACGCACGCAGAACTTCAGCGATGTCTGCAAAGACCATCCCTTCACCACGCACATTAATCCGGTCACGGGTGATGTAGTACAAGCCCAACACAACATCCTGGGTCGGTCCAATGATCGGTTCTCCATTGGCTGGCGACAGAATGTTGTTGGTCGACATCATCAGGGCACGTGCTTCGAGCTGGGCCTCAATGGTCAGCGGTACGTGTACCGCCATTTGATCCCCGTCAAAGTCAGCATTAAAGGCCGTACAGACCAGAGGATGCAACTGGATGGCCTTGCCTTCAATCAGCACGGGCTCGAACGCTTGCAAACCGAGACGATGCAGTGTCGGCGCGCGGTTCAGCATCACGGGATGTTCGCGAATGACCTCCGCGAGGATATCCCATACGACCGGTTCTTCGCGCTCAACCATTTTCTTGGCTGCCTTGATGGTCGTTGCAAGACCCTTGGCTTCCAGCTTGCCGAAAATGAAAGGCTTGAACAATTCGAGGGCCATTTTCTTCGGCAGACCACACTGGTGCAGCCGCAAGGTCGGACCCACCACAATAACCGAACGACCTGAGTAATCAACACGCTTGCCCAAGAGGTTCTGGCGGAATCGCCCCTGTTTTCCCTTGATCATGTCCGCCAGAGACTTGAGCGGACGCTTATTGGTACCCGTTATGGCTCGGCCACGACGACCATTATCAAGAAGCGCATCGACCGCTTCCTGCAGCATGCGCTTTTCATTACGCACGATAATATCAGGCGCAGAAAGTTCCAGCAGACGCTTCAGACGGTTATTACGGTTAATGACGCGACGATAAAGATCATTAAGATCCGATGTAGCAAAACGACCGCCATCGAGTGGAACCAGCGGTCGCAGATCAGGCGGCAGCACGGGCAGCACTGTCATGATCATCCACTCAGGCTTGTTGTCGGACTCCTTGAAGGCTTCCATCAGCTTGAGGCGCTTGGCCAGTTTTTTTAACTTGGTCTCTGATGTCGTGTTCGGGATTTCTTCACGAAGTCTGGAGATCTCAGAATCGAGATCAATTTCCTGCAAGAGCTTGTGAATGGCTTCTGCACCCATGCGGGCGTCAAAATCATCACCAAACTCTTCAAGAGCCATGTAGTATTCTTCATCGTTGAGCAACTGACCGGGTTCGAGCGTTGTCATTCCCTGGTCAATCACAACAAAACTTTCGAAATAAAGCACACGCTCGATATCACGCAGCGTCATATCGAGCATCAGGCCAATACGGGACGGAAGTGACTTGAGAAACCAGATATGCGCCACTGGTGAGGCCAGTTCAATGTGCCCCATACGTTCACGACGTTCTGTGGCCAGGGTAACCTCAACACCACATTTTTCGCAGATCACGCCACGATGTTTTAAACGCTTGTATTTGCCGCACAAGCATTCATAGTCCTTGACGGGGCCAAAAATTTTGGCGCAAAACAGACCATCACGCTCAGGCTTAAAGGTTCGGTAATTGATCGTTTCGGGCTTTTTGACTTCACCATAGGACCAACTGCGAATCTTTTCCGGAGAGGCGAGTCCAATCTTGATTCGGTCAAATTCTTCGCTCTGGCCACGATGCTTCAAGAGATGTTGCAATTCTTTCACAAACAATCCTCCATCTGGAGTTATTTATACAAGGGGCCTAAAGCCCCCTGTTTCCCCAATGATCAATCCGCATCCAATTCAATGTCGATCGCAAGACTGCGTATTTCCTTGATCAGCACATTAAACGACTCGGGCATTCCTGGCTCCATCCGATGATCGCCATCGACAATATTCTTGTAGATGCGTGTACGTCCGTTGACGTCATCTGACTTGACCGTCAGCATTTCCTGCAGGGTATAAGCTGCCCCATAAGCCTCAAGTGCCCAGACTTCCATTTCCCCGAAGCGCTGACCACCAAACTGCGCCTTGCCACCCAAAGGCTGCTGCGTAACCAGAGAATAGGAGCCTGTGGAACGTGCATGCATTTTGTCATCAACCAGATGATTCAGCTTCAGCATGTACATATAGCCAACCGTGACCGGGCGATCAAAACGCTCACCTGTGCGCCCATCATAAAGCCATTGCTGTCCACTCTCCGGCAATCCAGCAATCTTCAGCAATTCCTTAATCTGTGTTTCATGAGCACCATCAAAAACAGGGGTCGCCATGGGCACACCATCCCTGAGATTTTTGGATAATGCCACAACTTCTTCATCTGACAGTGTTTCGATCTTTTCGTCCTGGCCCTTGACCCCGTTATAAATCTGATCAAGGAATTCACGCAGATCTTCTACTTTGCGCTGACTTTCCAGCATTTCCTGGATACGCTGACCTAGGCCACGTGCAGCCCAGCCCAAGTGCGTTTCCAAAATCTGGCCAACGTTCATACGCGAAGGCACACCCAATGGATTAAGTACAACATCAACCGGCTCGCCATGCTCATCGTAGGGCATATCTTCAACCGGCATGATGACCGACACGACACCCTTGTTCCCGTGACGACCCGCCATCTTGTCGCCCGGCTGAATACGACGCTTGACGGCAAGATAGACCTTGACCACTTTCAGGACGCCATGCTGCAGTTCATCGCCAGCACTGATCTTGCGTTTTTGTTCCACGAAACGGGCTTCGATCTTTTCTTCCCGATCTTTCAGATAGTCGCGCGTCTTTTCCAACTGTTCGGCAACCGCTTCATCCATGGGTCGCAAGTCAAACCACTCGGAGAATTTCAAGCTATCGAGCAGTTCATCAGTTACGGCAGCTCCCTTCTTCTGACCCGCACCACCATGAACTTTCTGATTGACCAGAACCGGACGAAGACGCGAACAGGCTGCTTCTTCAAAAATCCGGTACTCTTCCTTCAGATCCTTCCGATAGGCATCAAGATGTTCCTTTTCAATCGAAAGCGCACGACTGTCCTTTTCCAGACCATCGCGGGTAAACACCTGCACATCAATCACTGTACCCTTGGTGCCACTTGGTACACGCAGAGACGAGTCTTTAACATCGGATGCCTTTTCACCAAAGATGGCGCGCAGCAGTTTTTCTTCAGGGCTGAGCTGGGTTTCACCCTTAGGTGTCACTTTGCCCACCAGAATATCTCCTGCATTAACTTCCGCACCAATGTAGACAATACCGGCTTCATCAAGTTTGGATAAGGCCGCTTCACCGACATTGGGAATATCAGCGGTAATCTCTTCCGAACCAAGCTTGGTATCGCGGGCGATACACTGCAGTTCCTGAATATGAATCGAGGTGAAACGGTCTTCCTGAACAACACGCTCCGAAAGCAGAATTGAATCTTCGAAGTTGTAGCCGTTCCAAGGCATAAACGCGACGCGCATGTTCTGTCCAAGCGCAAGCTCACCCATGTCTACCGACGGACCATCGGCAAGAATATCGCCACGTTCAACCACGTCGCCAATCTGTACAATCGGTCTTTGGTTAATACAGGTATTCTGGTTGCTGCGGGTGTACTTGGTCAGATTGTAGATATCAACACCGGCTTCACCCGTTTCAACTTCACGATCAGAGACACGTACCACGATACGAGCGGCATCAACCGTATCGATCGTACCGCCACGGCGCGCAACAACGCACACCCCGGAATCACGTGCAACATATCGTTCCATACCCGTACCAACCAATGGCTTCTGAGAGCGCAGAGTTGGTACTGCCTGACGTTGCATGTTTGAACCCATCAGGGCGCGGTTGGCATCATCATGCTCAAGGAAGGGAATCAACGAGGCGGCAACCGAAACCACCTGGCGTGGTGATATGTCCATGTGAGTCACCTTGTCTGGCGACACAACAGTGAACTCGTTACGATTACGGACTGTGACCAGATCTTCTACAAAAGCACCTTCAGCATTAACCTTGGAGTCCGCCTGGGCAATATAGGCTTCGCTTTCCTCGATGGCCGAAAGATAATGAATTTCTTCAGTAGCCTTGCCATCATGAACAAGGCTATAGGGACTTTCAAGAAAGCCATATTCATTAGTACGTGCATAGACTGCCAGAGAGTTAATCAGACCGATGTTCGGACCTTCCGGAGTTTCAATCGGGCAGACACGACCATAGTGGGTTGGATGCACATCACGGACTTCAAAGCCAGCACGTTCACGGGTCAAACCACCCGGGCCAAGCGCAGAAACACGGCGCTTGTGGGTCACTTCCGACAAAGGATTATTCTGGTCCATGAACTGGGAAAGCTGTGAGCTACCAAAAAACTCCTTAATGGTCGCTGACACAGGCTTGGCGTTCACAAGGTCCTGCGGCATCAGATTTTCAGCTTCCGCCATGGACAAACGCTCCTTAACGGCTCGCTCAACACGCACAAGACCGACACGGAACTGGTTTTCTGTCATTTCCCCAACGGAGCGAATACGACGATTACCCAAATGGTCAATATCGTCAACTTCTCCCTTTCCGTTACGAATATTGATCAGAGTCTTCAGAACCTCAACAATATCGTCCTTGTTCAAAACACCAGAACCCTGATCATTGGAGCGATTGAGCCGGCGATTGAACTTCATGCGACCAACTGCGGACAGATCATAGCGCTCTGCCGAGAAGAACAGGTTCTTGAACAGGTTTTCTGCAGCTTCTTTGGTGGGTGGCTCACCTGGGCGCATCATCCGGTAAATCTCGACCAGCGCCTCGAGTTCATTCCGAGTGGAGTCACTGCGCAATGTATCTGAGATAAAGGAGCCACGATCCAGATCGTTCGTGAAGATGATTTCAAAGGATTCAATTCCCGCTGCACGGATCTTGTTAAGCTGCTCATCACTAAGCACCGTATTACATTCGACCAATACTTCTTTGGTCTGCGGATGCAGCAATGTGTGCGCAACAACCTTGCCACTCAGGTAATCATTCGGAATGGCCAACTGGCTGATTCCAGCTTTCTGGATGTCGCGAATATGTTTGGGTGTAATACGCTTGTTGGCCTCGACAATGACTTTTTCACTGTTGGCAATGTCAAACGATAGCGTTTCACCCTTAAGGCGATCAGCAATCAGGTCAAGATTAAAACCTTCCTGAGTGACATGAACCCGAGTGGTTTCAAAGAACATGCCAATGATATCGTCGGCGTTGTAACCAAGCGCCCGCAAAAGAATGGTTGCTGCCAACTTGCGCCTGCGGTCAATACGGACATAGACCAGATCCTTGGGATCAAATTCAAAATCAAGCCATGAACCACGATAAGGGATAATACGGGCATTATAGAGCAGCTTCCCTGAGGAGTGCGTCTTACCTTTATCATGGTCAAAAAAGACACCTGGCGAACGGTGCAACTGGGAAACAATGACCCGCTCACTACCGTTGATGATGAACGTTCCGTTATCGGTCATCAGCGGCAGTTCACCCATGTAAACTTCCTGCTCACGAATCGCCTTGATGCTCTTCGGATTGGTTTCACGATCATAGATCATCAGCCGAATCTTGACGCGCAACGGAGCTGCATAAGTCATTCCACGCGAAATACATTCGCGAACATCAAAGCCAGGCTTGCCAAGGTTGTACTCAACAAACTCCAGAGCTGCGTTGCCCGAGTTGCTCTCAATTGGAAAAACCGAACGGAATGCCGCCTGCAATCCAATATCCTGCCGCCTTGAGGGAGGCACTCCTTCCTGCAGGAAGGCCCGATAGGAATCAACCTGAATGGCCAGCAAATAGGGGACATCCATGAGTGCAGGCAATGTGCCAAAGTGTTTGCGGATCCGCTTTTTCTCGGTATAGGAGTATGCCATTGTGGTCCTCAGCTCCGGGCTATGGTTCAGTAATGACGATTTTGTGACCTGCAACGATCGCATTTTCTGCCCCAACAGCATTTATAAATGGTTCAGGGCATGCGTAACAACAAAAGGCCGGCAGCTTTTCAGCCACCAGCCTGGGCAGTGAACTGTCTATTGCACAGAACACCGCCATCGGAATTGCTATCCGATTACTTGACTTCCACTGTTGCGCCAGCTTCCTCAAGTTTCTTCTTCATTGCTGCAGCATCATCCTTGCTGACTGCTTCTTTAACAGCCTTAGGAGCGGCTTCAACCAGATCCTTGGCTTCTTTCAGGCCAAGTCCGGTCAATTCACGAACAACCTTGATGACATTGACCTTGTTGGCACCAAAGCTGGTCAACATAACGTTGAACTCAGTCTGCTCTTCAACAGGTGCAGCAGCGGCAGCAGCAGGACCAGCAGCGACAGCAACCGGTGCGGCAGCGCTCACACCAAACTTGTCTTCCATCGCCTTGATCAGGTCAACCAGGTCCATCACGGACATTTCTGCGATGGCATTCAGGATTTCATCTTTGGACAGTGCCATGGTACAACTCCAGTTTAAATTGGTTCATGAACAGACAGCTTAAGCTGCCTTTTGATCTTTAATTTGTGACAAAGCACGAGCAACCTTGGATGGAACCTCGTTGAGACCACGTACCAAGTAAGTCATCGGTGCCTGCATCAGCCCCATCAGCATGGCCAAAGCCTGGTCGCGAGTTGGCAAGGATGCGAGAACTTCGATGTCCCCAGCACCATACCGCCTTCCACCTACAGCTAACGCCTTAACCTCTAATCGCTGGTTATCTTTTGAAAACGTCTTGAACAAGCGCGCTGCCGCACCTGGATCAGACATTGACAATGCAATGATGGTTGGGCCTACCAGATCAGCATCAAGGCACTCGAAATCAGTGCCTTTGACTGCACGCTGTGCCAGCGTATTGCGAACAATACGCACATAGACACCCTGCTCACGTGCTTGGGCACGCAGCTTGGTCATCTGGCCAGCGGTCAATCCACGGTAGTCCGCCAACACAGCAGACAACGCAGCAGAGGCTGCCTGACTAACTTCAGCGACGACTTGTTTTTTATCGTCCAGCTTTAGGGTCATGACATACTCCTCTTGTTTGTACCTGTTTGCACAGGACCTTGTGTCCTACGACACCCCCTCCTTTCGGAGACATCGCGGCTCAGGAAAATCCCAGTCACCGCGTCTACACAGGAAATTAAGGGAATTACCCCACCTGTGGTCTTTGACGCTTCGCGCCCTTTTTCAAGGACGAGCGCATACAAAGATCGCCTTATCAAGCTCCCAGCGTGTTCTGGTCAATAACAAGTCCAGGACCCATGGTGCTCGACAAAGTAATTTTCTTTAAATAAATACCCTTGCTGGTCGCAGGCTTTGCCTTGCGCAGATCAGCAATCAGCAATTCAATATTCTGGCGGATGGCTTCGGAGCTGAAACCAATTTGTCCGATCTGTGTATGCACAATACCTGCCTTGTCAACACGGTAGCGAACCTGACCAGCTTTAGCATTACGCACTGCATTAGCCACATCGGGAGTCACGGTTCCAACCTTGGGGTTTGGCATCAGACCTCTGGGTCCAAGAATCGTACCCAACTTTCCAACGACGCGCATGGCATCAGGCGAAGCGATAACGACATCAAAGTTGAGATTTCCAGCCTGAATCTCGGCAGCCAAGTCATCGAAGCCAACAATATCTGCACCTGCTTCACGAGCAGCATCAGCATTGGCCCCTTGGGCAAACACGGCTACGCGAACGGTTTTACCGGTACCAGCCGGCAGTACCGAAGCACCGCGGACAACCTGATCCGACTTACGAGGGTCAACACCCAAGTTCACGGCGATATCAATCGATTCCTTGAACTTTGCTGGAGGCATGCTGTTCAGCAGTTGTACTGCTTCTTCAATCGTGTATTGCTTGCCGGGCTGTAGTAAGGCTGCGATGGCCTTCTGGCGCTTGGTTAACTTGCTCATTTATACACCCTCCACATCAAGACCCATTGAACGAGCCGATCCAGCGATCGTACGCACGGCAGCATCCATATCCGCTGCAGTCAGATCAGGCTTCTTCATTGTGGCAATTTCTTCAAGCTGGGCACGTGTCACCTTACCTACCTTCTGGGAATTGGGTCGAGGTGATCCACTTTTAAGATTGACTGCCTTCTTGAGCAGAACGGTCGCAGGGGGTGTCTTGAGAATAAACGTAAAAGAGCGGTCCGAATAGACCGTAATCACCACGGGCGTCGGAAGACCTACTTCCATCTTCTGGGTTGCCGCATTGAATGCTTTACAGAATTCCATAATATTCACGCCCTTCTGACCGAGTGCCGGGCCAACAGGTGGTGAAGGATTTGCCTTGCCTGCAGGAATCTGCAATTTGATATAGGCTTCAATTTTCTTTGCCATGGTTATGCTCCCCGGGTACTAGCGCCTTCAAGGCTCCCCGATTGTGTTAATAAAGGCCCTAAGACCCGGTTCAGGTCTTTTCGACCTGAGTAAACTCAAGATCTACAGGTGTTGAACGTCCAAAAATCATGACAGCAACCTGTAATCGGTTCTTGTCATAATTGACCTGCTCAACCACACCATTGAAATCAGCGAAAGGACCGTCGATAACCCGTACAACCTCACCGGGTTCGTACAGGGTTTTGGGTCTGGGCTGATCCGCATTCTGATGGATGCGATTCAGAATGGCTTCGGCTTCCCGATCAGTAATCGGCGCCGGTTTGTCTGCCTTGCCACCGATAAAACCCATGACTTTGGGACAATCTTTGACAAGATGCCAAGTATCCTCACTCATCTCCATCTGTACGAGGACATAGCCGGGAAAAAACTTGCGCTCGCTCTTGCGGCGAACACCATTCTTCATTTCAACCACATCTTCCGTAGGAACCAGAATCTCTCCAAAGAGATCTTCCATATTTCCTTCGCGCGCCCGATCCCGCAGGGAACGCATGACCTGTTTTTCAAAACCCGAATAGGCATGCACTACATACCAACGCTTTGCCATGCTAAATTCCTCAACCGATTAGAGCGTGAACGATCCATCCAAACAGTGAATCTGCGGCCCACAGCACGAGGGAGATGACAAAAACAACCGCGAGCACAAGTAAAGTTGTTTGCCATGTCTCTTCACGAGACGGCCACACGACTTTCTCTGCTTCGTTGCGTGCTTCTTTCAGCATGACAGCAAAGGACTGACCCTGCCTTGTTGTCCAGGCAATCCAGCCCGCCATTGCTACCAGTAACACCACACCTAGAATTCGTGCCAGTGCAAAATGCCCAGCCCAATGAATGTTGGCAGTGACTGCGGCCGCAACGAGCACACCCACGGCAAGCCAACGTATCAACTCAGGCTTAGCTTGTCCAGATTGTACAGTTGTCGTCATGAATGCATGCTTCCATCAACACTGGCGGGCCAGGAGGGACTCGAACCCCCAACACCCGGTTTTGGAGACCGGTGCTCTACCAATTGAACTACTGGCCCATATACATAAGCGCCACCTCGAGAGGCGGCGCCACTTTTTAACGATTGAACAAAATTACTTCAGGATTTTGGCAACAACGCCAGCACCCACAGTGCGTCCACCTTCACGGATGGCAAAGCGCAGACCTTCATCCATCGCAATCGGGCAAATCAGCGTCACAACCATCTTGATGTTGTCGCC
>JAJZHM010000059.1 GCA_021804485.1 Pseudomonadota bacterium | reverse complement strand
TTATCTTGATTCGTTTTCTTGTTTTATTAGCGACCACTCATTCTCGCTTTGTACGATACATATAGCACGATGTGTGCCAACCTATAAAAAATACATAACACCATGTTTTACTTGATATCAAGTTTTTGTGTCACCTGCAGGAACAAGAAACCCAGCTACCTCAGGTAACACTCTTGTTACCTGAGGGTAACAAAACAGATCAGGACTAGCTCAGCCATGTCCAGCGCGCAGCCTCGCTTTTAAAGACGAACAGACACAACACCCCACAAAAATAGGCACAACCTTGGTTTCATTCTTGTAGTGAGCCGATTTTAAAATCTGCCTGACCTGACGTTTGGATCATCCTCTTATGAGCGTAGATCATGGGACTTATGCCTTACCACCAAGCAGGTCTTGAACCCTTGGTTGTTCATCATTTTTTCATTTTAGATCGCTATGATTCGGGTCCCATGCTGCAGAATACAGGGATGATTGTGCTGCAACAGGCATATGCAATGGATTAAGGTCATGACTAGCCAGGGAAGGCGTTATGGGCAAAAAAAGAAAGCCTGGGACTTCAGACAAAAGTTCAGCAAGGCGTTTAGTCAGGGGACCCGTCAAGCACTCTGACACATGGTACCGGCAGTTTTTCTCTTTTCCCCAACAGGTGCAGGATCTGCTTCAGGTGCATCTCACAGCACCTTGGGCCAAGGACCTGGACTACAGTACCCTGGAACGGGTTAACAGTTCCTTTGTGTCGGAACAACTGCGATCTTCCTTAGGTGACTGCATCTGGCGTCTCAAGCTGCATGGCCACTGGGCCTATGTCTATCTTCTGCTTGAGTTCCAGAGCCGACCCGACAGTGGAATGGCTGTGCGTATGCTGGGCTATACCCACCAGCTATATGTTGATCTGAGCAAATCACATGCTGGACCCGAGCCATTCACGCTGCCACTGGTTCTACCCATTGTACTCTATAATGGCGACCGGCGCTGGAATGCAGCAACGGCACTGCAGGACATGATCCCCGGTCGTATCCCGGAGGATTTGCTAGCGTGGCAGCCACAGATGCGATACGGGCTACTGGATGCACAGCGAACAACGCTGGAACCGGGGCTGGCCGAGCACAATCGCGTGGCAGCACTGATTGGGCTGGAACAGGCCTCGTCCGAAGAAGCCTATGTCCGGGCACTGCGTTTGCTGCTTGGTGGGCTGGCTGGTGATGAATGGCAGGTGCTGCGTCGTAGTCTCGGTATGTGGCTAAGCCAGATCTTGCCGAACGAAATCGTGCATGCTAACGTATTGGAAACTTTAGAACAGGATGAGGATCCGGTGATGCTGGCTGATCGCATGAAACAGTGGTACGACCAACGCTATGAGCGTGGCATACAACAAGGGCTGGTTCAGGGCCTTGAGAAAGGCATTGAGAAAGGCATTGAACAGGGTTTGTTGGCAGGGGAAGCACGTGTTTTGGAACGTCTTCTACAACGTCGATTTGGGAATATGCCTGATTGGGTTCTGAGCAGGTTAAATCAGGCGGATGCAGTAATGTTGGAGGACCTGGCAGAACGCCTGCTGGATGCGCCATCTCTGGAGAGCCTGTTTCCTCATTGAACCTTAGAAGGCAGCGACGTATTGCGATCGCCAAATCGCTCGCGCAGTAAGTCAACGGCTAAGTCGCTGGAATACATTCCGTTTCCCAAGAAACACACTCAGCTAATGCTTGAGCCACAAACGTGCAATACGTTCGATGTTCTCTTACTGGATACAGTCATGATGATTAGATCATCCGATAGTCCATCGAACCGTTTGGACACGTGTATGAACGCCCCTTTTTCAAGCACTGCCTCATGAGTACCGTAGACTGCTGAGAAAAAGTCATTAATGATCCGACCGAAATACACAACAAGAGGATGGCGGGAGAGATCACTCTCCCGGATTCCATAACTCAGTATGATATTTTTATGATATTTTTTGTTTTTTGTTTTTTGTTTTTTGTTTTTTGTTTTTATTATTGGATGCCTGCTTTACGCTCTGAATAAAGCATAATGTGTGCCAACTCTTTGTTTGTGTTTAACACATTGTTATTACTATTTTTATTTTTTGCGTTTGTGGAACTTATTGGGCAAGAGCTACCTCCGGTAACATCCGTGTTACTTTCGGGTAACAAAAACATCACCAACCGCAACTTTGCTGGCAGGTGCAAATACGCCGTTACCGGTCAGTAACTGCAAGGCGATGGTCTGTACGGCACGATCGCGCAAGGTTTGCATCCTTTCCAGCATCTGATTCTCCTCCTCTTGCTGGGCATGCAGCACGGAATCGATGAGGACCTCATCCTGTTGCATTGCAGCTTCCAACTCGGAGCGATGATTGGTTCGGCTTTGCAATTCACTCTGTTGTTGCTGCAACTGTAGATCCAAAATCTGAATGCGCCGAACAATCGCCCTTACCTCAAAACGAGCCTCTAAAACCCGCTTCTGATACTCCTGGTACAACTGCTCACGCGTGGCCTTTTGAATAACCAGAGTACCTTTTTGACCTGAGAGTACTGGCAGACTGAACTGCAGCTCAAGCCCAACAGCATTGACCGGTTCATAGACATCCCTGCTACGGCTTACCACAATACCTATAGATGGGAACTGTGCCAGAACAGCCTGACGCAAGCGTTGTTCCTGACTGCGATACCCCTCCTGCAACGCCCTGAGATCAGGTCGGATGCGGCTTAATTGATCGAGATTATTCTGAGCATCCTGAATTGCATCGGTCTGCAGTTCGGGGAGCCCAGCCAACTGGACAGGAACATCTGGTGCAAGCCCCAGCAACTTGTGCAGTCTGATCTGAGCCTGCTCAAGCTGAAGTTGGGCAGACTGGCGGAGCTGCTCATAGGAATTTTTTAACGCATGCATTGACTGCAGCTGATCATCCCGGATCAGACCTTGCTGTTCCTCTTGCAGCGCGCTGTCTTCAAGGACTGCAAGCCGACCCAGGAATTGGGTAAGGCTTTGCAATCGTTGCGTGGAATAAACCTGTTGCACATAAGCCTGCTCGGAAGCCGCTGCAATCTGCCACTCTTGCCAGTAACGTTCGAGCCGAAGCTGTTTCAGGTGGGCAGTTATCGCCCGATGCACCGTAGCATGCTGAAGCCAGTCTCCGGTATTGAGGCTAAGCCCATAAAGATATCCATGGGTCGACAGCCCCATGGCTTGCTCATGCCCCAGCTGAATTTGCGGGTCGGGCAATAAGCCGGCAGCAAAGGCCTCGGCCTGTGCGGTTCGCTCTGCCTGATCCGCAGCTTCAAGATCTGGATTGTGCAGAACAGCAAGTGCCGCAACCATGGCCATGCTCCAAGGTTGGGAACCATCGGCATTGACTTTTTGTAATGCAGGCAGGGCCATCTGTGACGTACTGACTCTGAGCTTTAACCATACGTCATCCCCGACCTGAGAGGGAAGCGGTTTAGGTACATAGCTCGCACAACTGCCTAGTGTCAGGAGCATAACCATCAGCTGGATCGCTCGAATCTCCTTCATATCCCTTCTCCAGCTGCCCTGCCTTTGTTACGCTGGTCAAGATAGAGTGCCGGAATCAGGTTGGTACTGCGGATGGCGCTCCACAACAACCCACCAAGCAGCACAACCGCCAGACCCTGCTCTGGAGCCGCACCCACACCCCAACCCATGGCCGTGGGCAACATGCCGAGAGCTGCCGTAAGGACCGTAAGAACAATGGGGCGAAAACGGACCTGAATAGCTTCCTCAACAGCCTCTGCGGCTGACATGCCGTTGCGTTCATTACGCTGAATCCGGTCAAAAAGCACAATACTATGGCGCAACCCCATACCAACCAAGGTCAACAGACCGATCATGCCCGTGGCGTTGATCCCAAGACCACTCACGGCTAGGGCGACCAGTCCTCCGGTCAGTGCCAAGGGAATCTCCAGCATCAGCAGTGCGGGAATGAGCCAGCCTTCAAACTGCAGCATCAGAATAGCCAGCAAAAGCGCCAGTGCCATCACCCCCGCCGCCAGCAAAGTGAGTAGGGTGCCTTCGATTTCTTCAGCCAGCCCCCCAAAGGCAATACGATATCCGCGCGGAAGTTGCAGCCCTTTCAGGGCTGATCGTGCCGCCTGCTCGGTGGCCATTAAAGGACCATTAGGAGTCGCCAGAATATCCAGCGATCGAACACCCATAACATGGTGCAACTGATTCGGAACTGTTTTGAACCGCACGTTTGCCAGTTGTCCCAAAGGCATGAAGCCATGCCCTGTTTTTACAGGAAGGGCAGCCAGCTGTTGCGGGGACTGTTGCGTCGCATCAGCAAGACGCAGATAAATGGCCTGATTGATAACGCCATGAGGCACCTCGGCAATGACCTGCCCTGCAATCAAAAGATGGATCTGACGCGCCAGATCTGCTGCGGTGATATCTGCCCGCTGCAGCGCCTGTGGAACAGGCTCAATCTCTAGATCGATCACAGGATAACCATCATTGTCAAATACATCACTCAGTGCAGGAATCTGTCGTAATCGCTGGGTGATCTGCTCGGCAAGCGGTCGTAATACGGCAACCTGATTGCCAAAAAGATGCAGGATAAACGGCTGGGGAAGTCCCGACAAACTCTCGCCAACCCGTTCCACCGTTGGCGTGTCGACTGCAATCTGCACTCCCGGCAAGCGGGCTAAGCTCCGGATCTGTTCCCCTATTGAACCAAGAGACTGTACGGCAATGCCCGAACGAAGCACCAGAGTTATCTCTCCGGCATAGGCTGGCTCGGTATAGTCTGTTGATGCTGCCGAGCCCATTCGCGCATAAACATGCTGGACGCTGTCAATCGTACGCATGCGGGCACTCATACGGGCTGCTGCTTCCTCCGTTTGAGCAAGCGAACTCCCTGGGGGCAGGGTAAACGAGACCAGTAAGGCTCCTTCTCCTGGCAGAGGTAAAAAATCCACGGGCAACCAGGCAAGCACACCGACACTGAGTACCATGACAAGCAAAGTCAAACCCAGACTTAACCGTGGCGCCCTGCTAACCCAGCGAAACAGAACCTGATTGCCATGCCGAAGCCACTGCAGCATCGATCTGGCTGGTGCGTGGTCGGAGTGATCCGACCTACCCATGAGACCCAGACCAAGAGGAATCACAATCAGCGAAACCAGCAATGAGGCAAGCAGGGCAAGCACCATGGCCAGTGCAAAAGGAACAAAAAACACCGCGGTTAATCCGCTGACGAACAGCAGAGGGACATACATGGCCATATTGGTCAGCGTGCCACTTATGTCTGGCACCAGCATGTGCCGGACACCGTTGCGAATCCCCTCCCAGTGCTGATCGCCACAGGACCAGCGTTGCTGGATACTCTCGAGAATGATAATGGCATCATCAGCAAGCAAACCGACCGCAACCGTCAGTGCTCCCAATGTCATAATGTTCAGATCCTGTCCCAGAAGATGAAGGCCAGCGATTCCGAGCAGAAGCGAAAGTGGAATACTCAATGCCAGAACGATCACCTGCCGGCCTGAACCGAGCACAGCAAAAAGGACTAAAACAGCAAAGAAAGCGCCCAGAAACAGATTACGCCCAAGGTCTGCCTCGATCTGGTGCACCAAATGCCCCTGGCTGTAAAGCTGGACCCACCGCACACCCCGAGGCAGATCATTCTGCGTCTGCTGAAGCACCCTCTGGATTGCCGCATCAACCACAGTAGTGGATACACCGGGCTGCTTGACCACCCGCAATGCCACGGTGCCATGACCGTCGAGCTCAACCGCGTGATGTTCCGGTATTCCCGTCCGGTCAATACGGGCCAGAGCATCCAGAGGGATCGTCTCTGTACCGGTCGAAACGGGCAACTGAGCAAGCTCAGGCCGATGCAAAGGCAAGCTGCGAATTTCAATGGGGACATCTTGATGTCCCCATTCAAGGGCTCCAGCGGATGTGAATACAAACTGATCAGCAATGGCAGCGACCAACTGTTCCACGCCAACATTGTAGTGCTGTAAGGCGATCACATCGGGCTGAACCCAAAGCGACTCATCACCCGCCCCAAAAGCCTGAACTGACTGGACCCCAGGGATCGCGCGCAGTGCAGGAACCACATAGGCACGAACAGCATGCTGAACAAGGACCGGATCGACATTCCGTGGAATCTCTGCTGCCTCGTCATCCACTTCCTGGACTGCCTGTCCCATCAGTTCTGCGTGTGGCTGAACTCCTTGCGGCAAGTCAGGCTGTGCTCGAGCCAGAGCTGCTTCGACATTAAGCAGATCTGTCCCAGCACGGTACGACCCACGAAACCGGATGTCCAGCTCAACGCTGCCATGCCCCATCACCGAATGCACCGATGCCAGATCAGGTAGATTGAGGATTTGCGCCTCCAGCGGAGCAACCCATTGATGTTCCAGATCGACCGCCGACGAACCGTCCTGATGGACCAGCACCTGGACCTGTGGGAAATCCAGAGCAGGCAACAGCTCGACCGGTGTATGCCATACAGCTGTCAGGGCAGCCAGTATCGTCGCAGGCAAAGCAATCAGAATACTGACCCGTATTAGACGCTGGGAGGTTTTTTCCCTTCCTTGAAATAGGATCATGGCATCAATCCGGCAGCAGATAGTTGTTCATGATGTCGCGGTGGTAACGCAAATAAGCATCACGAATAACCACATGCATCCCGGCAGATAGTCCCGAGGTCACTTCTGTCCACCAGCCCTGTGCTGCGCCCGGTTGTACGGCCTGAGCACGATCACCCTGCTGAGTCTGAACCAGAACCCACCATTGCCCGCGATCCAGAATCAGAGCACGCGTTGGCACCATGGCTACCGGACGCGGCGCTCCCTGCAGCACAACAGTGCCTGCCACACCCTGTTCATACAAGGAAGAATCGTTGCCCTGCAGATCGGCTTGCATCCCGATTTGTAGACCCAGACCACGCGCAACTCGGCTGATCACATGCACCGGCCACGACCTTTGGGAACCTGAAGGAGTAAAAAATCCCGTCATGCCAAGCTGAACCTGACGCGCCGCATCTCCATACAGAATCGCAGTCAGCCCGAGTTGTCCTTTAGGAAGCAAGGTCAGAATTGAACTGCCTGCCGAAAGGTCCTGGCCATTGGTAACCTGAACGGACAGAATAGTTCCGGAAACAGGGGTCCTGATCAGGCGGTCATCGCTCAATGCCCGAATCTGAAGATCAGCTGTAGCCCGTTGTGTCCCGGCTGCATCCTGTTTTGCCTGTGCGTCCAGAAGATCTGCTTGTGTAGCCAGATGAACCTGCATCTTCTGAGTTGTCAGGGCAGCCTGCTTTTGGGCAAGAACCCAGAGTGCGTGCGCATGCTGTTGTTGAAGGCGCTGTTGATCCTGAACGGACTGAACCCGTCTTCCCCCAAGGCGAGCCAGAATCTGTCCCGCCTGAACCGCCATCCCAGGCAACACACGCAAATCCTGGAGTGTTCCTTCGATCTGGGTACGGATCACCAAGGTCTGTACAGGTTCAACTTGAGCATAGGCTTGGTAGCGGGCCGGTATCTGCTGCAGTTTAACCGCCAGGGTATCATCCGGATTCATGGCCGATGCAGGCAGGTTAAAGGTCAACATCACCATAATGCCCAACGCACTCATGATGTAGGCGTAAAATGATTTAATGAGTTGGTTCATCAGTGCTGATTCATCGATTTGATGCGCGCATACTACGACACTCGTCGTAGTATGGCAAGAGCGGCCTCAGAGAGTCCAGCTTAAAAGATAGGACACCATAGGGGCTGCCAGCCGGCAGCCTACAAAAAGCCCCGACATCCATAATCCAGTCAAGGTGATCAACGTCACAACCCAACGAACTTTTGGTCTCTGCCGTCGCTCAGCATGCAGCAGATGGTCAATCCGCTGACGCAGAAAAATTTCCGAGCCAGTGAGTGAGGCGACCGCTCCGTTCCCAACCCAACCCCTGATGGTTCCACCTTTCTCCATCTGAAACCGAACAGTCTTTAGAACTGCTGCTGCCAGATCCGTACGGTCTGCACCCAAAGACACTGCCTCAATATCTCTTAAGCGTTCAAGATGCTCCAGCCAGACCTGAAAGCGGTTAAGGGCAGCAGGCCAAGGCCAGAGCAAATCCACAGCAATCTGGGCTAACCATACCCGCAAGGGATCTCGATGCTGCCGATGCGCATACTCATGCAAATAGACTGCCAGCCACTCAGCTGGAGTCCAACGCGCCTGTAGGGCGGCATCACAACAAAGACGTGGACGCAACAGGCCATGGGTATAGATCAAGGGCCGGGGGTGGAGCTTCAAGAGACTGAGCCATGCTCGAATCAGAGCACGACACACAAGCAGCAGAAAAGGCAGAGCCAGCAGGACAACCACTCCGGGATTCATTCGGTCCTGAACCGGATCGGGCTCAGCCAAGGCCCAACCAAGCAGGCACATGCCTACCCAACTCGCCGGTAGCAGCGGCTGCCAAAGTCGCCACCAAGCCTGACGTTCCGCCTGCCAAGCATCGGAGTGATCATGGCCAGTAACCCATCGGCCTGCACAAAGCTGAAGACTCAGCCCTCCCAGAATAAGAACAAGCAGACCGGTAAGGGTTTCACGTTCCATGACTATTCTCATGACGCAGTTGCTGAATCGCCTGTTCCAGTTCATCCAGAAATTGGGGCTCAAGGTCGGCAGCAGCTTCAACCAAGGCTGCGGCGGCTGCCCTCGGCGCCTGACCGAGAAAACGTCCCAGCAACGTCCGAGCCCTTAACTGTTCGACGCGTGAGCGCTCCACACAGGGGCGATACAGAAACGCACCTCCTTCGCGCACACGCTCAATCAATCCTTTCTCCCGCAAACGGTCAACTACTTTGGCCGTTGTCGTGTAGACCGTCCCGGCCGGCACACCAATACGCTCATGCAGATCACGAACAGAAACTTGACCTTGCTCCCAGATCTGCACCAATACCGTGTATTCCAGCGTGTCCGCTGGAAGTTGAAAGGACTCCATGCTCACATCCGTAACGACAGTTGTCGTAGATTGTAACGCGCTGATCCTACCACGTCAATTTGGCCTAGGAGAATGCCTGCGCCCAATAAGAGTGCCTTGGCGCACAAAAAAAAAGCAATAATTTCATGTGCGGCAGTGCAAACACGTAGAAAATACTAAATAAGTCTATACAGATCATATTGTTATGTTTGTTTTAATGCAGTGGCATATTTTTTGCTTTTGATCAATGGTATTACTGCAGTTTACTTTAGTAACACCAAACCAAGGAGCCTTGTATGAACATCAAGCAATTCAGTCATACCTTGAAGTCGGTCCTTTCACGGCTGGCAATTCCGGCATTTGCCGCTTTTGCTGTCTCCGCTCATGCGGCACAACCCCTAAAAATCGGCTACAGCGACTGGCCAGGATGGGTGGCATGGCAGGTCGCCATCGACAAAGGTTGGTTCAAGGAGGCTGGCGTCAATGTTGATTTCGAGTGGTTTGACTACTCGGCCTCCATGGATGCACTTTCGGCAGGCAAAATTGATGCGGACCTCATGACCAATGGAGACACCATGGTTACTGGCGCTGCCGGCGGTAAAAGTATCATGATCATGCTGACCGATTATTCCGATGGCAATGACATGATCGTGGGCAAGCCCGGACTGACTTCGCTCAAGGATCTGAAAGGCAAAAAAGTTGCCGTTGAAGAAGGTCTTGTTGAACATCTGTTGCTGCTTGATGGCTTGAAGAAAATGGGCATGAAGGAGTCGGATGTCACTCTGGTCAACGCCAAAACCAATGAAATGCCACAGGTTCTGGCTTCGGGAGACATCGCTGCGGTCGGTGCATGGCAGCCGGTTGCAGGTCAGGCAATGAAAGCGTTACCCGGCTCCAGACCGCTCTACACATCGGCCCGTGAGCCCGGGCTGATCTACGACGTCCTTGCCGTGAACCCCGCCAGCGCCGAGCAGAATCGTGCCGAGTGGCTCAAGGTCATGAAGGTGTGGGATCGGGTAGTCCATTACATCAACGACCCAAAGACGCAGCCGGATGCAGTACGGATTATGGCGGCACGCGTTGGCATATCACCCAAGGCCTATCTGCCTCTTCTGCGTGGCACCAAGCTGCTTGACCTAAATGCAGGAAGAAAAATCTTTGTCAAAGGGAGCGGCTTTAACTCCCTCTATGGTTCGTCCAAAGTCGCTGATGATTTTAACGTTGCCAACAGCGTCTACAAGACTCATCAGGATCTTAACAGCTATATCGACCCTTCATTCATCAACAGCAAGTAACTGACGGTCGGTCAACGGATCCGTATGGAGCAGATTATGAGCACGCTTTTCACAAGACTGTTCAGTGCCGGGCGCACTGATTTCCGTAAACGCATAGGACTTGGTCTGGGCTCATTTCTGCTTCCATTACTGATCTGGAGTCTGGTCAGCTATGTTCCTTTCATCTGGCACCCAAAGGTCGACATCACCGACCCCGGTGGAGTCGATTATTTTCAGGTGGATATGCTGGTCGACAAGACCATGTTTAATGAGGAAGTCTCCAACATGGAACGGGAGCATCAGCCTATTCCTGCTGGGACTCCTGCCAACCCGATTTATCTGCCTGCTCCCGATGATGTCGCCCGTGCCTTGTATAATGGATTCATGCACCCACCTGTGGACAGTGACATCCCTTCCATGCCACAGAGTCTCTGGCACAGCATCCAGATCATTTTCTGGGGTTTTCTGATTTCTTCCCTGATTGGCGTACCTCTAGGCATCCTGTCAGGAACCTACAATGCCGTACGAAGGCTGAATGAGCCTTTCATTGAGTTCTTCCGTTATTTGCCCGCGCCCGCATTTGGTGCACTGGCCGTTGCCATCCTAGGCATCTATGACGGCCCCAAGATTGCCATCATTGTCATTGGAACATTGTTCCAGCAGATCCTGATTATTGCCAATACGACACGAAAGCTGGACGGAACCATTATTGAAGCCGCACGCACCCTTGGCGCCCGCAACATTCACCTCCTGACCAAAGTCGTCATTCCAGGCATTCTGCCGGATCTTTATCGGGATCAGCGCATTCTGCTCGGCTGGGCCTGGACCTATCTGATTGTTGCTGAACTGATCGGCACCAGTTCCGGCATCACCTGGTTCATTACCCAACAGGCACGTTATCAGCATTTCGACAATGTTTATGCTGCCATCATTACCATTGGTCTGATTGGGTTCGGCTCCGATTTGGTCCTCGCCCGACTGGGAAGAAAACTTTTTCCATGGGATCAAACCCAGGATCAGGACTGATTTTCTTGCAGAAAATGCAACCTTTAACCTGATCAGAACCCATGTCCAGTCAAGCCTATGCCGGAGGAAGAACCATGAACCATGCAGCACCGCTGACCACAACCTATCTCGATCAGTCTCCCGAGGTACAGGCTCGGTTTGAGCGTATCCGCCAGCGCGATGTCATCCTTGAGGTCCGCCATCTGGGCAAACGCTACCGATCCAATCAAGTTGAGGTTGAAGCCTTGCGCGATATCAACTTCAGCATTCACCGACGTGAATTTGTCTGTGTAATTGGTCCTTCAGGCTGTGGTAAATCCACCCTCATCCGAATTCTGGCCGGACTGGACCACCATACCTCCGGTGAAGCACTGCTCGATCATCAGCCCATTCGTGGTCCGGGTCTGGATCGAGGCATGGTGTTCCAAGGATATTCTCTACTGCCATGGCTGACCGTCAAGAAAAACGTCATGTTTGGACCGCGCATGAAGGGTCAGGGCGTGGTCGAAGCCGAACGCGATGCCCTGCTCTGGCTGGAACTGGTCGGGCTGGAAAAATTTGCCAATTCCTACCCGCACCAGTTATCCGGGGGCATGAGGCAGCGCGTTGCCATTGCCCGTGCCCTGGTCAATCAGCCTCGCATTCTGTTGATGGATGAGCCTTTTGGGGCACTTGATGCCCAGACCCGAGCCCGAATGCAGGCGCACCTGATTGATATCTGGCGCAACATTGATGTCACCGTTCTCTTCATCACCCATGATCTTGATGAAGCCATCTACCTGGCTGACCGCATTCTGGTTCTTTCCGCTCATCCTGGTGAAGTTCAGGAAATCATTGAAGTGCCTGTACCAAGACCTCGCAATACAGATCAGTTTGCCTCCAGCGCATTCCGGGCAACCAAGGCTCGCCTTGAAGCCCTGATTCATCCGACTTCCGCATCCGATAGTGAGGATGAGGGCAAACTTTACCCTCATCTGATCCGTTTAACCAACGTTCATGACAATGTGGAGTAAACAATGAAATGGTCTGAACTCGCCTGGTCAGAAATTCCTGAGGTGTTAGCCCGCTGTGGCCATTCAGCCCTGTTGCCGGTCGGCGCAACGGAACAGCATGGCCCCCATCTCGGTACCGGCGTTGATTTCATGATAGCGGAACAACTCTGTCATAAAGTTTCGGAACAAACCGGTGTTCCTGTCCTGCCGGTCATGCCCTACGGCTGCTCCATCGGTCATAGTCAGCGCTGGCCGGGGACTCTGGGTCTCCAGCCGGTTACGCTCATCCAGATGATCAAGGAAATCGGAGACTGGGCCTGGCACAGTCATATACGCCGACTGTTTATCGTCAATGCTCATGTCACCAATGCAGCCCCTCTTCGTTGTGCCCTTGAAATGCTGCGCGCCGAGCATGATGGTTTCATGGTATCGGTGCTGAATACGGCAACATTAAGTGAACGTGTTCAGTCCTTTCATGCCCATGATGCCATGGACTGGCATGCCAATGATGCCGAAACCTCACTGATGCTGCATCTGGCACCACAAGCCGTACGACCTGAGCATATCCCGCAAGCAGATGATCCGGATCGCACCACACACTGTGTCTTTGCCCACCCAGTCAACCGAACCAGCATGAATGGTGTGACCGGCTCTCCGAGTCTGGCCACCGCAGCCAAGGGAGCCGAATGGTTTGACTGGATGGTCCAGGATCTGGCTCAACTTGTTCACGCAGGAATACTCGAAGAACACCCCTTGAACCACCCCTACTACAACATACCTGAAGGATCCCGCCATGAACACTGATGCATATACCAGCGACATTCAGCAAAAGCTTTCCAGCCAAGGCGTTAAATACTGCATCGGGGCCTACGTCGACATCCACGGAGTGCCCAAAGCCAAGGTAGTGCCCATTACCCACCTGAGCCAGATGGCTAAGGGTTCTGAGCGCTACACTGGATATGCTCTGGATGGTCTTGGGCAGGCACCGAACGATGATGAACTGACTTCGGTTCCCGATCTTGATCGAGCCATCCAACTCCCTTGGGAACCTAAGATTGCCTGGATTCCTGCCGACAACCATTTCAAGGGACAGCCCTATGCACTCAATACGCGCGTCGCCCTCAAAAATCAGTTGGCCGAAGCGGCAAAACTGGGCTACGGCATGAATCTCGGCATTGAGTGTGAAATTTACCTGCTCAAACAAGCGGAAGATGGGCAACTTGGCATTCCTGACCCGGAAGACCTGCTCAACAAGCCTTGCTACGATGTGCGCAGCTTTGTCAACAATTTTAGCTGGCTTGACAAAATGGCAACAGCCATTGACGGTCTGGGCTGGGACCTCTACTCCTTTGACCACGAGGATGCCAACGGTCAGTTCGAGTTCGACTTCCAGTATGCTGACGCCTTGACGACCTGCGACCGTTTGACATTTTTCCGGTTTATGGCAAAGCACTATGCCCGTGAGGAAGGACTACTGGCCACCATGATGCCTAAACCCTTTGCCAACAGAACCGGCAATGGCGCCCACTTCAACATGTCGCTTTACGATCAAGAAACCGGGGAAAACCTGTTTGCCTGCCAACCATCTGAAGATCCAAATGGCATTGGATTAACGGAACTAGGCTACCACTTCGTTGCAGGAATCCTGAAACACGGCCGAGCCCTGTGTGCTGTCTTCGCCCCAACCGTCAACAGTTACAAACGCCTTGTCCGTCGCGGTGCCATGAGTTACTTTTCTTGGGCTCCTGTTTTTAACTCCTACGGCTCCAACAACCGCACAAACTCGGTGCGTATCCCAGCCGGTGGCGGACGTTGTGAGTCACGCAATGCCGATGGCGCTGTTAATCCCTACCTTGCCGCAACGCTCGTACTAGCCGCAGGTCTGGAAGGGATCAGAGAAGGACTTCATCCCGGAAAACCGAACGAAGACAACCTCTACGAAATAAGTGAGCAGGAACGAACTGAACGCGGGATCCAGTTTCTGCCTCAGACTTTACAGGAAGCAATTGCCGCCTTTGCTGCAGATCCCTTAGTTGAGCAAACTCTGGGAAAAGAATTGCGCGATGAGTTCATCCGCTACAAAACGATGGAGTGGGAATCCTACCACCTGTCCGTATCCAAGTGGGAGATTGACCGTTACTCCTATATGTTCTAGTGTCTAAACCTCCCCATGCCTCCCCCTGAGCTCATGGGGGTCTAAGGAAAGGCATGGGGAGGTTTAGTGTATTGCTTGATGACTTCCAGAGGAGCATCACCAACCGTACAGACAAAGTAACTGTTTGTCCACAGCGTTGGCAGGCGGGATTTCAGGTATGGAAACTCCGACCGCAAGGCGCGGGACGATGCTCCTTTCATGGCCTTTACGAGCTTATGAATGCCACACTGAGGTTCAACTTCAACCAACAAATGCACATGATCCGGCATGACCTCCAGTTCCAAAACTTCAGATTCGTGTTCTAAAGCTTTTGCGTAGATAATAGTTTACAGTCGATCTTGACAAAATATTCGTTCATCTGACATATACAAAATCTTGTTATATGTTAAAACGAAAAATTCGTATCATAACTTAGCGCTTTCCTCCCTACGAATAAATTCAGGGGCTTCTCGCGCACTTCGGTGAACCAAAACTACATAGCATGGCTCATAAATGCAAGAGCAATCCTAATTGGCTCGGTTAATTTTGGCCACTCATATGAGCCATCTGCTTGGTTTTGGTTTGAAACTTCACATTTAGGTAGGTATAATAACCACCATGAACAGCAAAGACCTGATCAAGTTGCTAGAGGCTGACGGGTGGACCCTCCGTGGCTCCAAAGGAAGTCATCATGTGTTCATCCATCCGCACAAGCCAGGTCATATCACTGTACCGCATCCGAAGAAGGACTTGGGTACTGGCTTATCGTACAAGCTACTCAAACAAGCAGGATTGGAGAAGCTGCCATGAAATTTATCATTGCCCTTGAGCCAGGAACAGAATCCTCGGCCTGGGGTGTAGCTGTTCCTGATCTACCTGGCTGCTTCTCTGCCGGGGACACGATGGAAGAGGCCATGGAGAATGCTTGCCAGGCCATTGACCAGCATATTGAAATCATGATTGAGGACGGTGTTGCCATTCCCTCTGCTCGCTCCCTGTCTGAGATTCAAGCTAATCCAGAATTTTTAGGCTGGATCTGGGCTGTGGTGGATGTCCCTGTTGAAAAGTACCTGGGGCCTGCTGAAAAAATCAACATCACGGTTCCGCGTTTGGTCCTTGCCCGTATTGATGAATATGCGAAATCTCACGGCATGAGTCGCAGTGGCTTTCTGGTTGAGGCTGCACGAGCTGCCATGCATCAATGATGCGCGTGTTGTGTCCGACCTTGTATTTGTGCATCTAAACCTCCCCATGCCTACCCCTGAGCCCATTGGG
>JAJZHM010000152.1 GCA_021804485.1 Pseudomonadota bacterium | reverse complement strand
AGATGGTCAGCGGAGCGGTGGCCGCGCGGCTTTGGACCTATGTCAAGCGTTATTTGATTGATTTTTATGATGTTATAATATGGTTTCCTTAAGTTCGGTGCATTGGAGCATAACCTCGTGTACTGGCTTCCATGTGGCCTAAATCCAGCATGAGGTGTTCGCTTTCAGATGGTGCATGCACAGATCTTTATTCGTATATTTTTTAAGCAAATATTCTGTTGTATGAACGACAGCACTGATCAGGACGCTGGCAAACTGAGCAATCCAAGCAGCAACAGTAGGCCTCGTCTTATCCAAAGTCATTGGCTTGATTTGATGAGATCAGAATTGGAAATCGTGCTCATGTTTCTCTTCTACGAGCCGATAAAGCTTTGGTTGAACAATAAGTGAGCTAATAATTTCAGTGTAATGGACTATACTTTTAAAAGTAAATATTATTTTAATCTTCGCGGTGTATGTTTTTAAAGTTTAGACAGAACTGGAGGTGTCGGGGTGATCTGGAAGCCGGGTATTGTCTTTTTCAACCGATTTCATTTTCAGGGTAAGTTGTTGTGGTTAAGTGTGCCTATGCTGTTGGCTCTGCTGTCTCTGGGTGTGTTGCAAGTGCAGCATTGCTGGCAGGATGCCCAGAATCTGTTGCTGGAACAGGAAGGGGTCATGGCGGCCAACCGTGCTTTGCATCTGGTGCGCGCTGTGCAGGATTATCGATCGGCGATGGTTCTTAATGCTCCCAGTCAGGCTCAGATTTGGGAAAAAGTTGCCGATTCTGCCCACCAGATGGCTTTGCATCCCTTGCAACATACCTCCGACTCGGATCGAGAGTTGCGGGGCATGCTGGGTACTTTGGATCAAATGAATCAGGGAAATCTGGAACAGCGGCTTAATAACCAGTCATTGCTGATTTTGCTTGGCTTACAAAGTATTCAGCAAATCCAGGTGGATTATGGTCTGGATATTGATCCGGATGATCAGCGTTTTTATTTGCAGAATATGTCTCTTAATATGTTACCGGAAATCAATGATACAGTCGAATCTGCCTATATCGCGCTCATACATCAGGGAATATCTGCTATGCCGGAGGTTCAGCATAATCTGCTTCGTCTGAATGGGATGGATGTGCATCTGCAGGCTTATTGGCGGCG
This sequence comes from Pseudomonadota bacterium, assembly GCA_021804485.1. Lineage (GTDB taxonomy): Bacteria > Pseudomonadota > Gammaproteobacteria > Pseudomonadales > Moraxellaceae > JAJXWR01. The sequence continues at coordinate 2,847 of JAJZHM010000152.1, read as the reverse complement.
TGCTTCAGCCACCGGCGAAGCAATTTACACCCGGAAATCCGGTGATATGAAAACACTACTTCAGCAGCATCGCCAGTTGCGCGCGGTTGTCAGTGCCCCAAACCTTAATCCCCAGGCTTTAGAGAATGTTTTAAATAGTGTTTTGCAGGATTCGGTGCAGCATGGACGGGCCATTAGTGTTGCTCTGGTGCAGTCGTTGATGACTAAAATGCAGCAGGGCGTCCGTGAAGCTTATCAACGGATCATTCTATGGGGCGCAGGTTTGATTGTTCTGCTCCTTTATTCTTTGTATTCGATAGGTGCTTTATCTGCGGCTGTGGCGGAGGCAATGCAACGCAGCAGTGTGGTCTTGCAGCAACTGGCACGCGGGGACCTGCGGGTTCGTCTGCAGCTTGACAGTCAGGATGAACTGCAGACGATGGCCACGAGTATTAATGCCCTAGCCGATGCCTTTCAATCAGTGATTCGTGATATGGCTTCGGTATCCCAGCGTCTGGCAAGTTCTGCCGAGGAGTTGTCGGTCTCAACCGAACAAACCAGTTCGGGTGCGAGGACGCAGAGCGAGCAGGCAGTGGCCGTGATTGAAGCGGTGCGCCAGATGACTGAGGCGCTGCAGAATGTGGCCAGTAATGCGGAAGCGACGGCGCGTGAGACCCAGCAAAGCAAGGATCTGATGGATCAGGGGCAGGGTCGGGTGACCGAGACGGTTCATGAGATCAATCAGTTGGCGCAGGGTATGCGGGCCACGGAAGAAATCTTCGAACAACTGGGTAAAGATGCTGATGCAATGGGCTCGATTGTAGCGGTGATCCGGGGGGTTGCCGATCAAACCAATTTATTGGCATTAAATGCAGCGATTGAAGCGGCTCGTGCCGGCGACCAAGGTCGTGGGTTTGCAGTGGTCGCCGATGAAGTACGAACTCTGGCGGGCAGGACCCAGGCATCGACCCAGGAAATTGATTTGCTGATTCGGCGATTGCAGGATGGTGCTGAGCGGGCAGTTGAGGCAATGGGCCGGATGCGAGGCAACAGTGAAGATAGTGCTGGTCGTGCCGTAGAAGCCGGGCATGCTCTTGAGTCGACCCGAACATCTATTGATACTGTGGTGTACAAGAATGTTGAAGTAGCCAGTGCCGTTGAGGAAATGTCGCAGGCTGCCATGGCCATCAACAGCAACATTGAAACCATTGGGGATGTGACCCGTCAGAATGTTATGGTTTTTGAGGAAACAGCCCAAGCTACTGCGGAGCTTTCCAGTTTGGCTGACAGTCTTTCCAGTACGGTGAATCGTTTTGATGTTTAATGGAATGGACTTGGGTATGCCCATCCAGATCAGCGCTTGCCCTTGAGTGAGGTCGGCCAGAAAATAGATATTTCAGTTGTAATCGAGGGAGTTGGAGGTTATTGACAGATTGGGATTGTAGGATAAAGGGGATGGTAGAGGGATAAGTCCCCTGAAAGCGGCTGCAGTGTGCCTTGACCAGTTTGCCTAACTTTGCTCAAATTTTCGCTGTAACTACAGCCATAATGCTTCTGGATAACTACGATGCATGCTTTTTTCGTAATCTCCAAATCTCATTGAAGACATCTTGAAGATTACTGGGTTCCAATGCAGCAAACAGAACGTCGTATTTTGACAGCTTTGGCCTAGCCGATGAGTGTCATTGCTGCCCCTCTTGGCCTTAATGCCGTGTGCCTGTCATATTGACCGCTTCATGTCGAACACGATGTTTTTAGACATGCTCCGGTCTGGCCGTCTAATGATCGTTTGGTGGATGTTGCACAGTGAGGTATTTTCGCATTAGTGTGCAATACATCAACGTACGAGATTGTGAGGATACAACGCCATGACTACATTGACTGTTACTGCACGGGGACAAGTGACTTTTCGGAAGGACATACTACAGCACCTCGGCATCAGGCCAGGGGACAAGATCGAGTTGGACTTGCTGCCGGATGGTCGGGGTGTGCTTAAGGCGGCGAGGCCTGCTGGGACGATAGCCAGTTTTGTCGGCCTGCTCGCGGGCAGAACGCAGAAGGTTGCCACCATCGAAGAAATCAACGAGGCGGTCGCACAAGGATGGGCAGGTAAGAAATGAAGGTTGCAGTTGATACCAACGTCCTTATGCGTGCTGTTGTGTGACGACCCAGCACAAGCGTACGTTGCCACTTCAGTCTTGACCGACGCTGAGTTGATTGCGGTTGCGCTGCCATGTTTGTGCGAATTTGTTTGGGTGCTCATCCGCGTATATGACTTCCATCATTCTGACGCGGCCAGCGCGATCCGGGCGCTGCTGACCGCAGCTAACGTGGAAGTGAACCGGCCCGCCGTGGAGGCTGGCTTGTTGATGCTCGACACGGGCGGCCAGTTTTCTCGGCTAACCTATCCGGCAGTGATGCTGATGGCTCGTCCCAAGTCTCAGCAGCAGGTTCAGCGTCGCCCCAGCAGGTAATGCGTGGATTCATGATGTCCTTGTATTCCAGCATTAATGCATCCGGAGGATCAGCAGCATCCAACACATATGGTATTGATCAAGGGGGGTGCATCGAAACCATTCGACCAACCTTCCTGGTGTCGTGCCTCGATCCTCGACAGAAGCTTTGTCGAGTGTGTTGTGGCCGTATGTGCTTGAATTGGCGAAGGCGCATGATTGGCACAGCCTTTCTTGGGCAAAATCAGCCTTGAACGTGGATTCGGGTCGAATCTGCTTGCCGGGTTGGAGTAATTGATCGTTCGTAGGTTGGCTGACGCTGGTTCATTCATCCACGCCCGCCTGCTTGTTCCGGATATTCAGATTATTTGGTTATTTTATCAAGCCTCCAGCTGACAAGAGCTGGAGGTTTTGT
>JAJZHM010000058.1 GCA_021804485.1 Pseudomonadota bacterium | reverse complement strand
CAAGGGCACGGGTATGGGTGTCAAAATCGAGCTGGTCGCTGATGATGATGACCGGGATGTCCCGACCGAGTTTGCGGATGCTGCCAAGCAAGGCATCCATACTGTATTCATCCGGATCTTCAGAGCTGACCAGAACATCAAAGGATTCATGTTCGAGGTGGTCAAGCAAATCCTCAACCGATTCGGATCGGGTTGGACGGGTCGCAATTCCAAGATTTTTCAATGCACTGACCATCAGCTCGGCGCGGTCGCTGGCCGTGCAGCCAATCAGCAGTCGTAACGTCGCAGTCCCCTTCAGCATTGCCATGGGACGGGGACCCTCTCTAGATGTGGAGGATGAAACATAAAGAAGAATTTTGCCACACTGTATTATCCATGATGCGGTTATGGACCAATTTACAAGCTGGACCAAATGGAATCAAAATCATCACCAGGCTTTTTCTGTTTGTCCCCGTTTGCGGGTTGCCCAGTTAGTCCCTGACCGGAAAACTCAAATTGGCAAAGGTTGGCGGTACTCATGACCAGACGGCCAAGTTCCAGGCGATGTTCCTGTCCGTGCAGGTTCAGGATGACCTGTGTGCCGGTCTTGAAAACAATATTGGGGACCAGTACCGTCATGGGCTTGCCGATACTATTGAGTTCCGGAAGAATGATGGCGCGCAGGAAATCACTTGTTTCTCCGGTTTTACGGACAATTTTAACCGCGCATGCCTCAGCGCGTGGGGACAGGATCTCAACACCGAATTCAGCCTTGAGACCGGGTAGCTGGCGCAGCCAGCGAATCACGCCGATTGAGATATGTTCATCAATACCTGGTTGCAGGCCAATGACTTCTCCATTGCGCACATTGACTGGAGTTTCTCCAAGCCAGGCTAGGCCATAGCCTCCTGGGCTGGTATTGACAATCTGGGTTGAGTAGAGGTGGTGCTGAGGTGTTTGATTCTGGGTTTTATTTCCCGAAAACTCGATATCACCCAGAATGTCTCCGGGGCGATTTTGATCCTTGTAAGCTCCGGACCAAGGGTCAGCCTTGGTTTGCAGGGATTGCAGACGATCGATATAGCGTTCACTGGAATGCTGCTGCAATGTGTCCTCGAACGAACGTGCGCCCGCAAGAAAATAGTGGGTGGCAGACATGCCTACACAGACGTTTAGAATGCCCTGTTGGGACGATCGTTTGAACGACCGCTCGCTGAGGTCGCCCCATGCATGGATCAGGTGTCGCAGCAGTTCCGGAGACAGAGCTTCTTCGCCCTGTTTGCCGGTAATATTGCCTTTGTGGGCAAGAAGCAGGTCTTGGAGACGACTAACCAGATCATCAAGAACCAGGGCCTGCAGTGGACCATTGGCGATGTTTTTGGCTTGACTGGCATACATGGGCGGGCAGTCGCTGTCGGGATTGAAGACATAAAGACGATCTTCCGACGTGCGAACACGCATCCGAACGCGTTCAGTCCAGAGTTCACTGATGTTATAAGTCAGGACGATATCCTGCTGTCGCAGCTGATAGGGCCGGCAGGTTGCCAGCAGCATAACCTGCAGATAAGCATCGTCAATGCCTGTACTCGGAACCAGAGTATGAATCGGGTCGGTAATGGTGCGCTGGGTTGATACGGCGCGTTGAGCCAGTAAAAACAGGTTGTGGAGTTCATGCCAGAGGTGCTGGGGTGGGTTCAGGTAAAGCTGACAGCAGCGCAGATAGGATGCCCCAAGATCCGTGATGCTGCGGTGCAGGGCCAGAGCCAGCAGTTTCTGTTGCTCAGGGTCCTGTTTGCTTTCAATCAGTTCCACGCAGGCGATCTTGTAGCCAATCGCCAAGTGGTTTTGCATGGCCTGAGCCAGAGTGGCAACCTTGGCGGCCTTTTCGGGAAGAATAATGGGTTGCCCCAAATAATGTCGGGAAAGTGCCTGACAGAGGAAATAGACCGTTGGTCGCAACGCTTCCAGTATTCCAATACGATTCTTGACATCGGTTTGCAGGCGGTTCAGTTCCTGCAGGGTCAGATAGACCTGCCGCGAGCATTCCCCGACGTTCACTTTGGGAAGCGAAGAAGTCCACTCCTGTACGCGGACAGGATTTGGAGTGACCAGACTCAAATGACGCAGATCCAGATGAGGCAGACGGGACTTGATCGTTTCGAGGGGTGAAGCCATGCATTCTTCCTTAAGGTACATGTTCTTTCAGCATAGCTTTTCTTGAGAAGACTACAAGATTTAACCGCTTTGAAATGGCAAATCTCATTGAAATGACATATGGTTTGGCTACATTGAGAGGATTCATGCACAAAAGGTGGGCAGCAGCGGACAGACTTGCTAGAATCCTCCTTCTTTGCAAGCAGGGTTTTCCAAAATGTCCGATGCTTGGACTCTGAGTGATTTTGATTTTGATTTGCCGGATGACCGGATCGCCCGCTACCCTTTACCTGAACGCTGTGGATCGCGGTTGCTGCATGTGCAGCAGGGATGCACAGACCGTATGTTCCGCGAGTTACCTGATCTGCTGAAATCCGGGGATCTGCTTGTCTTTAATAATACCCGAGTTCTACCGGCAAGGCTTTGGGCACACAAAAGCAGTGGTGGTCGGGTTGAAATGCTTCTTGAACGTATTCTGGAGCAGGGGCAGGCGCTTTTTCATGTCCGGGCAAGTAAGCCCTGTCGTCCTGGAACCCGCTTATTGTTGACGGATGGCCGGGAGGCAACCGTACAGGGTCGTCAGGATGACCTGTGGCTGGTGCATTCGGAACACTCGTGGCGTAGTATCCTGCTAGATCTGGGTGAAATGCCCTTGCCTCCATATTTGGGTCGTGCGGCCGAAGCCATGGATCGGGAACGATACCAGACTGTTTATGCACGGCACGAGGGTTCGGTGGCCGCGCCTACAGCAGGCCTGCATTTTGATCGACCCATGCTGGATGCACTTAAATCCCAAGGGATCGAACAGGTTGACGTGACTCTTCATGTCGGTGCTGGAACCTTTCAGCCGGTTCGGGTTGACCGGATTGAAGAGCATGTCATGCATCAGGAATGGATGCAGGTGCGTGCTGAGGTTGTGGATGCCGTTCAGGCCTGTCGAAACCGTGGGGGGCGGGTGGTAGCTGTTGGCAGTACGTCGGCCCGTGCGCTTGAAACGGCAGCAGCCTCCGGAGTTTTGAAACCCTTTGAAGGTGAAAGCCAGATCTTTATCCGACCTGGGTACAACTGGCAGGTTGTTGATGCCCTGATCAGTAACTTTCATTTGCCTCGTTCGACCCTGATGATGATGGTCTGTGCCCTGGCGGGACATGAAGTTCTTATGTCCGCTTACCGGCATGCTGTGGCGGAGGGTTACCGCTTTTTCAGCTACGGCGATGCCTGTTTTCTGGAGCGGAGCACTCCGGGATGAGCATGCGTTTTACCCTTCTAGGGCGTGATGGCGCGGCGCGCCGGGGTAGGATTGAGCTTGACCGCGGCACAATACAGACCCCGGCCTTTATGCCGGTTGGTACCTATGGTGCTGTTAAGGCTATGCTGCCAAGAGATGTACGGGATCTGGGGGCGCAGATTATCCTGGGGAACACCTTTCATCTCTGGTTGCGTCCCGGAACCGAAATCATTCGCCGCCATGGTGATCTGCATGACTTCATGCAATGGTCGGGGCCGATCCTGACCGACTCCGGGGGGTTTCAGGTTTTTAGCCTAGGGGCATTGCGTCGCATTACAGAAGAAGGTGTGCACTTCCAGTCCCCGATTGATGGGGCACGGGTCTTTCTCAGTCCGGAAGGATCCATGCAGATTCAGCAGGAACTTGGCTCTGATATTGCCATGATCTTCGATGAGTGTACCCCGTATCCGGCAACAGAAGCAGAGGCACGCGCTTCCATGCAACTCAGTCTGCGCTGGGCAGCACGTTGTCGGGAAGCACACCATAATCCAGCGCAGGCCTTGTTTGCCATTGTGCAAGGGGGCATGCATGTGCATCTGCGACAGGAGTCGCTGCAGGGGCTGGTATCGTTGGGATTTGATGGATATGCCCTTGGTGGTCTCTCGGTTGGCGAGCCCAAGGAAGAAATGCTTCGGATCCTGGATGAGCTTCCCCTGCTTTTGCCGGAACAGAAGCCACGTTATCTGATGGGGGTTGGCAAACCTGAGGATATCGTCGAAGCGGTTTGGCGCGGCATGGATATGTTTGATTGCGTTATGCCAACCCGCAATGCCCGCAACGGCCATCTTTTTACGCGCTACGGTGTGTTACGACTGCGAAATGCGCGGTATCGGACTGATGAACGTCCGGTTGATCCTGACTGCGGCTGCATGACCTGCCAGCAGTTTTCCCGGGCCTATCTGCATCATCTTGACCGGACAGGTGAGGTGACCGGGCTTGTTCTTAATACGGTTCACAATCTCTATTATTACCAGATGTTGATGCAGGATTTGCGTCAGGCGATCGAACAGGGTACATTGTTGCGCTTTCGGGAGGCGTTTTATGCTGCACGACAGCAGACCCATCCTTGAGGAAGTCAGAAGGTACAAGCTGAAAAGGAGTCCATCATGAGTTTTCTGATCAATAATGCCTATGCCGATGTGGCGGGGGCTTCACCCGGTCAGGCCGCTTCACCGTGGCCACTGCTGGTGACCATGGGTATTGTCTTTCTGGTTATGTATGTCATGACCATTCGTCCTCAGCAAAAGCGTCAGAAGCAGTTGCAAGAAATGCTGGCGGAACTGTCTAAGGGCGAGGAAGTGGTTTTTGCAGGGGGACTGATGGGCAAAATTACCCGGATAAGCGAAGACTATGTGTCGGTTGAAGTTGCAACCGGGCTGGAACTGAAGGTGCAGCGCAGCAGTATTCAGGCAGTACTGCCCAAGGGCACGATCAAACAGGCGTAGCCGATTCTGTCGGTTTTTTGTGGAAGGACACCATGCGTAATCCCCTCTGGAAAGAAATACTGATTGTGCTGATTCTCGTGGTCAGTGTGTTTTATTCCCTGCCTAATATGTATCCGGATCAGCCAGCGATCCAGATTACCGGAGCTTCTGCAGGTGTAACTGTAAGTGATCAGGCGGTATCGCTGGCGGTTTCAGCCGTACAGGCAGCGGGTTTGCGTATGCAGCGCCCGGAGCGACAGAAAAATGGTATTCTGATTCGCATGTTTACGGCCGAGGATCAGCTGAAAGCCCAGGATGCCGTGCGGCGTGCTCTTGGAGACAGCTATGTGGTGGCGCTAAACCTTGCCCCGACGACCCCCCTCTGGTTGAAGAACTTGCACGCCGAGCCTATGAAACTTGGTCTTGATCTGCGTGGTGGGGTGCATTTTCTCCTTCAGGTTGACCTTGATAAAGCGGTCGCAGTGCGTATGGATTCTTATGTGGCGGATATTCGCGGCAAACTGCGTGAAGCCAAAATTACCTATCGCGGTGTCCAGACTGAAGGGCAGTCTTTATTGGTCAAATTTGACACGGATGCTGATCGGGAACAAGGCAAGAACCTCTTGCGTGCTGATTTTCCTGATTTTGATCTGAGCACAGTTGAGCGCGATAGCAGCTTTTATCTGCGTCTGCAATTGGCTGTACCCCGAGTCAAGGAAATCGAAGATGATGCGCTGGCTCAAAATCTGAACACCATACGTAGCCGTGTCAATGAACTTGGTGTGGCCGAAGCAATGGTGCAACGGGAAGGTGCCAACCGGATTGTGGTTGAGCTTCCAGGCGTTCAGGATACGGCTGAGGCCAAGCGCGTTCTGGGTCGGACGGCAACACTTGAGTTTCGTTTTGTTGACTGGACTCATGAGAATGCCGATCCCAATTCACCTCCGCCACCTGGTTCCCAGTGGTTTCCTTACAAGGATAATGCCCAGCCTCCGGTTCTGTTGCTCAATCATGCCATCGTGACCGGGGAGCGGGTATCCGGAGCGCATGCTGGTTTTGATGAGTACTCACGGCCACAGGTGGATATCAATCTGGATGCCCAGGGCGGTCGTCTGATGACGGATGCCACTCGTAACAACCTGTTCCGACGTATGGCGGTGCTTTTTGTCGAGCAGAAAGTTCATACCCTTTACAGCAAAGATGCCCACGGTCAGGATGTGATGACCCAGCAGCCTTATACGGTCAAGAATGTGATCAATGTTGCAACGGTTCAATCAGTCCTTGGCTCACAATTTCGTATTACCGGTCTGGATTCGCCGGCGGAGGCTTCTGAGCTGGCGTTGCTGCTGCGCGCTGGTTCCCTGGCGGCACCAATGTATTTTGTCGAAGAACGAACTGTTGGTCCAAGCCTTGGTCAGGATAATATTGACAAGGGTGTTCGGTCGACGATTATGGGACTGGTCCTGGTCGTGATCTTCATGATTGCCAATTACCGGATTTTTGGTCTGACCGCAGTGTTTGCCATGTTCATGAATCTGGCTATCCTGATGTCCGTGATGGGTGCCTTTGGAGCTGCCTTATCGCTTCCGGGTATTGCCGGGATTGTCCTTTCCGTGGGTATGTCCGTGGATGCCAACGTACTGATCTTTGAGCGTGTTCGTGAAGAAATTGCGCTTGGGCTATCACCGCATGCGGCTATAATTGCCGGCTATGATCGGGCGTTTACGACCATTCTGGATTCTAATCTGTCGATTCTGATTGTGGCGTCGATTCTGATTGCGATGGGAGCTGGGCCGGTGAAGGGCTTTGCTGTAACGCTGGCCATCGGGATTCTGGCTTCCATGTTTACCGCGATTACCGTGACCCGTGTTCTGGTAAACCGAATTTATGGCACGCGTCGCGTGTCCAGACTATCGATCTGAGTTGGGAGGGATAAGCCATGACCACAGCCAAGCAGGCGCCCAGTGTCAAGGTTATTAATTTTATGCGCTTTCGCAAGCCACTGGCCTTGCTTTCCGGCATCATGCTGGTCATTTGTCTGGTTTCGATTGTCGTGCGTGGGCTGAATCTTGGCCTTGATTTTACCGGTGGAACTTCAGTCGAGATCGATTTCAGCCTGCCGGTTACCCAGGAGCAGATTCAGGCCCGGTTGCTGCAAGCCGGATTTCACGATACGGTGGTTCAGCATCTGGGCAAGGCAAGTGATATCCTGATTCGTATGCCGCCACAAACAACCTCTGAAGTTAATATCGGCCAGGCGGTGCTGTCGGCTCTGACCTTTCAGGCAAACTCTGCAACTCTGAAGTCGGTGGATAGTGTCGGGAGTGAGGTCGGTAATGAGCTTTATCAGCAATCCGTTTTAGCCGTGTTGCTGGCTTTGGGACTGATGGCACTTTTTGTGGCGCTGCGTTTCAAGTTTAATTTTGCCTTTGGTGCCCTGATGGCACTTAGTCATGATGTGGTTTTTACCGTCGGGATTTTTTCCTTGTTTCATCTACCCTTTGACTTGACGGTTTTGGCTGCGGTCTTGGCACTGATTGGTTATTCACTGAATGAGGCCATCGTTGAATTTGACCGGATTCGTGAGAATTTTCGCAAACTACGCAAGGCTGAACCTATTGAGGTCGTCAATATCTCGCTGACTGAGACCTTGCGACGCACGCTGAAAACGATCACCACGGTGTTGCTGGTGGTACTGGCACTGCTGATTTTGGGTGGGACAGCGCTGCACTGGTTTGCAGTTGCGATGTTAATTGGTATCTTTGTCGGTACTTACTCATCGATCTACATTGCGACCTCGTATGCATTAACAATGGGGTTGTCCAAAGAAGATTTTGTGGTTAAGAAAAGGTTGATTGAAGATCGGCCCTAAAGGGGACTTGAAAAAACTGATTTCTGTCCCCATGCCTATTTTTGTTTGTTTTTTTGGCTTTGAGAGTCTGTAATCAGGGGAGAAAGAAGGAGCTGTGGCAATGTCCCGATGGACCAGCATCCTCCTGGCGAAAGTCAGGGCCAGCCGTTTCAGTTTTGTCTTGTGGGTGTTCTTTCTTCTGGTCGTTGGGGCGGTCAGCTTCTACGACTATCCAGGTTTTCATTTCTGGGCAGATGGTGGCTGGCGGGGCTGGCTGATGGTGTGCGCCGTTGATGCGGTCATGGGGCCCTTGCTGTTTTTTGTGGTTTTTTGGCCAGGTAAGGCTCGCCACCTGATGATTTTTGATATCACCATCCTGGTGACGATCCAGTTTTCTGTCATGGTCTGGGGATTGCATAGTGTCCTCAAAGAGCATCCTGTGGCTGATTGCTATACACTCAATGGGTTTCAGTCGCTTACAGCTGAACCCTACCGATTGTCGGGTCTGGACCTTAAACGGCTTGGGCAGCTCTCTGTAGAGCGTCCGCCGATCGTTTATGTGCGTTTGCCAACACGTCAGGAGTTGCCTGATCTGATTGCCCATATCAATCGAGGTATTCCCGCAGCGGCGCAGTGGAAATATCTGGAGCCGTTGACTGCTGCAGACTGTATACTCAACAGGGAGCGTTATCAGAAGGCGGTTCAGGGATGGCTTCTAGGCGATGGGTCCGATATCTGGCATCAATGGCTGGGCCATCATGCCGATACCACCCCCGCACAATGGCGTTTTGGGTTTTTTGCCGGGCGCTATCGCAGTGTGTTGCTGATATTTGACCGAAGTGATCAATTTGCAGGCTATGTCATGCTGCCTGGAGATCTACCTCATCTCTGATTTTGCCTGGGCCATGGCAAGATAGTTCTGATGAAGTCGGGCGAGTAGCTGGTAGAGATGCTCCAGATCCTGATCATTCATCAGGATATCGTCTGCCAGTGACTGCCTTTGTTCACGCGTCCATTGACTTTGCATGATAGCCTCAATCTGGGCAGAGCTTGCTCCATCCCGTTGCATACTGCGTTGGCATTGCACGTCTTCAGGTGCGTCGATCAATAGGGTGCGTTGACAATGCTTCTGCTGACCATGTTCAAAGAGCAAAGGTGAGGCTAATACTGTATAGGGGCTCTGGCTTTCCTTGAGCTGGCGCTGTGTCTCTTGCTGAATGAGCGGGTGGAGCAGGGCCTCCAGCCACTGTTTGGCGGCAGGATCACTAAAAATGATGGTTCTTAAACGGGGGCGGTTCAAGTGTCCATCGGGTTGCTGTACCTGTGTTCCAAAATGAGCCGTGATTGCATCCAGAGCAGCAGAGCCTGGTTTGACAACATCCCGGGCAATCTGGTCGGCATCAATGCATTCAATTCCTTGCTGCTCAAGGTAACGGGTTGCCATGGTCTTGCCACTGCCAATACCCCCAGTCAGGCCTAGGATCCATCTAGCCATGTGCCAGATACCAGTAAACAAGCTGGCTATGATTGTAAAGCGCCCAAAGACCAGCTAGAGCGAGATAGGGGCCGAAGGGAAAGGCCAGACTGCGGCGGCGAATAATGAGGTAGCCCAGACCAGCAAGCGTTCCGGCTAGAGCTGAACCAAGCAGGATGACTGGTAACATCTGCCAGCCCATCCAGGCTCCCAGCACTGCCAGCAGTTTGAAATCCCCATAACCCATGCCTTCCTTGCCTGTAGTCAGTTTGAATAGCCAGTAAAGCGACCAGAGCAAAAGGTACCCTGCAACAGCACCGTAAACCGCAGACTCGAGGGTAACCAGCAGATGCTGGCTGTTGACCAGCAGACCAAGCCAGAGCAAAGGCTGGGTGATTGAGTCAGGCAGGAGTTGGGTGTCAAGATCGATAAAGGTCAGGGCAATAAGTCCAAGAATAAGCGGAATGGTTACCAAAAAGCCCAAGTTTAGCCCAAGATGTCGTGCCATCAGAACCAGAATGAGTGCTGTGAGCAGTTCAACCAGTGGGTAGCGACCGCTAATGCGTTGCTGGCAATGGCGGCAGCGGCCAAGTAGAATGAGCCAAGACACAACGGGGATATTGTCGTACCAGGCAATCAGATTTGAGCAGTGTGGGCAATGAGAACGGCTTTGCCAAAGGCTCAGGGTCCATTCACGGCTATCCTTGGGACGAGTGCTGGCTTCCTCGAGCCAATCAGAGGCCTCCTGACTCCAGCGGCGGTATAGTTGCAGCGGAATGCGGAATATGACTGCATTGAGGAAACTGCCCATAATCAGACCAAACAGGGCCAGATAACCCAGTTGGATCGCAACAGGAAGGTGCTGCAATTGTTGTAGCATCAGACTGCGTTGCCCATCTGGAAAATGGGCAGATACATGGCAATAATCAGGCCGCCGACCAGAACACCGAGAATTGCCATAATCATCGGCTCCATCATAGAGGTCAGTCCGTCTACAGCATTATCCACTTCCGACTCAAAGTGACTGGCAACCTTGTCCAGCATGGCATCGAGTTTTCCGGATTCTTCACCGATGGATACCATCTGTACCGCCATAGAAGGAAAAAGGTTGGAGCTTTTCATGCTGAAGTTAAGTTGTTGGCCGGAGGCGACTTCATCGCGAATGCGCAGGATAGCTTGCTGATAGACAACATTTCCGGAAGCATCAGCGCAGGATGTCAGTGCTTCAATCAAAGGAACGCCAGCTGCAAAGGTTGTGGCCAGCGTCCGGCTATAGCGGGCGATGACCGCCATGTAGATGATGTTGCCAAAGATCGGCAATTTCAGATACGTACGATCGAGGAAATTGACGAAAGCAGGTGAGCGCTTGCGAGCTTCCGAAAAGGCTGCATAAATCCCAATGAATACGGGGATCAGAATCCAACCCTTGGTCTGCACCCAGTTAGACATATTGATGACCATTTGGGTAAAAGCAGGAAGTTGGGCTCCAAAGCCCTGAAAAAGGTTCTGAAAGACCGGTACAACTTTGACCAGCAGAATGACGGTTACAATAACAGCAACAACAATGACCGAGATGGGGTATTTAAGGGCCTTTTTAATTTTGCTGCGTAAGGCTTCACTTTTTTCCTTGTAGACGGCAATGCGATCAAGCATGGTTTCAAGAGCGCCGGACTGCTCGCCGGAAGCCACCAGACTGACAAAAAGTTTGTCAAACAGGGCTGGATACTTCTGCAAGGAGGTTGCAAAGTTGCTGCCACCTTCAATTTCGAGCTTGATACCAAGGACAACTTCTTTCATGGACTCGTTGTCCAGTCCATCGGCAACAATATCAAAAGACTGTACGAGCGGCACCCCGGCTTTCATCATGGTGGCCAGTTGGCGAACAAAGATCGAGATTTCCAAAGGCGTAATTTTTTTCTTGCCATCCAGAAAGGGGATCTTGATTGGGTCAGATTTTTTGTTGACCTGGGAAACATTGATGCCCTGTTTGCGCAACAGGAGCTTGACGGAAGCTGCATTCTTGCCACGGATCGAGCCAGTGACCTTCTGTCCCCGTCGATCCACACCGCTGTAGCTGAAATTATTCAGTTCGTCTGATGATTTGGCCATGGGTTGGGAACCTGTCAATCAGTAGTTACGCGCATGATTTCCTGCAGGCTGGTCATGCCTGCCAGAGCCTTTTTGATTCCTGAACGGCGCAAATCAGGAAAACCTTCTCTGCGCGCCTGCTCAGCAATCAAAATCGAGTTGCCTTCTTCCATGATGATTCGCTGGATGGTAGGGGTCACTTTCATGACTTCGTAGATGCCGACACGTCCCTTGTAGCCATCCTTGCAGGCATCACAGCCAATAGGATCATAAAACTGGGTTGAGCCTTTAGCGAGATCTTCGGGTGGGAAGTCCTCAGCTAGAAATCCAAGCGGGTAAAGGCTATCAATTGGATAATCTTTTTTGGCCTTACAGACGGGACAGAGCCGTCGTGCCAGTCGCTGCGCAATGACCAAATTTACTGAGGTAGCAATATTGAACGAGGGTACGCCCATGTTGCGCAGACGGGTTAGTGTCTCGGGTGCCGAATTGGTATGAAGGGTTGACATCACCATGTGTCCAGTCTGGGCAGCTTTAATCGCAATTTCAGCCGTTTCGAGGTCACGGATTTCGCCAACCATAATGACGTCTGGATCCTGACGCAGGAACGATTTAAGGGCAGCGGCAAAAGTCAGTCCGGTTTTAACGTTAACGTTGACCTGGTTAATGCCTTCAAGATTGATTTCAACCGGATCTTCGGCTGTGGAGATGTTGATGTCGGGCTGATTCAGGATATTAAGGCCTGTGTAGAGCGATACGGTTTTACCGGAACCGGTTGGGCCAGTAATCAGCAGCATGCCCTGGGCCCGTTCCAGAGCTTCCAGGAATAGTGTCTTCTGCTCTAGTTCATAACCCAAGGCATCAATGCCCAGTTTGGCGCTGGAGGGATCCAGAATGCGGAGTACTATTTTTTCGCCAAACAGGGTGGGCAGTGAGTTGACACGAAAATCGATGGCGCGCGATTGGGAAACCCTTAGTTTGATACGCCCATCCTGAGGCACGCGTTTTTCGGCGATGTCCATTGTTGACATCACTTTGAGCCGACTGGCAATACGGGTCGCCATGGCGACTGGTGGCCGGAAGACTTCACGAAGCACTCCATCAACCCGGTACCGAACACGGTACATCTTCTCATAGGGTTCAAAGTGCAGATCCGAAGCACCGCTGGCGATGGCATCCTTAAGCATCTTGGCAATGAATCGTACAACCGGAGCCTCGTCTTCAGCACTTTCTGCGCTAATCTCTTCCGATACTTGGGTGTTGTCTTCTTCAAACTCCAGGTCGTTGAGATCGGTGTCGGCTACATTGATCGAGGTATTCTTGCTGTGGAAATAAACTTCCAGCATACTGGTAAGTTTGTCTTCCTCGACAATGATTGATTCGGTGGTCATTTTGCTGGCGAAGCCAATATCGCGCAGTGCATCCTGTTTGTTGGGATCTGAAGTTGCAACGAAAAGTTTGTTGCCTCGTTTAAAAATGGGCAGAATGTTATGGCGTCGAATCAGGCGATCTTCCACCAGATTTTTTGGTATCATTTCCGTGTTGAGCGAGGCGAGATCAAAATAGGGATCCCCGAATTCGCTGGAAGCGGCTAGTGCAATATTCAGCGGACTGGCTTTTTTGGAGCGTACAAGCACCGTAACCAGTGAGGTCTGTTCCTGACTGGCTGTCTTGCTGGCTTCAAGAGCATCATGTTCGGAAACGATGCCATCAGCGACAAGGCGACGCGCAAGACCGGTCAGTGATTGAGGCATTGAAGCCATGAAAAGGTGTACTCCTGCAATCATCCAAGCACGCGCAGAACTGCTATCCGTGTTCTACCATCGTACCTAACTGTAGCAGTTTAACAGGAATTCGCCACCGGAAGCAGGCTGTCGGTGGCGGGTGTTAGGTCTGGATTGTCAATTATTTTTCAACAAAAGCGCGTTCGATCACATAATCACCAGGCTGGTTGCTCGTGCCTTCCACAAATCCCCGAGCCTGAAGCTGTGCAACCAGGTCCTTAAGCATGGCAGGGCTGCCACAGATCATAACCCGATCTTCGGCAGGATTGAGCTCAGGCATGCCTATGTTCCGGAACAGGGTACCGGACTCAATCAGATCGGTCAGCCGTCCCTGATTGCGGAATGGTTCGCGGGTTACAGTAGGGTAGTAGATGAGTTGCTGGCGAACCTGTTCTCCGAAAAACTCATTGTTGGGAAGTTCGTTGCTCAGGTAATCATGATAACCCAGTTCACTGACCACACGAACGCCATGGGTCAAGATGATTTGTTCAAAGGCGTCGTAGAACTCTGGGTCGCGGACCACGCTCATGAAGGGGGCAAGACCAGTGCCCGTACTCAGCAGATAGAGTCGTTTTCCGGGTTTGAGGTTATCCAGGACCAGAGAGCCTGTGGGTTTGCGACTGATTAGCAGGGTGTCGCCCGGTTTAAGGTGCTGCAGATGCGAGGTCAGTGGGCCATCCTGAACCTTGATGCTGTAAAACTCCAGTTGCTCTTCATAGTGGGCACTGACGATGCTGTAGGCCCGCACCAGTGGTTTGTGGTTGATCATCAGGCCAATCATGACAAACTGGCCAGTCTTGAACCGTAGGCCGGCATGACGGGTGGTTGTGAAGCTGAACAGAGTGTCATTCCAGTGGTGCACGGTTTTTACAGTTTCATGGATGTACGGTGAAGTCATGACCAGCCAATTCCAAAGGTAAGCACTTAAAGAGGAAGGTATATTGAATCATGTCTGTCGTTGACGCTCCAGTTATATTTACTGATGTGCTGCACAGTATTCCTTAACTAGAGCTTCTTGCAAAAGTCGATTTCTTTAAGGGGCAAGATTTTTTCCGAGCCCAGAAAGAGGCTTTTTTGCACTAGGTTATGCTTGTCGTGTGTATTATTACCTAAACATCGTACCCATCCTCAAAAGATATACTTTGTTCATGAATAAATCTGAAATGCGAAGTGCCAGCACATTCCATTTGTGTTTTTGCTGCTCAACGTATTGTTTAATCACATCAAGCGGCTCGCCGCCTAGCGTCGATACACAATAAACTCTTCGCGTATCGGTTTCGATGACCTGCCTTTTATTCGCTTTATCAGCCGGTTGATACCGAACTGAGGGTCAACCTCAGGCAAATCGAAGTCTCAATCAACGTCCCGATTGCCTCCATATGGCTTAAGCGAGGGGGCTCTCTTGGATAGGGACTCTCACGGATAGGGATTCTCACGAGTAGGGTTGATTGGCGTTTCGGACAGCCAGGAATGAATGCTGGGCCAGCATGCTGTCGGGGCCTCGCGCCCGGCGACAATACCCATGTGTCCGCCGGGTACCTCGATGAAGGTTTTGCGCTCACAACTGCTTAATAGTGGCATAAGGGCGGCGACGGCTGCAGGTGTGGCCAGTGAGTCGCTGTGACCTGCAATCACCAAGGTTGGTTGTCGGATGCGGTCAAAACGTATGGTTTCTGTTCCGAGTTGCAGCGTTCCGGATGCAAAACGGTTTGCCAGCCAAGCTTCGAGAAACATGTCTCGAGCCAGCGCACCAGGGTAAGCTACCATATGATCGAGAAAAGCCGCCTGTGTGGCGTGATCCACCACAAAGTCCCGGTCTTGCAGGCGACGTAGCAGTTCAAGGTAACCTTCGATGCTTGCTTTGGGGCTGGTTAGCTTGAAGTTAAGGGCATTAAGCCAACCTGGGCTGTAAAACCACTGTGCTGGCAATTTCTGACGTTGGATGGGCAAGTGTCGTTCCAGCCAGCACATGGAACGATTTAGCCGGTTGGCAAAACGGCCAATGGCGCCAGATCGATGACTGTCGATGGACGTTCCCACAATGACAAGATGGCCAAGGTCGGTATCAGTTCCACGGCCAGCGTGGCAGAGTAGCAGATGTCCGCCCATGCTCCAGCCATGCAGGTCAAGACGGCGTTGTCCGTTGTGTCGGCGTACGGCATCTAGACATTGGGGGAGTAAATCAAGGACATAAGTGGCAAGGCTGTAATGATTGTAGCGCCGCGTCGGATTACCCCAGTCAATCAGGTAAACCTGTCGACCCAGATCAGTAAAATACCGCACCAGTGACCGGTCAGGAAAAAGATCGTAGATCAGCATGTTGACTGCCAGTGGAGCGATCAGGACCAGTGGTGGTTCGGTGAGGTTCGAGTTTGGGTTGCTGTAGTGCCGCACACTGATCAGCCCATCGTGGTAGATAATGCGGTAGGGTGTTTTGCCTGCCTTGGACAGGTGGTGTGGCCGAAAGAGACGGTCGCGGGCGTTGACGAGGCGGGTATTGCGCAGAATGCTCGGATGTTGGACAGGCATCGATCTAGGCTCCAGTCAGGGCGATTATCTGCAAGGGTAACAGGGTCTGTGGCAGAGGGGAATGACCGTACTAAACCTCCCCATGCCTACCCCTGAGCCCATTGTAATGGTATGGTCGCCCTCTCCCCGAAACGGCATCGATGTGCCAAATTTAGGTTGTTGAAACCA
>JAJZHM010000151.1 GCA_021804485.1 Pseudomonadota bacterium | reverse complement strand
GGAGCGGTGGCCGCGCGGCTTTGGACCCATGTCAAGCGTTATTTGATTGATTTTTATGATGTTATAATATGGTTTCCTTAAGTTCGGTGCATTGGTCCGCGTAGTGTGGATGCGTTGGTTTTTAATGATGTGTTCCGTCATGCAGCAAAGCATGGTTTGTTAAGTCTAGATGAAACTGAGCGTTGGTTACTATATCGAGCAAATCGCAACAATACGGCACATGATTATGGTGAAGGGTTTGCGAATGAAACGCTCAAACTTTTACCTGCTTATTTGATTGATGTTCGACAATTGGCGATTAAGTTGCAGGATGCATTTAATGCCGCAAGTTAAGTTAGCCCATTTACATCTTGCCCCAAAGCATTTGACGCAATTGCAAGCATTGCTTGCCGCTCATTTACCCGAACATATTGAAGTATGGGCGTATGGTAGCCGTGTGACGGGTTGCGCACATGAAGGCAGTGATCTCGATATTGTGTTACGCAACCAAGCAGAATTGACTCAATCCACTGAAGAGATATTTGAGTTAAAGAATGCTTTGCAAGAAAGTTTGCTGCCGATATTGATTGATGTTCATGATTGGGCGCATTTACCCGCGTCTTTTCATTCGGAGATAGAGAAGACGTATGTGGTGATTCGAGAAGCTAAGCCAAGCTCATTGCCAGTTACGCATTAGGCGCAGCCAGCCCTAGTAATTAAGCCAGGTACCCTGTCACAACCAATGCAATCTTGTTATCCATATCTTCTGAGGAGTTAAGGTTGCCGGGTAGCCCGGCTTCCTGCTCCTTCATTTAAAACGGTACTGCAGGGCCGAGTAAAGATCTTCTCTCTGGTTGTCTGTGCATAAGGAGTTGGGCATTCATGCCGCCCAGTGTCCCCGATCAAGACGATGTGCCATCGCCTGTGCATCAAGCGGCTGACAAACAGCATGACCCTGCATGGCATCAGCTTGCAGGCTGGACTCCAGCATCTGGCTGTTTTCCATACCCCGAGCAATAAGCACTTTACCCATACCCCGGGCAATCGATGCCAAGGTCTCATTCCATTGACGTACATTGATTTTGACAGCATCTACCGGCCAGAGCAAAAGCTGTTGCAGTGAATTGCGTTGGACACTCAGATCATCAAGCATCAGACGCAAACCAAGTCCTTTCAGTTGATGCAGGATGCCAAGATCAGCTTGGCCATCTCCATGCAGACAGCGTGCATTGACCTCTAATTGCAGATAATGTGCCGGCAATCCGCTTGCATCCAGTTGCTGTTGGATTTGCTGAACAATCCGGTTATCACTGAGTTGCTGGGGTGACAGATTGACAGACACACTTAAAGGACGCAGGCCATGCATTTGCCAGCGCCGGTTCTGTTGGCATACCTGCTCAATCACCCAACTGCCAATATCCTGGGCAAGCCCGTGTCGCTCGGCATCGGCCATGAAATCCTGTGCCGTCAGAGTAACTCCATTGGGACGCTGCCAGCGTAACAATGCTTCAGCAACACGCGTCTGTTGGTCGCGCATACGTTGTTCTGGCTGATAGACGAGACGAAACTCCCCACTCTTGAGGGCGCGCTCAATCTCGGGTCGGGAAAAAGTGGCAGACGTACTGGATGTTCTGGAAAGGAGTATATCCTTCTGATCCGGGCAGCGAATCAGGGCAAATCCGGTATGAACGCCGTCCTGATTTGAAAGAGGTGCCAGCCAGCACTCCATGAATTTCTGGGACTTATGATTTTGGGTATCTGAATGAGGATGAGATGTTGCACCGCGCAAAGGAATACGAATCGACTGCAGACGAGTTTCGTGTGTTCGGGTTTGATGCCGAAAAAAAACCGGAAAATAATCGCCCACTCGTTGTTCAAGCAATTCTGCGCCCGTACGACTCAGACCGCGCACGATCCCTTGCGGATCAACAGTCATAAGCAGGTTATCAAGTTCGGTTTGCATAAAAATTCCCCAGAGGACAGGCGGCCGAAACTCAGGCGCCCTATATGTCGTTCCCCTTATCCTAGTCGGTTATCCGGTCTTCTCAAGGCAATGTTTCTACGAAGTGGCAACAAAATATGTCCAGGTGTCTTTGATAAGACAAGTTGAATAACCGCTTGTCGGGTGCCTTAGAAAAAGGAGGAGGGCAAGTAAAAAGAAACCCTGTGTTTCCGTACTAGAAACACAGGGTTAGGATCAAGCTCAGGGGAACATCAATGGAACTGTTCTTCCTCAGTTGAACCGGTCAGCGCAGTAACCGAAGACTGACCGCCCTGAATCACGGTGGTCATGTCATCGAAGTATCCTGTACCGACTTCCTGCTGGTGGGCCACGAAAGTGTAGCCACGATCAGCTGCAGCAAACTCGGATTCCTGCAGACGCACATAGGCAGACATATCTTCACGGGCGTATTCATAAGCCAGCTGGAACATGCCGTACCACATGTTATGAATGCCTGCCAGAGTGATGAACTGGAACTTATAACCCATGGCAGAAAGTTCACGCTGGAACTTGGCAATGGTCGCATCATCCAGATTCTTCTTCCAGTTGAAGGAAGGCGAACAGTTGTAGGCCAGCATCTGATCAGGGAACTGAGCACGAATGGCTTCGGCAAAACGCTTCGCTTCAGCGAGATCGGGCTTAGCTGTTTCGCACCAGAGCAGATCTGAATAGGGGGCATAAGCCAAACCACGACTAATGGCCTGTTCAATCCCAGCACGGGTCCGGTAGAAACCTTCAGCGGTACGATCTCCAACAACGAAAGGCTTGTCGTTTTCATCAAAATCTGAAGTCAGCAAATCTGCGGCATTGGCATCGGTACGGGCCAGCACGATCGTCGGCACATCGGCCACATCGGAAGCCAGACGAGCCGCAACCAGTTTCTGTACAGCCTCTTGGGTTGGAACCAGAACCTTACCACCCATGTGACCACACTTCTTCACAGAAGCCAGCTGATCTTCAAAGTGAACGCCGGATGCACCCGAGGCAATCATGGCCTTCATAAGTTCATAAGCATTCAGTACGCCACCAAAACCAGCTTCAGCATCAGCAACGATGGGCAGGAAATAATCAACATAACCCTTGTCGCCCGGCTTGATGCCTTTCTGCCACTGAATCTGGTCGGCACGACGGAAGGAGTTGTTGATGCGCTCGACAACGGCTGGGACCGAGTTGACCGGATAAAGAGACTGGTCAGGATACATGGTCATACCCGAATTGTTGTCCGCAGCAACCTGCCAGCCACTCAGGTAAATGCCCTGTACGCCTGCCTTGGCCTGTTGAACAGCCTGGCCACCGGTCAGCGCGCCCATGCAGTTGACAAAGTCTTTTTCCGGACGAAAGCTTGGCTTGGCACCTTCGGTCAACAAAGTCCAGAGTTTTTCTGCTCCACGACGTGCGATGGTGTTTTCAACCTTGATAGAACCACGCAGACGTACAACGTCTTCTGCAGTGTAGGTGCGCTTGATTCCCTTCCAGCGTGGATTTTCTGCCCAGTCTTTCTTGATGCGGGCAATTTCTTCGTCGCGGTTGTAATCACCAATGGACATAAAGCATCTCCTGATAGCGTTTGAGGGTTGAGACATGAATGCCTCACAGGACAACACCACAATCGTAATCATTTTGTTATAATTTATCCAATTTATACTTGTTATTAACACTATAAGCTGGGTGAATGACTTGAATATTGATCGAATTGATCTTAATTTATTGGTCTATCTTGATGTTTTATTAAGTGAAAAAAATGTAACCCGCGCTGCCGAACAATTGGGTATCACCCAACCTGCCATGTCCAACGGACTAAAACGGTTACGCGATCTGTTCAATGACCCCTTACTGATTCGCTCCCGATCCGGCATGATGCCGACGGAACGTGCCCAGCAGATTGCTCCACAATTGCGTCAACTGCTTGGCGACATGTCCCGTCTGCTTGAGCCTCAGCAAGAATTTCGCCCACTTAGCAGTCATCGGGTTTTCCGCATTATGGCCAGCGACTACGCGGAGGCCACACTTATTCCTCATCTAGTCAAGGCGTTACGATCGGAAGCTCCCGGAGTGGTGCTGGATTTTCTGACCCCATCGGATGTCTCAGCACAAGACCTTGAACAAGGCAAAGTTGATTTGGCTATCAACCGGTTCGTGGACCTTCCTCAGTCTTTT
>JAJZHM010000150.1 GCA_021804485.1 Pseudomonadota bacterium | reverse complement strand
GGCTGAGCATCTGCAGCTATGCCGGCTCAGGAATTACCATCTGCCTCTATCTCGCCTACCGGCAGGAACTGATTGACCGCAAAGCCTTTCTGCAATCGCTGTTGCTCAGCTGGGAAAGCCAGCAGCTTGATGTCGCCAACCGGAAACTCGATCAGTTATCACGGCGCGATCCGTTAACCGATCTGGCTAATCGACGCGACTTCAACGAAAGCCTGCAAAGCGAATGGGAGCGGGCCCGTCGCGACCACACACCGGTCAGCCTGCTTTTTATCGACATTGACCATTTCAAATTGTATAACGATCATTATGGACATGCCGCTGGAGACGAATGCCTGGTCCGGGTTAGTCACGTGCTCGGAGATGCCCTGAAACGTCCCGGCGACCTCGCCGCCCGTTATGGAGGTGAGGAGTTTGTCCTCCTGCTTCCCAATACGGATGCCCAAGGAGCCCGCAGGGTCGCCGAGCGCCTGATCCGTAAAGTTGATGCCGAGCAAATCGCCCATCTGCACTCGCGCACAGCCAACAACATCACCATCAGTATCGGTGTAGCCACCCATATACCCCAGCATGATCATCTGCATGCCCAGCACCTGCTTGAATCCGCAGATGCAGCCCTCTACTCTGCCAAGAATCGTGGCCGACATCAGTATCAGGTCGCTCCAGTTCATCCATCGGCTGCAACCCCTACAACGTAGTTCAGCCTTTTAACCATCATTTTGTCAACCTGACCCAGCCTCAGATCGAGTCCCCATCAAACAGCTGTACCACGAAGGTGCGTATCCCGGTAGCATGTGCTTTTGAAAGCTCAATCTCAAAAGATGTAACTTCAGGACCGATGGACAGGTCAACCCAAGGTATTTCACGGTCCTGTCCCATGAAGGCCATAAGACGATCCCAGAGAAGACGCATCCTTGCCTCATCACAGGTCGGTGAAGCCCACAGACCGCCATAACCATTCTCCAGAAGCAGCGTACAGCGGAACCAATCCCTGACAACGGCCATACGGAGCACGCCCACACGACGTCCTTCCAGAAAACGACCCAAGGGCAAGGAGCGCACACTTCGCCAATCCGCCAGTACATGACAGTCCTCCGGCAGGGCGCGCAAGGCTTTATACAAGGCTTCCCCTTCTTCGACGCTCTGACTGCGCCATGTATCGGTCGCCAGCAGCAAATGCATGAAACTCCCACTGCGCAACATATAGACCCATGGACGTGATTCCTGTTCACGGGCATGAATCAACTGCTTGAGGATATGCTCAAGACGACTGCCCAGCTGACCTGCAACCGATGCCGGATGGACCTGGAGAATCGACCACTCCACATGAGCCGAAGCATGCTGCAGCACATCCAACAGAAAGCGGGGGACCAGGTCAGCACCTTCATAGCCCAGTACCTGGATTTCCTGCCAACTGTTACGGGCAATGAGATCGATACGTTCCAGATAGTTATGCTGTCGGGGACCATAGGAGAGTGGGTCGGCATCATGAGCCACGCGCTCAAGCCCCTGTTTATGCAGCGCCTCATCAGCAATCCGTTGCTGCTGAAGGACGACAGCCACATGAGTCCACTGCGCTGGCAAAGCCAGCTGCTCGTCTTCAGGATCCTGCAGCTGTAAGGCCGGGGCATCGCGCAGCCGGTAGAGGAGCAGTTGCAGGGCATTGCGGCTGAGCACAGCCGGCTGCAAATGCCAGCGCGAACCCGCATCCGCCACCGCATTAACCAGAGCCCAGACCACAGACTCAATCAGGGAATAGCCCCGGAACAATACGCCCTTGTGCTGCGGAGATTCAAGAATATCCCAGGACATCAGTGAGGCATCAGCCACCAGATGTACTTCTTCAAGCCGACGATTACCGGAAGGCAGGCCATGCAGCAGCGGTATCTTCCCCGGTGCTTCGGCATAGACAACCGCTAGGCGTCGCCGCAACAGGGTCAGGTCATTCTGCTGCGCCTCGCTCAGTGCAACACCCTGTCGCTGGGCATAATCATCCAGAACCGACCAGGCATGATGCAATTCGACCGTCAGCCGTTCCTGCACATCCAGGAGTGTACGCAGATCCCAGCTGGGAAGCCGGTCCAGATGCCGCAATTTCGCAGCATCCCAACCCCAGGCATCGGTCATCCGCTGCAAAAGGCCTCGTCGCCAGTTGCGGGCGGATCCAGGCCGACTCAGCGCCTCACCGGTCTTTAAATAAAAACATTGCCTGGCCAACTCCAAACGTGCTGCCTCACCCCTCTGTTCCAGATAAGCGGCCACCCGTTCGTACAACACGACATACGGATCCAGAGCATCCGCATCAACCGTCCTTTCGAATACAGCCTGCTTAAAGTCCATGCTGAGCAATCGGACATCGGGATGACTTGATGCATAAACTTCCGCCAGCAACATTTTCAGAACAGACTTGTAGGGCGAATCAATCCCCTTGAAGAGTTGCCAGCTTCCCGCCCCAACAAATTCCTGCAAAGGGACTGGCAGCACCGCACCCAGGTCAAGAACCGTTCGAGCCATGACATGCCGACGGCCAAGCAGCATGCGGGTAAAGTCTTCGTAATTTGCTTCCTCTTTAACCGGAACAATCCACCATAAGGGATACAGCCCGGCCAACAGCAAGGAACTACGGTAGAACTCATCCAGCAGAAGCTGATGCTGGGTTGCACCACAGTCCTCGTGACTGAGATGTTCACTATGGCCCCGGCGAAACAGTTCTGGCTGTACCAGGAAAAAAGTGGCCTGTATGGCCTGTGTGGCTGCATAGGAAGTGATTCGGTCAAGCTTGTTACGCAATTGTTCCAGTTCTTGAGGACTTAAGCCTTCGCGCACGCAAACCCAGAAATCCAGGTCAGAATCCGAACTTTGCGCCACAGTGCCACAGCTGCCCATTAAAAAAAGCGCATGGATGTCCGCGGCAAGATGGTTTTTCTGCCATTTCAGACTGAGCGAGAAAGTCTTCAGCTCATGAAGCCCCTGGGGCAGTGGAATGAAATCAGTAATACGACAGGGACAATCCTTGCCAACATATCCTGGCAAAAGAGGATGATTCATGTCAATCAGCAGGGCGACGACATCCATGAAGAACCGTTGCCGATCAGTCGTCTGACTCTGCCAACGCTGCAAACGGACAGCATGCAGCGCCCGATAGCGATCCACCAGTCGAACCAGGTTTTTGCGGTCAACACCATCGGCCGAATAGGGCGACAATGGATGCACCGCGGTGTGATCTTGGGGCGGCATACGGATTGGTCACCTCTTATGACCCTTTTTATCCATGGGCCCTCATTATAGTCATTCCGGCGGTAAAGGGCATGGTGTTATGATGCGAGGCATTACTTATACAGGATGTTCTGTTATGCCAAGTACACTCGAATCTCTGGTCTCCCTTCATACCGATCATATCCTGCAACAGCTTTCAGCAACTTCGTTGCAGAAAATTATTGATCAGGAACTGACTTTTTTTCTCCAAGAAATCAGCCCCTATACCCTGCAGGATCTTCTGGATCAACATGCTCTGGCACAACTGATCAAGCAGCACATCCTCAACCGACCGCTCAGTGATGGCATTCGACAGGAGATTCGCGCCACCGTGCACGCCCTGATTCATCTGCCTGAACTTGCCCAGCTCACAGCCGGTCAGTGTATGGAAACCCCGGATGTCGAGCGGGTAATTGACCATCTGTTGGAACAACGCGAACTGAGGGAAAAACTGGTTCACCAGGTCCTTTCCAATCCCGTCTATGCCGAAGTCCTTTCGGATCTGCTCTACGTCAGCATCAAGGACTACCTGCTGCAGGAAAACGTCCTGACCAAAAAGGTTCCTGGGATGGCTTCGTTGATGAAAATTGGCAAAGGCGTTGTGGAAAAAATGGGCAACCTCGAAGAAAACTTCGAAAAGGCCATCAAGAACTATATCCGCAAGAATATTGCCAGCACAATTGCCCTGAGCGAGCAGCTCATTCTCAAGGCCTGCGACGGTCCTGGCATCCGCCATGCACTGCTTGATTTCTGGAATCAGGGTAAATCCATTCCGTTCGCTCAGTTGGCAGCGCATGTGCAGGACCAGCAAATCAGCCAGGGCGAAGAGATTGCCCACATCATATGGAACCACCTGCGCAGCATGCCCCAAATCCATGCCGGCATCGAACAG
>JAJZHM010000057.1 GCA_021804485.1 Pseudomonadota bacterium | reverse complement strand
CAATATTTTGAGCCTACCCTTCCTGGAGATGCGTTGCTCATGAAAGGGGGGACCGTCCGCAATATTACCTGTTACTGTGTAACCTTGAAGGCAAGGCAATTTTTCCACGTTATTCCTCCGACATACCACATGGCCGATGATCGTGTCAGTGTTGATTGGGATGGGCATTCATTGGTTGTCCTGAATCAGTCCAAGCAAATGGTTGCAGTCGACCGCGTTGAAATTGACTTTAATGGCCAGAGTTCGGCACAGGATACTGAAAAAGATGACACGGCCCGTCTTGCTCCCGGCTCGCTGACTCGTATCAAGGGATTGGATCATACGTTTGATGGTTCGAGTTTTATCGTGAGCCGGGAGCAAGCAGCCAAGATCCAGGTCCCTTTCTATGTTAAGGTCCAGTATCATGATGTTGCAAAGAAGGAAAGTTATCGTCTGGCGAACTTTAACGCCCTGAATCTGCTGACCATGTTGCAGCAAATGGATTTGCAATAAGCAAAAAAGATTTCTAAAAGTTACAAATACGGACGAATGCAAAAAATATTGGCACAGAGATATCCTGTTTGATATAATGATCGGTTTTGGTTTGAATCAAAACGCAGGTGTCTGTTTTGATACGCTGCAAAAACCGCTCAGTAACGACTGAACTGTGCAAAATTACAATTTCAGATGACTTCAGATGACTGTACGAAACGAACGTAAATTACAGACTCGAATGTCGATCATGGATGCTGCCTTGGACTTGCTTGAAGAGCGTCGCAGTTTTTCAAGCTTGAGTCTCAGGGAGGTTGCACGTGAAGCAGGTTTGGTGCCCACGGCCTTTTATCGCCATTTTGGAACGATGGACGAACTCGGTTTGGCTCTGGTGCAATCGACATCGGAACGATTACGTGAATTGATGCGGCAGGCACGCAGTAGCGCGATGCATCGTGAAGTACTTATCTCAACGAGCGTGCAGGTCTTTCAGGTCTTTGTTCAGGCTAATCGCAGGGAATTTGGATTTGCAATCCGAGAACGTTTTGGCGGGTCTGCGGTGATTCGGCACGCCATTCACAGAGAGATCGAGCGTTTTATTCTCGACTTGTCAGCAGATTTGCTTAAATTCCCCATGTTTTCGAAAATGTCTCAGGCTGATCTCAAGATGATCTGTAACCTGCTCGTAAGTGCGGTAGCAAATGCAGCGGGTGAGTTCCTGGAAGTGCAGCCCGAAGATCTTGTGCGCTCATCTGCCTACAGGGATATGCTTGTAAAACAGCTTCGCCTCATTATTCTGGGGTCGCTGGCTTGGTCCCCCAAGTCGATTTCAGGATAACCCAGGAAGCGGATGTAACTTCACCTCCGGTCCTTTTAACGTAAGCGTGGTAAGTGGAATCCTTGTGATAAAATTGAGAGATTCGAGATGAGTCCTGAGCAGATTTTCGATGTAATCGTCGTTGGTGGTGGCCATGCCGGCACGGAAGCTGCTTTGGCTGCGGCACGTATGGGCAGTCGAACGATGCTGATTACCCATAATATCGAAACACTTGGGCAGATGAGCTGTAATCCAGCCATCGGCGGCATTGGCAAAAGTCATTTGGTGCGAGAGATTGATGCCATGGGTGGTGCAATGGCCCTGGCAGCGGATCGTGCAGGAATACAGTTTCGTGTCCTTAACGCACGAAAAGGGCCTGCCGTGCGGGCAACCCGTGCGCAAGCAGATCGAATACTTTACAAGGCCGCAATCCGTCAATACATCGAGGAGCAGGAGGGGTTGTCACTCTTTCAGCAAAGTGTCGAAGATTTGCTGATGGAAGCAGATCATGTTGTTGGCGTTGTTACACAGAGCGGTTTAAGGTTCAAAGCCCGCAGTGTGGTTTTAACAGCAGGAACCTTCCTCGCTGGCGTCTTGCATGTCGGAATGAGTCATTATTCAGGTGGAAGGGCAGGTGATCCATCTTCAGAAGGATTAGCCCGGTTTTTGAGGACGACTCCTCTTCGGGTGGGGCGGTTGAAAACGGGCACACCGCCTCGTATTGATCGTAGAACGATTGATTTTTCACGACTTCAGGTACAGCCAGGCGATGAACCCGTACCGATCATGTCCTTCATGGGCACCAGGGGTATGCACCCTAGACAAGTACCCTGTCATATTACTGCGACCACTGAACAAACCCATGACATTATCCGTGCCAATTTGGATCGCTCCCCGATGTATACCGGGGTTATCGAGGGTATAGGGCCACGATATTGCCCTTCCATTGAAGATAAAATACATCGTTTTGCAGACAAAAATTCGCATCAAATTTTCTTGGAGCCTGAAGGTCTGAACAGTCAGGAAATCTATCCGAACGGCATTTCAACCTCGCTTCCCTATGACGTTCAATTGGCGCTGGTACGGAGTATTCCCGGACTGGAGCAAGCCCATATCACCCGCCCGGGGTATGCGATTGAGTACGATTTTTTCGATCCAAGGGATTTGAGCCATACACTTCAATCACGGTTTCTGCACGGCTTATTTCTGGCGGGGCAGATCAATGGTACGACGGGGTATGAAGAAGCGGCAGCCCAAGGGCTTGTGGCAGGCATTAATGCGGCACTTCATGCCCAGGATAAGGAACCATGGATTCCGCAGCGTGATCAGTCATACATGGGCGTTATGATTGACGATCTTATAACCCATGGTACCCGGGAGCCTTACCGGATGTTTACCTCCAGGGCTGAGTTTCGATTGATGTTGCGTGAAGATAATGCTGATGCACGCCTGACCACTGAGGCACGAAGGCTGGGTCTTGTTGATGATCAACGCTGGGCCGCCTTTTGTAGCAAAGAAGAAACCGCACGAACGACCCTGGAGTGGATGAAATCGACCTGCATTCACCCAGGTAGCGCGCAGGCAAGTGCTATTGCAGAACGTACAGGTGAAGTCGTTCAGCGCGAGTCAAATCTTGAAGAACTACTGCGTCGCCCGGCAATCAGGCTTCAGGATCTCCTTGGAGTAATGTCTCAGGAAATTGCTGAAGAGGTGATAACCCGGATCGAAACCAATACCAAATATGCAGGCTACATTGCCCGTCAGGCAGATGAGGTTGAGCGGTTGCGCAAACACGAGTCGATGTTGCTACCAGAGGATATTGATTTCAGCGTCGTTTCTGGCCTGTCTCGGGAGGTTGTTCAAAAGCTGACTGAGGTGAAGCCGCGAACCTTGGGGCAGGCCTCTCGTATTCCGGGGTTAACGCCTGCTGCCTTGTCCCTGCTGATGATTCATCTGAAACATAAAACCGATCTCGCAAGGGCGGGATGATGCAGGATATCCCACTTGAGACTCTCATGCAGGCCGTGGCGGATGATCTTCCGATCAGCAGCCGTGAAAATTGTTTGCAGAAAATCCAGCATTTTCTTGATCTGCTTTTGCACTGGAATGAAGCATTCAACCTTACAGCTGTTCGCAGCAAACAAGACATGATCGTCAAACATATCCTAGATTCGCTTAGCGTAACAGATTGTGTTTCTTATCCATTGCTTGATGTAGGGTCCGGTGGTGGATTTCCCGGTATTGTGCTTGCCATTGTTGCTCCAGCCCAGCCCATGACGCTGCTGGATTCGAACGGCAAGAAAGTACGGTTCCTCAAGCAATGCGTTCATGAACTGCAACTGGACCAGGTGTGCGTTGTACACAGCAGGGTTGAGACCCTTAAGACAGGGTCTTTTAACTGCATCATAAGCCGAGCCTATGCAAGTCTGGCCCTAATGGCAAAATCCTGCCGACATCTTGTCGCTCCTGATGGCGAAATGGTCGCCATGAAAGGTAAATATCCGCAGAGCGAATTGAAAGCACTTCCTGATGATATAATCGTCGCGAACATTCAACGCGTCGAGGTGCCTTTCCTTAATGAGGAGCGGCATATTGTCAGGATGAAGATTCGTCAGCCGGGCTCGGAGTAGACCATGGACAAGATTTTTGCTGTCGCAAATCAGAAGGGTGGCGTCGGTAAGACAACGACAAGCGTCAATTTGGCTGCATCGCTTGCGGTAGCAAAACGTAGGGTGCTTCTCGTCGACATGGACCCTCAAGGTAATGCCACAACAGGATCAGGGATAGACAAGTACGCCCTCAAGCACTCGATGTATGACCTTTTAACCCGAAAAATGCAGACTCTGGACGTTCTTATAAAAAATAATGAATCGGGTTATGACCTGTTGCCTGCCAATGGCGACCTTGTTGCCGCAGAAGTTGAGCTGATGAGTGCTATTGGTCGGGAACTGCGTTTACGTCAGACACTGGAAAGTGTCCGGGACCGTTATGATGTCATACTCATTGATTGTGCGCCTTCATTGAGCGTGTTGACCATAAATGCTCTGGTTGCAGCACAGGCAGTCATCATTCCCATGCAGTGTGAGTATTTCGCACTTGAGGGCCTGGCAGCATTGAATCAAACGATCGAACAGGTCGCCGAAGGCATTAACCCTGGACTACATATTTCCGGTATATTGCGCACCATGTTTGACCCACGCAACACCCTGTCAACAGATGTCTCTGATGAGCTTCAGAAACATTTTCCCGCCCAGCTCTTTGAGACCATCATCCCAAGAAATATTCGCTTGGCAGAAGCGCCTGCACATGGAAAGCCCGCTTTGCATTATGACAAGACGTCTCGGGGGTCTCTGGCCTATCTGGCTTTGGCTGCAGAAATTTTGAGGAAACAGAATCGGGCTGCTTCAACGACCGCTGCCTGAGGAGTGATATTGATCGTGAATACCAGAAAAAGAGGATTATCCGGAGGCAGAGGACTATCAGCACTGCTTGGTCAGGCTAAGGAAGCCGTTGCTGAGGTAGCAGCAGCAGCAGAAGGGCATTTTGTTGACGGGGAATTACGCAAGGTAGCTGTTCATAACCTGCAGCGGGGAATGTACCAGCCGCGTCGAGAACTCGATGCAGATGCCCTTGCTGAACTGGCAGCATCCATAAGACAACATGGTGTGATGCAGCCCATTGTCATTCGCAAACGTAATGACGAAACCTTTGAGATTGTTGCCGGGGAGCGACGCTGGCGCGCTGCCCAGATGGCTGATCTGGAGTTCATTCCGGCCATCGTCAGAGATATCAGCGATGAAACCGCTGCCATCATGGCGCTGATTGAAAATATCCAGAGAGAGGACCTCAATCCCTTAGAGCAGGCACTGGCCCTGCAGAAAATGGCTGATGATTTCAAACTGACCCATGAAAAACTGGCAGAAACCGTGGGAAAATCCAGGGCTAGTGTCACAAATCTTCTGCGTGTGCTTCAGCTTGAACCTGAAGTCAGGCTTCTGCTGGAGCGCGGTGACCTGGATATGGGGCATGCCAAGGCCTTGCTGGGTTTGTCGCATCAGGAGCAGGTGGATGCGGCCAAAACTGTTGTTGGGAAAGCTCTTTCGGTCCGGCAAACTGAGGAACTGGTTCGGAAAATTCAGCAGACTCCGAAGTTTCCAGCAAAGCCGGTGAATAAGACCGATGATCCAGATATTTCACGTTTGATGGATCGCCTGAGTGAAAAACTTGGGGCGGCTGTCAAGATCAGTCATGAGGATTCGGGACGAGGGCGAGTGGTCATTTCCTATCATTCGCTGGAGGAACTGGACGGAATTCTGGCTCATATTCATTAAGAATTGAGATACATCAAACAAATGCTACATCTGGAGCCCACGAAAGTCGTAAAGGTTGCGAAATCTGTAGCCAATGCATATAATCCGCGCGCTCAGCAAGAATGTGTGAACAATTTTTTAAAAGGCTCCTGAATTGGCAAGAGACAAAGTTCTCCTTGATCAGGAGTGGGGTTGGAGGGAAACAGCCGGTTGGATTGTTTCCCAAGCAGTTCTGGCTGGCGTAGCAGTAGCAATGAGTTATAAGTGGATGCCTGGTTGTGAAGCTTCCTCATTGGAAGGCTCAGCCTTAACCATGGCAACCCAACTCTGGTGGCTGGTGCGAAGTAAACACAGCCATAAAGCGGGAGAATTACCAGCGCCCGGAATGCTGGCTGTTCTATATCGGGCTGAGTTTGAAAAGATTTTTTTATCGGTAGGTGGTCTTTGGCTCCTTTTCAGCCTTAAAAAAGGAAAAATGGCCCAAGCTGCGCTGATTGGTTTTATCGTCCCTCAAGCGGGGATGTGGTTGTTCTGGATCGTGGTTCAGTTACGCTGTGTGTTTGGTAAAGTCAGGTGAATTATGGCATTGACGTCAGGTGAATACATCAAGCACCATCTAACCAATCTGACCTGGGGATGTGAATCAGGCCACTGCGGTTTCGCTCAAAATATGGAACAGGCCCATGCCATGGGATTCTGGTCAATTCATGTAGACAGCATGATATGGGCACTGGTCTGCGCTTGTGGATTAGGCTGGATGCTGCGTACTGTTGCTGTAAAAATGCAGTCCGGAGTTCCTGGGGCCCTGCAAAACCTTATCGAGATTCTTGTCGAATTTGTTGACAACTCCGTCAAGGAAAGCTTTCAGGGCAGACAAGCCAGTGCCATGGTTGCTCCCATGGCACTCACACTGCTGCTTTGGATCTTTGCCATGAACTTCCTTGATCTGGTGCCGGTTGATGTTCTGCCCCTGATCTTCCAGAGTGCGGGTGTTGAACATATGAGGGTCGTTCCGACAACAGACCCGAACATAACACTTGGAATGGCTGTCTTCGTATTTTTGCTGATTATTGGCTACAGCATTCGATTCAAGGGGATTGGCGGGTTCGTCGGTGAACTCACCATGCATCCGTTTAATCATCCTGTTTTTATTCCCTTCAATTTTCTTCTTGAAGGGGTAAGCCTTCTTGCAAAGCCAATTTCTCTTGGCATGCGACTTTTTGGAAACATGTACGCGGGTGAACTGATCTTTATCCTGATTTGCACCATGTACCCTACAAATATTGGCCTTGGTGCCTTTGGGGGCGTGTTGCAATGGGCGTGGGCAGTGTTTCATATCCTCATTATCACCCTGCAGGCATTCATTTTCATGATGCTGACCATTGTGTACATGAGTGCGGCACAGGAAGCACATCACTAGATCTTTAAACTGTTTAAACAAAGTAGAGGTGAAAAATGGAGACTGTTCTTGGTTTGACGGGTATCGCCGTGGCAATCCTGATTGGTGCAGGTGCACTAGGCACAGCGATCGGCTTTGGTCTTCTCGGTGGCAAGTTTCTGGAAGGCTCTGCAAGACAGCCTGAACTTGCACCAATGTTGCAAACCAAGATGTTTATCGTGGCAGGTCTG
This sequence comes from Pseudomonadota bacterium, assembly GCA_021804485.1. GTDB lineage: Bacteria > Pseudomonadota > Gammaproteobacteria > Pseudomonadales > Moraxellaceae > JAJXWR01. Next base: position 9,063 of record JAJZHM010000057.1, on the reverse strand, counting down.
CTTGACGCCATTTCGATGATCGGTGTCGGTATTGGTCTGTATTTGCTGTTCGCAAACCCCTTCGTTGGTCAATTGGCCCAGCATATTGCCAAATAAAGGCTTGAGTGCGGGCAGAACCTGACGCGGCTTAATCGGGGCAGGCATCATTGATTGAATGAGGTGGTGGCGTGGATATCAACGCGACATTGTTGGGACAGTTGCTTTCTCTTGCAGTATTCGTGTGGTTTTGCATGAAATATGTATGGCCACCGATCACAAGCGGATTGGCTGAGCGGCAGAGAAAGATTGAGGAAGGACTTCAGGCTGCTTCAAAAGCTGAGGAACAACTAAATTCAGCACAGGATCAGGCTGCTATTGAAATCAGGGAAGCCAAGCAACAAGCGCTTGTACTGATTGAACAGGCAGCCAAGCGTGCAGAAGTGATTATCGAAGAAGCAAAGCAGGCCGCCTTAGCCGAGCAGAATCGTATTAAGGCAGCGGCCCAGGCTGAACTTGAGCAAGAAATGAGTCGGGCTAAAGATCAGCTGCGAACCCAGGTCGCGAATCTGGCAATCATCGGTGCAGAAAAAATTCTTTCAGCTGAAGTCGATCGAAACCGACACGAAGCCATGCTGAATGAACTCGCCGGCCAGCTCTGAACCAGGAGACACTCATGACTGAACTGGCAACGTTGGCACGGCCTTATGCAAAAGCCATTTATTCATTGGCCGCTGAAAGAAATAATGTAGAGGCCATAAGCCGTGATTTAGCCGAACTGTCTGCCTTGATTCGGGATGAAGCCCTGATCAGCTACATGGGACAACCCCGACTTACGGCAGCTGAGCAGTCAGAAATCATGTGTCGTGCACAGGGAAACACCCTGTGCGCAGAGACACAAGGCCTGGTTCGTGAGCTTGCTCATTACAAAAGGCTGAGTCTTCTCCCCCAAGTGAACGCACAGTTTGTGAAGTATGTGCAGGAGCATCAGGGAAGTATGGATGTGGAAGTTGTTTCAGCCTTTGCCATGAGTGATTCTGATTTGCAGGTTATGGCAAAGGCCTTGTGCCAGAAATTTAACCGTCAGGTCACAATGGCGACAGAAGTTGATTCATCCCTGTTGGGGGGTGTTGTCATCCGTTCCGGAGACATGGTGATCGATGCATCCATTCGCGGAAAAATCGCAAAGTTACGCGACCTACTGAATTCGCAAGTTTGAGGAATAAAGCATGCAGCAACTCAACCCCGCTGAAATTAGTGAACTGATCAAGCAGCGCATATCCGAACTGGATGGAATCTCTGAAGCGCGCAATGAAGGCACCGTGGTATCCGTGTCGGATGGCATCGTACGTATTCACGGACTCGCTGACGTTATGTATGGCGAGATGGTCGAATTTGACGGTAATATTTTCGGAATGGCCTTGAATCTCGAACAAGATTCTGTGGGTGCCGTTGTTCTGGGGGATTATCTGAGCCTTGCTGAAGGCGATAAGGTCCGCTGTACCGGAAAAGTCGTCGAGGTACCCATTGGCACTGAATTACTCGGTCGTGTTGTTGACGCCTTGGGAAGACCCATTGATGGCAGGGGACCTGTACAGGCAAGTTTGCAGGATCGGATTGAGAAGGTTGCTCCTGGTGTGATCTGGAGAAAGTCGGTTGACCAACCCGTTCAGACAGGCTACAAAGCCGTTGACTCGATGGTTCCGATTGGACGAGGCCAGCGTGAACTGATTATTGGCGATCGTCAAACCGGGAAAACAGCCTTGGCTGTTGACACCATCATTGCTCAAAAGAACTCCGGTATTAAGTGTATTTATGTGGCTGTCGGGCAAAAGCAGTCCACTATTGCCAATGTCGTCCGCAAGCTGGAAGAACATGGGGCGATGGAGTACACAACCATTGTAGCAGCCTCTGCCTCTGAACCTGCCTCAATGCAATTTATTGCACCGTTTACCGGCTGTACAATGGGCGAGTATTTCCGCGACCGGGGTGAAGATGCTTTGATCATTTATGATGATCTTACCAAGCAGGCTTGGGCATATCGGCAGATTTCCCTGTTGTTGCGTCGTCCTCCAGGACGTGAAGCCTATCCTGGCGATGTTTTTTATCTGCATTCCCGTTTGCTGGAGCGGGCAGCACGCGTTTCGGAAGAATATGTTGAACGGTTCACTCAAGGAGCGGTCAAGGGTAAGACTGGTTCATTGACTGCTTTGCCCATTATTGAAACGCAGGCGGGTGACGTTTCCGCATTTGTGCCAACAAACGTGATTTCGATTACCGATGGCCAGATTTTCCTTGAAACCGGTCTCTTCAACGCCGGCGTTCGTCCTGCAATGAACGCCGGTATCTCGGTATCTCGTGTGGGTGGTGCAGCACAGACCAAAATTATCAAAAAGCTCGGTGGTGGTATTCGACTGGCTTTGGCTCAGTACCGCGAGCTTGCAGCTTTTGCCCAGTTTGCATCCGATCTTGATGATGTAACCCGCAAGCAGCTGGAGCATGGCCAGCGCGTAACGGAACTGATGAAGCAGAAACAGTATGCTCCTTTCAGTATCGCCGATATGGCCGTATCAATCTTTGCCTCCAACGAAGGCTTCCTGACCGACGTGGACGTACGAAAAATTGGTGCCTTCGAGCAGGCACTGCTTTCGTATATGCATGCTCAGTACAAGGAACTGATGCAAAGAATCAATGATACTGCTGATTACAATAGTGATATTGAAGGAACTTTGCGTAAGGCTCTGCAGCAGTTCAAGGCCACACAAACCTGGTAAGGTAGGATAATCCGAAATGGCCAGTTTGAAAGAGATTCGGATCAAGGTTGCAAGCATTAAAAGCACGCAGAAAATTACGCGGGCGATGCAGCTGGTTGCGGCAAGCAAAATGAAAAAGGCACAAGAGCGGATGACGGCGGGTAAGCCCTATGCACAAAAAATTCGCCAGGTCATGTCGCATATTGCTCATGCATCACCAGAATACAAGCATGAGTATATGCTTCCAAGGCCCGTGAAGCGTGAGGGTTATATCATTATTAGTTCTGACCGTGGGCTCTGTGGCGGCTTGAATATTAATCTTTTCAAGCGCGTTATTGCCGAACTCAAGTCACGCAAAGACGATGGTATCGAAGCTGAATTTGTTCTGGTCGGACAAAAGGCAGTAAGTTTCTTCAAAAGTATGGGTGGTAAGGTCCTGGGCGTTCGCACCCATTTGGGCGATACTCCTTCGGAAGCGGATCTCATTGGAACTGTGAAACTGATGCTTGATGCCTTTTCTGAGGGTCGGATTGACCGGATTCATCTGGTGAGTAACGAGTTTGTCAATACGATGACCCAGAACCCAACCATTCAACAACTTGTGCCACTGCCCAAAGAAATGGTCAATGAACTGGCTGCCAAGGGTGACACGAGTTGGGACTACATCTATGAGCCTGATGCCGAGTCGTTACTCGATAGCCTTATGGTTCGTTTTATTGAGTCGCAAGTATACCAATCGGTTGTAGAAAACGCTGCCTGTGAACAAGCTGCACGTATGGTCGCCATGAAATCAGCTACGGATAATGCAGGTGAGCTGATTACTTCCATGCAGCTTGTCTATAACAAATTAAGACAAGCAGCGATTACCCAGGAAATTTCTGAAATTGTGGGTGGGGCAGCAGCGGTTTAACCCACTCTGAATGTTTGATAGAGAGGATTGGTCATGAGTTCAGGCAAAATTGTGCAGATTATTGGCGCGGTCATTGACGTGGAGTTCGCCCGCGAAGCGGTTCCGGCAGTTTATGATGCGCTCAAGGTAGATGGCGCAGAAACAACCCTCGAGGTTCAGCAGCAACTCGGTGATGGTGTTGTTCGAACAATTGCCATGGGCTCAACCGAAGGACTTCGGCGCGGTCTTAATGTTCTTAATACCGGTGCTCCCATTCAGGTCCCTGTTGGAATGGAAACATTAGGTCGAATCATGGATGTTCTTGGCAATCCGATCGATGAAGCAGGGCCGATTGGCGAGCAAAAGCGTTCCTCGATACATCGTAAAGCACCGAGCTATGCAGAGCAGTCTGGCGGAACATCACTTCTGGAAACAGGGATCAAGGTTATTGATCTGTTGTGCCCCTTTGCCAAAGGCGGAAAAGTTGGCCTCTTTGGTGGTGCAGGTGTGGGCAAAACCGTGAACATGATGGAACTTATCAACAATATCGCCAAGGCCCATTCCGGTCTTTCAGTTTTTGCCGGGGTAGGTGAGCGTACCCGCGAAGGCAATGACTTCTATCATGAAATGAAGGACTCCAAGGTTCTTGATAAGGTTGCCATGGTTTATGGTCAGATGAACGAACCCCCCGGAAACCGTCTGCGCGTTGCCCTGACAGGCTTGACCATGGCTGAATATTTCCGCGATGAAAAAGACGCAGATGGTAAGGGCAAAGATGTTCTGCTCTTCATCGACAATATCTATCGATACACCTTGGCCGGTACAGAAGTTTCGGCACTACTTGGACGTATGCCATCGGCAGTGGGCTACCAGCCAACGCTTGCTGAAGAAATGGGTGTACTGCAGGAACGCATTACCTCAACCCGGACCGGATCCATTACCTCCATCCAGGCCGTTTATGTCCCAGCCGATGATTTGACCGACCCCTCGCCAGCAACGACCTTCGCCCATCTTGATGCAACGGTGGTGCTGTCGCGCGATATTGCGGCGCTCGGGATTTATCCTGCTGTTGATCCACTTGATTCAACCTCACGTCAGCTGGATCCTCTGGTTATTGGTCAAGAACATTATGACGTTGCCCGTGGTGTGCAATCTGTACTGCAGCGCTATAAGGAACTGAAGGATATTATTGCCATTCTGGGTATGGATGAACTCTCTGAAGAAGACAAGCTGCTTGTTTATCGGGCACGTAAGATTCAGCGATTCTTGTCCCAGCCGTTCCATGTTGCAGAAGTATTTACCGGCTCTCCCGGTAAATATGTTCCACTGCGCGAAACCATTCGTGGATTCAAGGGTATTTTGGCCGGTGAGTTCGACGCTTTGCCCGAGCAGGCGTTCTATATGGTCGGTGGTATTGACGAAGCCGTTGAAAAAGCCAAGTCCATCGGCTGAGGAGCTTAGATGAACAAGACCGTACATGTCAGCATCGTGTCCATGCGGGGCATGATGTATGACAGCGAAGCTTCATTCCTGGTGGCGCATGGTGCCCACGGTGATTTAGGCATTACGCCAGGCCATGCTGCGCTTCTGACACGTTTGCTGCCAGGGCCAGTTCGTGTCGAGCACGATGGCAAGGATGAGATTTTCTACGTCTCTGGGGGAATGATGGAAGTTCAGCCCCACAAGATAACAATTCTTGCAGATAATGCTGTTCGGGCCGCTGATCTTGATGAAGCGGCTGCGGAGCAGGCCCGTACACATGCCCAGCAGATCATGCAGGAACAGCGTGAGGATATGAATATGTCCAAGGCACTGGAACATCTTGCCCGTGCAACGGCCGAGTTGCGTACCGTACAACAATTCAAGAATCGAGCCGGTCGAGGCTAACACCGATCAGGCAGTTGTAGAGACTGCCTGATTTCTTTTTAAAATCCCTTTTGATACCATCCCCCCTTTGCTAAGCTGAACAAGAGACTGTACTGAACCAAAGCGGGTAGATCGATGCAATTGAACATCATTATTCTGGCAGCAGGGAAAGGGACGCGCATGAAGTCCGATCTTCCCAAAGTATTACAACATCTGGCCAACAAACCTTTGCTGCAGCACGTACTCGAGACATCCGGTTCTGCGATTGCAGATTCCGATGAGAAGCGTGTCGTCATCGTGCACGGACATGGTGCAGAGCTGGTACGAACCTCTGTTGAACAGTGGAATAACCAGACACCCATTGCATGGGCACTTCAGGAACCGCAGCTTGGAACAGGCCATGCCGTACACTGCGCATTACCCCATGTGTCACAGTCTGGCTATAGTCTTGTTCTGTACGGGGACGTTCCACTAGTGCAACCTCAGACTCTTTCCAAGCTGATTTCAGCCGCTGCATCGGGCGCCGCGTTGTTAACCATGTTTCTTGAAGAGCCCAAGGGTTATGGGCGGATTGTCCGCGAACTAGGAAGAATTACGCGCATTGTTGAAGAAAAGGATGCAAGTGATCAGGAAAAACGGATCAAGGAAGTTAATACTGGCATTCTTTGTGTTCGTAGCGATTATCTGCACGAACTTATCCCGCTGATTAACAACCACAATGCTCAAAAAGAATACTACCTGACAGATCTCATTGGACTTCTCTGCGGAAAAGACATTGAGGTACAGAGTGTACATCCCGACTACGCTTGGGAAGTTGAGGGTGTCAATGATAAGCTGCAGTTGGCAGAGCTTGAACGTAAATGGCAACGTTATCAAGCCAATCGACTGATGCTGCAGGGTCTAGGACTGGCAGACCCAAACCGGTTCGACTTAAGAGGCACTCTGGTGCACGGCAAAGACTGTTTTATCGATATTGGCACAATCATCGAGGGGGACGTTCGTCTGGGGAACCGGGTGCGGATCGGTGCACATTGCCATATTAAGGATTGCATCCTTGACGATGATGTTGACGTACGCCCCATGACGATGATGGAACAAGCCCATCTTGCACAAGGTTCGCAAGTCGGACCCTTTGCCCGGTTGCGGCCAGGAACGCATCTTGGGGTAAACGTTCATATTGGCAACTTTGTCGAAGTGAAAAATTGCCAAATTGCCGAGGAAACAAAGGCCGGGCACTTAAGCTACCTCGGTGATGCTGAAATTGGCCGGCACGTCAATATTGGTGCTGGCACCATTATTTGCAACTACGATGGTGCTCGAAAACATCAGACGCAGATTGAGGATGAAGTCTTTATTGGCAGCAACACGGCGCTCGTCGCACCCGTTCGGATTGCCGCCGGTGCCACCACTGCGGCAGGTTCCGTGATCCATAAAGATGTGCCCCCAGGGCAACTGGCTGTGGCACGAGGACGACAGACCCATATTGAAAACTGGAAACGTCCGGTAAAAAATCAGGATCAGTCATAAGGCTAAAGGAAGACAGAAACTATGTGTGGTATTGTTGGCGCACTTGCAAAGAGAAATGTAACCCCGATTCTGATTGATGGGCTGAAGCGTCTCGAATATCGAGGCTACGACAGTGCTGGAATCGCAGTACTCAATGGTACGATCCAACGGGTGCGCAAGGTCGGCAGAGTGGTTGAAACGGAGCAGGCGGCACAGCAATCCAATGTCCAAGGGTTTCTGGGAATTGGTCATACTCGGTGGGCAACGCATGGTGGGGTGACCGAACCGAATGCCCATCCCCATATTTCCGCCGAGCTGATTGCCGTGGTCCATAACGGCATTATTGAAAACCATGAAGCTAAACGTGAAGAGCTTAAAGCCCGGGGCTATCATTTTGAGTCGCAGACAGACACGGAGGTCATTGCCCATCTGATTCATTGGCACTACGCCCAGAGCAAGGATCTTCTGGCTTCCGTGCAGATTGCTACAGAAGAACTAATCGGTGCCTATGCCATAGCAGTTATTGCCGCCGATCGTCCCGATGAACTGGTCTGTGCCCGTATGGGTTGTCCCCTGCTTATTGGCCTTGGTCAGGACGAGTTTTTGGTCGCCAGTGATGTATCTGCAGTTATTGCCCATACACGCAAGGTTATTTTCCTGGATGAGGGTGATGTGTCCTGGATGCGTCCCAATGACCTGGTCATTTTTGACAGGCATCGGCTCAAAGTGCAGCGATCTGTCCATACAAGTGATGTCTCTCTGGCGTCTCTTGAACTTGGTCCCTATAACCATTTCATGCAGAAAGAGATTCACGAACAGCCCCAAGCCATAGCCGATACCATGGATGCGATCCTCGAACAGGGCTTCAGTCCCCTGCTGCTTGGCGAAGGCGCAGAGGAACGACTACAGGGATGCACTGGGGTACAGATCATTGCATGTGGAACAAGCTACTATGCAGGCTGTATTGCGCGCTACTGGATTGAGGCATTGGTGGGGATCCCGTGTCAAGTCGAGATTGCCAGTGAGTATCGCTACCGGGAAGTTGCCATAGACCCCAATCATCTCCTTGTGACCATCTCCCAGAGTGGGGAAACACTCGATACCATGGAGGCGCTCAAATACGCCAAACAACGCGGTCTGAAAACTGCCCTATCGATCTGCAATGTTCCCGAAAGCGCCATTCCACGCCATTCAGAACTGGTCTTTTATACCCGCGCCGGTGCAGAAATTGGAGTCGCCTCGACTAAAGCATTCACAACCCAACTGGTTGGTTTGTTTGCTCTGACCATGATTCTCAGCAAGATCAGGGGAAAGTTGACCGCAGCACAGGAAGCGGCCTATCTGGATGAATTGCGCCATGTGCCGGTAAGCATCCAGCATGCACTTAATCTCGAACCACAGATTCATGTTTGGGCGGAACGATTTGCCAAAAAAGACCATGCCCTATTTCTTGGCCGCGGCGTACATTACCCCATTGCCATGGAAGGTGCCCTCAAATTAAAGGAAATTACCTATATCCATGCGGAAGCCTATGCCGCAGGAGAACTGAAACATGGCCCGCTGGCACTGGTTGATGACAGTATGCCTGTTGTCGTGATTGCACCGAACGATGCGTTGCTGGAAAAGCTGAAAAGTAACATGCAGGAAGTACGTGCACGCGGCGGAGAACTCTTTGTCTTCGCCGACCAGGACAGTCACTTTACCGATAGCGATGGCGTACATGTCATTCGAACACCACGTCATACCGGATTACTTTCGCCTATTGTGCATGCCATCCCTGTGCAGCTACTGGCCTACCATACAGCGCTGGCACGTGGCACCGATGTCGATAAGCCAAGAAATCTGGCAAAATCGGTGACTGTCGAGTAGTGTGGTTGGGGGTAATTCTTGGCGGCTGTTGGAAGACAATAGAGTATCATACTCGACAATAACGTATCATACTTTGCCAGTATCTGCTATGGCTAAGATATCCCCACCAGCAATTCTCATTATGACTTTTCACATAAACGTTGGCGAACATCGGGACACAGTGGATAGAGCAGTATTCGTTTAGGCGATACACCGTGCCGTTGA
>JAJZHM010000149.1 GCA_021804485.1 Pseudomonadota bacterium | reverse complement strand
ATTACGGGACAGAATAGTGGCACAGGAACAACAAGCATTAGTTCTGGTGCGATACAAGTCGGTGATGGTGGCACCTTGGGCTCGCTCGGAAGTGGAGCTGTTCTTGATAATGGTGTTTTGTCATTTAATCACGCCGATTCAGTTAATGTCGCTAATCCCATCGGCGGGCCGGGTCAAGTCAAGCAGATGGGTACTGGATCACTGGTTCTGACAGGTTCAAATACCTATTCAGGTGGTACTCAGATATTATCAGGGTCGGTTTATGCTGGTAACGGTCAAACATCAGGAGATCTGGGAACTGGGTTGGTGACCGATAACGGTCTTTTGGCAATCAATCGGTCAGATTCCTTTGTTTTGAACAACAATATTCAGGGTTCTGGTTCATTGCTGCAAAGCGGAACGGGAACAACCGCCTTAACAGGATCAAACAGTTACACTGGATCCACCTCCATATCGGCGGGATCTTTGATCGTTGGAAATGGCGGTGCCAATGGCTCCCTAGGGTCAGGCTCAGTTGTTGACCAAAGTATATTAGGATTTAATCAAAGTTCACAGAATCAAGTTGCCAACTCAATTACAGGAAATGGCTCGCTGGTGCAGGAAGGTAGTGGTACCACAGTACTGATGGCTAATAATGGCTATAGTGGTCCGACGACAATTGCTGGTGGTACGTTGCAGATTGGGAATGGTGCTACAACGGGATCACTGGGCAGTGGCAGTATCCAGAATCAGGGTACGCTTGCTTTCGATCGAAGTGATGCACTCGTTATTTCCAACCCGATTAGCGGCAAGGGAACTATTGTGCAGATGGGGACAGGAAGTTTAGAACTGCTCAATGCTGGACTTTTCTCGGGCAAGCAACAGGTTGCCCAGGGGAACTTGGTTATGGGGCAGCTAGGAACAACTTTGCCCGTGGTTGCTCAAGTTCAGAGTTTTAGTTCCTTGTCTGATTCAAGTAGCCCCGTGAATCAATCGGTTTCTTCGGCCTTGCATCCCGTTGGTGATTCGTCTCAGGTTACGGTCAGTCTGGAGCCTGCCACGCCATCTTCGTCAGATTCATCATCTTCAGCAACTCCCGAACAACTTACTGTAGGGGTTGGTGCGACGGGAGTGCTTCATATTGTCAGTACAGGGGCACGAATGCCTTCATATTAATCTGTTGCCCCACGTAGACGTACCCGAAAGGGTTCGTCTACGTGAACCGATGGACTCTCGGTACATTTTTAAGTTAATAGGCTAATGAATCGAGATGACCAATACTATTGTGCTTGGTGGAGTTCGATCCGATTGTATGAGCGCTGCATTTTGTCCCATGAGGCCGGTATGGTGCGACTATGAAACAGGGGCGTTTTTTTCAAATATTCTTAGTGTCGAAGAACAAACCTGATTTGCCAGAAGGTGTTTTGTCCTCGGCATGAACGATGAAAATACCTCTGATTCCTGTGGCAGGCTGGCTTGGAACTTAGGGGCTCAAGTATTTGTCAGCGCATTCAGAGTCGAATACGACACTACATCCAAAATCAATCCTGATGTGCTACCATCAATGCCATTCTTGGTTAAGCGAGGTTGAACACGTGGCGATGTATTTTGCTTTTCCTGCGGGCCCCGTATTGCAGTCGAATTCTCATGAACTGTTGCATCGTTTTGAAGTTACTCCACAGGAGCCCCACCATGCTCTGTTCGTGACGGTGGCTAATGCTTTTGCTGATCAGGTCATTCAGTACCTGTTTCTGAATATGGTGACCCACATGGATGGGGAGAGCAGGGCTGCCCGTATTCTTGATAAGCTGGCGGGTTTGATTAAGGCAACGGTGCACACCCTGATTCGTCAAAGTCTGCATAACCGCTCTAACGCTGAACTGTTGCCCCTTCTAGGCTATGTTCGTGCTCGTCAGATGGTTCGGGAAGAGCATGGTCAGCCGGTCGATTATGTCAGTATTCCTCTCCCTCTTGATCTGTCCGGACAATTTGATCATATTGTGCATCATTTGGAACACGGTGATCTGGAAGGGCAGCGCGAACCTTTAAGGGAAGCTATGCTGCAGTTTGCTGATCTGTCGCATTATCATTTCTACGATGAACCCATGGATTTGATCAAGCTTGGTTTTGTAACCCGCAAAGCTGCGAGTCTGGGTGGCAGCACCATCAAGTCAGGTTCCCGTTCTTCCATCAATCAGTTGGTGCCGCATCTGAGTGAGCAGGAACTCAAGGAGTTCATTCTGTACTTTCGTAGCATGTTGATTGAGGTTCCCTGAATGTCCGATTCGGCTGAAGATACAGTTCGCAGGCTTTTATCCACTTGGATTGATCCTTGGCTGGAGTTGGATTGGATACAAAGCGGCTGCCTTCAACAATGTGACGTGAAGGGAACGGAAGTTGAACTGGAAATCCATCTGCCATATCCCTGCGCAACGCTGGTGGGTGATCTGGTGCGGGCTGTTCAGGATCTACTTGAAGAACATGGTCTGTCCAGTCGTGTCCACATCCAGAGCCGGATTTCCCGATCACGGGTACGATCGGGTCTGGCTGGCATGGAAACGGTGCGCAATATTATTGCGGTTGCCTCCGGTAAAGGCGGTGTTGGAAAGTCTACTACCGCTCTTGAAATGGCCTACGCCTTGCAGCGTGAAGGTGCTCGGGTTGGGATTTTGGATGCCGATATTTATGGTCCAAGTTTGCCTCTGCTGACGGGTATTCCGGCAGGAACCCGGCCCGGGATGCATGGCGACAAGGAGATGCTCCCTTTTGTGCAGCATGGCCTGCAGCTGATGTCTCTGGGGTGGCTGACGGATGAACAGACACCCGTTATCTGGCGAGGCCCCATGGCGACGGGAGCCCTGATTCAGATGCTTTCCCAGACACACTGGCAGGATCTTGATTATTTGCTGATTGATATGCCTCCTGGGACGGGCGATATCGCTCTTACTCTGGCACAGAAAATTCCCGTATCCGGCGCAGTTGTTGTGAGTACTCCACAGGATCTGGCCCGGATTGATGCGGTGCGTGCCATTGAAATGTTCCGCAAAGTTGATATTCCTGTTCTGGGCGTCGTTGAGAACATGTCCGTCCATATCTGCAGCCAATGCGGCCACCATGAATCCATCTTTGGCGAAGGCGCTGCTGATCAGTTGGCACGTGATTATCAGGTCGGTATTCTGGAACGACTGCCACTGGATGGCCGTATCCGCGCAGCTGCTGACAAGGGGATGTCTCCCGTACAACAGGCAAAAAGTATGGCTGATATTCTTGGCCTGTATCGCAATCTGGCCGTTCGTATGGCCGTTGCCTTGGCTCGGCAGGAGCAATTATCAGAACAACGGATACCCAACCTGGTCATGAACTGACCTGTACCCTGACCCGTATTTGAGGAATTTTATGAGTATTAAACCTGATCACTGGATTCGTCATATGGCCAATGAATATGGCATGATCGAACCTTTTGAAGCCTCGCAGGTACGCAAGGTCAATGGTCAAAAGGTGATTTCTTACGGTGTCTCGAGCTATGGCTATGATGTTCGTTGTGCCGATGAGTTCAAGGTATTTACCAATGTCTATTCAGCTACTGTTGATCCTAAAGCCTTTGATGACAAAAGTTTTATCGACATTAAATCAGACGTCTGCATTATTCCTCCGAACTCGTTTGCTTTGGCGCGTACGGTCGAATATTTCCGGATTCCCCGCTCGGTACTCACCATCTGTCTGGGTAAGTCAACCTATGCCCGCTGTGGCATCATCGTTAACGTGACGCCTCTTGAGCCGGAATGGGAAGGGCATGTGACCCTGGAGTTTTCCAATACCACCAATCTGCCTGCCAAGATCTACGCGCATGAGGGTGTAGCGCAGATGCTGTTTTTTGAGGCCGATAGCGTCTGTGAGACGTCCTATAGGGATCGAGGTGGCAAATACCAAGGACAGCAAGGGGTTACCCTGCCAAAGTGCTGAAGGTGCCTGCAAGCACCTGTCGTTTGCCTCCAGTTCCCGGACGCATCTCGAGTTCAAAGCCGGAGCCTGTCAGGCTTTTTCTTAATGCAGATGCGACGCTATAGGTGGCAAGCGTAGTACCGGCGTGACTCAGGCGGGACATCGGCGTGATGAGGGCTTCGCTCCACATGGCTGGATTGCGTTGCGGCGCAAAACCATCCATAAACCAGGCATCTACCTGCATTGATGTCTGCTGCAG
>JAJZHM010000056.1 GCA_021804485.1 Pseudomonadota bacterium | reverse complement strand
CAAAACGCTCATGTCCAATCCATAGACCCATATTTTCAAGGGATTGACGCCGCGATCGTGGAATGTACCACATTCCACGCACCTCCATTCCCTTATTCGTAGACCTCCTGACCTTTGGGGCCTGTGCGCTTTTTACAGACACTACCCCTGAACCCAGTGGGATCTATGAAAATGACGGGGTTTTACGCACAAACTGATAAATCGCAAAATCTTGTTGTATCTTGCATACCGCAGGCGTAAAATTCAAAGGAATCCACAGCAACAAGCAGGCCAGACCAAAGTTTGAGCGCAAACGTGTTCAGCAGCCCGCTGAGCTTGGGAGTCTCGTGCCAGACAAAATGCTGGCTGAATTTAGACTGCCAAGCGATGCGATTGGGTATGGACTTCCGCCTGTTCCAAGACCGACGCACCAACATGATGTGCCAAAACGCGAGAAGAACTACGGGGCGGACATTGCAACACTCATCCGCATGATCGAGGCTGGGGAGCTTTGACTCCCTACCTCCCTACCTCCCTACCAACTTGTACGCATACCCTTAAAAATAACATGCCCGTAGCTTGAACGGCTCTATAAACTCCGGAACAGTCGCAATCAGATTAGCAACATCGGAACAGCCTGTCAGCGCCCCCTTGCAGGAATACGTGAAAAGCATATAATTGTTCCCCTTGTTGTGCTTGGCTCGGGCGAAGAGATGTTCCGGGTAGGCCAAAAGAATGGCGGATTTCGTGCCGGGCCCGTTTTTTGAAACACCCCGGAGTAGCGAGCCTCGTTAAACCGTTCTTTGAGAGATCATCATGCGTGCAGATATCCATCCTTCCTATGAAGACGTCACCGTAACCTGCTCCTGCGGAAGCAGCTTTGTTACCCGTTCTACCCTGTGCAAGCCTATCCATCTGGACGTTTGCTCTAAGTGCCACCCCTTCTACACCGGCACCCAGAAGGTTCTCGACACAGGTGGTCGTATCGACAAGTTCAAGCAGCGTTTTGGTGGCCGCAGCTTCAGCAAGTCCTGATGACTGCAAACCGGGCTGAACTGCTGGATTCTACCGACCGCAAGGTACGGATGGATCTCTGGCTGTGGGCAGCCCGGTTTTTTCGTAGTCGCAGTCTCGCCAAACAAGCCATTGAAGGCGGCAAGGTGCACGTTCAGGGGCAGCGAGTCAAAGTAAGTACAGCAGTTCATAAGGGCATGCTGATTGAGGTACGTCAAGGCTGGGATAAGCGCGAAGTTGAAGTGCTGGATCTCAGCGAAGTGCGTGGACCTGCCGGTGTGGCCCAATTGCTTTACCGTGAGACCGAAGCCAGTATGGCGCGCAATCTTCTTCGTACCGAAGAACGTCGGGCACATCCCGCACCCGACCATCGCCCCGACAAAAAAGAACGACGACAAATCCTGCGTTTTCGAGACATTCAGGGTTGACGAACCCACGTCCTGAATGACCTTCGATCCAGTTGCAACTCAAGCTGATCGCCATGTTGCAAAGCTGCAACACCTTCTGGCGTACCCGTCATGACCACATCCCCAGGCATCAGGGTAAATACAGCACTGATCTCAACGAGCAAAACGATGATCGGGGTCAGCATCAGACGTGCATCTCCAGACTGACGCGGCATTCCATTGACAATCAAACCAAATTTCAGACTCTGCCAATCCGGATTCACGTCCGAAACCGGGATAAAGGGGGAAAGTACGGCAGAGCCATCAAAGGCCTTGGCGCGCTCCCAAGGATGACCTGCTTTTTTTAGCCGATCCTGCAGATCACGCAAGGTCAGATCAAGCCCAACCCCGATCCCTGCCACGGCATCGCGGGCCTGTTCGGCATTCGCCTTGCATAACGGCGCTCCAACCAATACCGTCAGTTCCGTTTCATGATGACAGCAACCTTCTTGTTCCGGCCAATCAATACCCTCATCAAACCGCCGTATGGCCTCACGAGGTTTCATGAAAAGAAGGGGCCGATCCGGCACCGCATGGCCAAGTTCCTGCGCGTGAGCCACATAATTACGCCCCACACAAACGACCTTACCCGCCGGCACGGGGCAGGCTTTAGGATCCAGCCAGTAATGACTGGGCGTTTGTACTGTCTGGGTCAAGATCAGACACCCTTAAGCGCATGTTCGATCAGGAACATACGATCTTCACCAAAATAAAGCTCTTCATCTAGAAAGAAGCTCGGAGCACCAAAAGCACCTCGCATCACCGCCTCATCCGTCGCATCCTTGAGACTAACCTTGACCGCATCAGTTCCTGCCCGATCCACCACTTCCTTGCCGAGCAAACTGGCAAGAACTTCGCCATCACTGACATCCCGATCTTCAACCCAGTAGGCCTCAAAAAGAGCCATACTGGTTACTTCCAGTACATCAGGATCGACTGCGTGCAGACAGCGCATGGCGAGCAGCGTATTCAGTGGAAAACGGGACGGCATATTAAAGGGAACACGATAAAACGCCGCCAGTCGTTCGAGGTCCTTGCGCAGATAGGGGGCCCTGGCTGGCAGCATAGCGGGAGGCTGGTTGCCTGTTGCCTTGAAGACACCACCAATCAGAAAGGGGCGCCAGTGCACCTCTGCCCGAGAGGTTAACCGACCCATCTGGGTTGCGGCAACATAACTGTATGGACTGCCAATATCGTAAAAGAAATCAATTCGTTGCATGATAGACCCCTAGAGTGGTTCCATATCAAGGATTTTGCCAGGATTCATGATCCCGTATGGATCGAATGCACGCTTGATGGCCCGCAAATAAACCATTTCCTCAGGACTGCGCGTATACCCCAGATAAGGCTTCTTCAATAATCCTACACCATGCTCTGCCGAGATGGAACCACGGTAACGCTGCACCACAGCGAAGACCTGCTGATTGACAACCTGACAACGCTGAACAAATTCCTCAATAGCCAATGACTCAGGCTTAAGGATATTCAGGTGCAGGTTACCATCGCCGATATGGCCAAACCAAACAACCAGCCAGTCCGGGTATTCCCGAGCGACAATTGCATCAATATCTGCGATGAAATCCGGAACATGACGAATCATGACCGAAATATCGTTCTTGTAGGGGGTAAAACGGGAAATGGTTTCGGAAATATCCTCTCTCAAGCGCCAGAGATTACGAAACTGGGTTTCATTCTGACTTAGCACACCATCCAGTACCCAGCCTTCTTCAAGAGCGCTGTGAAAACACTGCATGGCCTGCTCCTCAACTTGAGGTGAATCAGCATCAAATTCAAGCAGCACATAAAAAGGCGTCGCCTCGGCGAATGGCCGGGGCAATCCGGTATGGGCAGTCACCAGCCGCAGGGCAAGGTCGGAAAAAAACTCAAAAGCACTCAGATCCAGCTGGCGCTGGAAAAGATCGAGCAGAAGCATGACCGATGCAAACCCAGGCACACCCAAGACCATGACACGCGGCTGTTTTGGAAGGCGGGTGAGCGCCAGAGTGGCTTCCACGACAATACCCAAAGTCCCTTCTGAGCCAATAAAGAGATGACGCAAATCGTATCCGGTGGCATTTTTCATCATGCCACCGTTGAGATCAAGCAGATCCCCATTTCCGGTTACGACCTTCAAACCCATGACCCAATCACGCGTCATACCATAGCGAATGACCTGGATACCGCCAGCATTGGTGCCAATATTTCCGCCGATCTGGCTCGAACCCGCACTGGCAAAATCAACCGGGTAATAAAGTCCATATTCCTCGGCAAACTCCTGAACCTGTTGGGTCACCACTCCGGCCTGGACACGAACACAACGATCCTCGGGGATAAACTCAAGAATACGGTTCATACGATCAAGAGAGACCACCATTTCGCCACAGGTGGCTGCGGCACCACCGGAAAGTCCGGTACGTCCCCCGGAGGGAACCAGTGGCCAACCATACTGACAGGCCGCACGCACGATAGCCTGAACATCCTCAACTGTACGGGGAAACACCACAACTGAGGGCCGTGGAAGATATTGGCGAGTCCAGTCCCTGCCATAACGGACAAGATCATCCTCAGCAACACTGAATTGTTCAGGAGCCAGTAGCTCCCCCAAAACACTCAGAATCTGTTCTGTTTCCACAATCGCCTGTCTCCAAAACATTGCAGTAGAGAACTATACTACAGAGCAAACCACGCTGAAAACAAAACAATTATCGACTAAAGAGACTAACCCACAACCGACACACTCATAACCACGTGGCGCTAATGCGCCTCATACTCATCGCGGATGAGTTCTACATCCCGGACAAAACGCGAAATATGGGCATAAGCGCGCCTTGACTCAGGAACGAAGGCTGCAAAAAGCGGAAAGACATGCGGCATTGCAACCCATTCCTCATAGACGACAGGCACACCATAAGCTCGAGCCCTTTGTGCCACACGCAAAGCATCATCTCTTAGCACTTCCGTTGAGCCAACCATAATCAGTAACGGAGGAAAGCCCGAAAGATCAGCCCGCGCCGGTGAAACCCAAGGATGTTCCAGATCAACACCTTGCCCAACAAAACGACCAACCCCGGATACAGCACGGGCAGCAAACATCGGGTCATGATGACGGTTGCGGTGCATCGACTCACTGCCCCCGGTCATATCCGTCCATGGAGAAAGACAGATACATGCTTTTGGCAAAGGAAAACCCTGATGACGCAGGGACTGCAGCATGACTAATACAAGATTACCTCCAGCTGAATCCCCAGCAACAATGATGTTATGCGCTTTATAGCCACGCTCAAGCAGATGGACATAGGCGGTCACAGCATCTTCAAGCCAGTGCCGGAACTGAAAAGCAGGAGCCATACGGTAATTAATTGCCAGGACTGGGCGCTTGCAGACCTGGGACAACCGCCAGGTCACAGGTCTGTGCAAGGCAGCTGAACTGAAAAAATAGCCGCCACCATGCAAATATAGAAGCACTTTGTTTTCATCAAGAAAAGGTCCGGATCGAATCCACTCACCGGTAAAATGAGAGAATTCGATTTCCTGTCGGTCTACATGCTCAGGCAAGGCAGTCATTAATGGTGCAGTCAGGTTGTAGATTCGTTCCGCCAGCCAGATGGTTTTTTTTGAAACGGTAACTCGGGAAAGAATTGGCTTGACTGTGGATTTAAGAGTCAGGTTTAGGGCACGTGCCTGCCAGCTGAGTGGCTCATGAATCCTGCGATCATGCGGGTGCCACTCTTTATACTGGACTTTTGAGGCATTTTTGTCAGCCTGCATCATTGATCTCCGGATGTCTCATTGATTCACTATGGCACAGGCTTGCTCATTCAGCCAAGCCTGCACAAAACTAATTGCACGCGTGTTCCAACCTCCACCGTCATGTCCGGATGACTTTTTCCGCAGAAGCCGTTATGCTTGATTACACGTTTGGCCTGAGAGCACAATCTCCTTGAACACCCCCCAAGATGGCCCCCTGCAGTGGACCATTGAGCCTTATGACCCGAATCGGGTTGCCGCCCTGTGTGGGCAGTTTCATGAACATATCCGCCTGATCGAACAGGCGTTGGGTGTGATTATTCAGCACCGCGAACATCACTTTCTCCTCCGCGGCAGCAAAGCGCAAACAGCACTTGACCTCCTGAACCGGCTTTATCAAGAGTCTGCTGAGAAATCATTCTTCAGCGCTGACGAGATTCATGTACAGTTACGCCTTTGTCAGGAACACGGGGTTGAGCCCGAACCTCGCGTACTCAGCATGCGCAAAACCACCATAACACCACGCGGCCCCCGTCAGCGCACTTATGTTGAAGATATCCTGAACTCAGACATCTGTTTTGGAATCGGGCCAGCGGGTACCGGAAAAACGTGGCTAGCTGTAGCCTGTGCAGTCTTCTTGCTCGAACGTGAAAGCATTCAGCGACTTCTTCTGGTACGCCCCGCGGTTGAAGCGGGTGAAAAACTTGGTTTTTTACCGGGTGATCTGACCGATAAAATTAACCCGTACCTGCGTCCACTTTACGACGCCCTGTACGAGATGCTCGGGTTTGAACGGGTAGGCAAACTGATTGAGCGTAACATCATTGAGGTAGCTCCACTTGCCTACATGCGTGGTCGCACCCTGAACCAGTCCTTTGTCATCCTTGACGAAGGTCAAAACACCACACCCGAACAAATGAAAATGTTTCTTACTCGGCTAGGGCGCGGCTCCAAGGCTGTCATTACTGGCGACATTACCCAGGTGGATCTGCCGAATGGCCAACTCTCAGGCCTGCGGCATGCCATGGAAGTCCTCAGGGATGTACCGCACATCCCCTTCACCTTCTTCAAATCACAGGATGTTGTGCGTCACGAAATCGTACAGCGTATTGTCGAGGCATATGACCGCTGGGATGCAGCACAACCTACCATAAACCATCGTCCGGGACGTAACCATGTCACACCTCGTTGACGTGCAATGCATTGAAAACCATCCCGACTTTCCGGACACTAAGTGGTATGAGACTTGGATCGAGCGAACCCTTCCCAATGAGCCCGACATGGAACTTTCCATTCGTCTGGTGGATGAAGAGGAAATGCAGCAACTGAACCGTGATTTCCGCGGCAAGGACTACCCAACCAATGTCCTTTCTTTTCAGGTTGACCTCCCCAAAGCCATCCAGAGTCAGCTCGAACACTACCTGCTCGGTGATCTGGTGCTTTGCGTGCCAGTCATCCTCAATGAGGCTGTCGCCCAGCAGAAGGAGTGGAAAAATCATCTGGCCCACCTAGTGGTTCATGGCTGCCTGCACCTGCTCGGCATGGATCATGAGACCGATGCTGAAGCCAAAACTATGGAACAGGAAGAGATTCGCATACTTGCCAAAGGTGGTATTGGCAATCCCTATGAATCAGAACCGGAGGGCAACCAGCAGTCATCATGAGCGAAGATCGAAGTCGGACTTTGTCCTGGTGGGACCGCCTCACTGCCATTTTGAGTGGTGAACCTCGCAATCGCGAGGATCTTCTTGTGCTGATTCAGAATGCATCCGACCGAGGCCTCGTTGATGCCGAATCCATGTCGATCATTGAATCCACGCTGCTGGTCTCCGAACGTCTGGTCCGGGAAATCATGGTACCTCGTGCCCAGATGGTCAGTATCCGAGATGACGAAGAGCTATCAGCATTTTTGCCTACATTGCTACAAAGTGCCCATTCACGTTTTCCAGTATTGGCTGATGACGATTCGGACGAAATTTTGGGCATCCTGTTTGCTAAGGATCTGTTGCGCCGTCTGACCCAAGACAGTCAGGACAAGTTCGAGCTCAAGGATTATCTGCGCCCTGCGCTCTTTGTTCCTGAAACCATGCATTTAGACCGACTGATCCGCGAGTTTCGTCTTAAACACAGCCACATGGCCATCGTTGTCAACGAATACGGTGGTGTCGTCGGCCTAGTTACCCTCGAAGACGCGCTTGAACAGATCATCGGCGAGATTGAGGATGAGCATGATCATGAGGACGAAGAAGACAGTCTCATAAGGGAAACAGGACCCGGAGAGTTTCTGGTCGAAGCCATTACCCCTCTGGATGAGTTCAATGCCCATTTCGATACTGACTTTAGTAATCATGATTTTGATACGATTGGAGGCATCATTACCAGTGCCTTTGAACGACTACCCAGCAAGAATGAAGTAATTCGTCTGGCGGGGATGACTTTCAAGGTGATGGATGCAGATTCTCGCACCATCCGCCAACTCAAGGTGCTTCGCTCTTCATGACCCTTTCCAGCCGGCTTCAGCTTCCGGACCGGAAACAACTTGCGCTTGCACTGGCCAGCGGGCTTTTGTACGTTTTCGGCTTGGCACCCTGGGATTTCTGGCCCATCAGCCTTCTCAGTGTCATTGTTCTGTTCACGCTTTTATCAGATCAGCCAGCCATCAAAGCTGGCTGGCTAGGCTGGGCATGGGGGACCGGGATGTGGCTAAGCGGTGCTGCCTGGCTCTGGGTCAGTATTTACGAATTTGGTAGTACTTCGGCACCCACCGCATCACTCATGCTGCTGGCCGTCGCCGTCATCATGGGATTTGCTACAGCACTGCAATCACTGCTCTGGCGCAGCCTCGGCGAGCAACGTTGGCCAATTCTGGGTTTCACTGCACTCTGGGTGGTTTTTGAGTGGCTTCGCTCCTGGGTTTTGACCGGATTCCCTTGGCTTTATCTCGGTTATGGTTTTCTGGACACTTCTTTGGCTGGCTTTGCTCCCATTGGCGGTGTGTTCATGGTTTCGGCCCTTGCCCTGCTAAGTGCCCTGCTTGTCGCCCGTATGCGCCCAATAAGCTGGGTCATCGTCGGACTGATCTGGCTGGGTGGGGCTACCCTCAGGCAACATGCCTTTACCCACCCCTTGGGGACACCCATTTCAGTCAGTATCGTACAGGGCAACATTCCACAGGATGATAAATGGCAAGAAAATGAACAGGACGCCATCATCAAGATCTACCGTAATCTCAGCCGGAGCGAATGGGGTCGGGACATCATACTTTGGCCCGAAGCCGCCATCACCAAATTTTTTGATGATGCCGCAGCCGATCTTCTCGATCTGGACACCAAGGCCATACAGCAACACTCAACCCTGATCACCGGCATACCCTATGTTTCCGAAGATGGCCCTCCCTACCGTTATTACAACAGTATTATTGCCCTCGGCATGGGTCGGGGCCTGTATGAAAAACAGCGCTTGGTCCCCTTCGGAGAGTACATCCCTTTTGAGCAGGAACTGCGGGGCCTGATGCCATTTTTTAACCTGCCGATGTCTAGTTTCAGTTGGGGGTCGGAACACCAGCAGCCCCTGCAGGCAGGATTGTTGCGTGTTCAGGGATCGATCTGCTATGAAATCGCCTACCCTTCACTCATTCAACATCAGGCAGCGCAGGCAGACCTGTTTGTCATCATCAGTAATGATGCCTGGTTTGGTGGCTCGCATGGCCCTTGGCAACACTTTGAAATGGTCCGTATGCGTGCCCTGGAAAATGGACGGTATTTCTTGAGCGGCACAAACAATGGCATCTCGGCAATTGTCGACCCCAGTGGCAAAGTGGTCCGGCAAGCCCCCCAATTCCAAGCCACCGTATTAAGAGGAACCATCAGGGCCATGACTGGTCTTACGCCGTGGACGGTATGGGGGAATAAACTGGTCCTCATTCCCTGCTTCACCATACTCATCCTTCTTGCTTATCGAGCCCGACATCAGCGACGTGCCCGCTCCTGAAGATCAATCCATCGTACTGCATGACGACCCCGCCGGTCAGGACTGAGCAGAGACCACAATTCGGCTTGGGCGGCAGTTGCTTCTTCAGCAAAAGTCCATGGCGGATTAACCAACAGAACTGCACTGCCGTTCAAAGCCAAAGCATTATCGGTGGCATGTACCGAACATTCGGCCAGCAGTACCCGTTCCACTCGATCGGGCCAGTCTTCCTGACGCAGGAAACGGGCAATACGCTCAAGCTGTTGCTGTTCCTTGACCGGAAGCCAAAGCATGTAAACCCCGTCCGGCCAGCGGTTAACCCAACGTGCCAAGGAAGGAATCAGTTGGGAATACTCATCCTCTGCTGACTCGTAGGGCGGATCAACCAGCACAATCCCTCGCTTCTCCCGTGGCGGGATCAACCCATAAACACCCTCATATCCATCACGCATGTGAACCTCAGCACGAGGCTGTTGCCGAACCCATTGGCGCAGGGCCTCTGCTTCATCCGGCTGCTTTTCCAAAAGTACCTGTCGGTCCTGGTCTCGAAGCAGTTGGGCAACCCAAGCCGGCGAACCCGGATATCCCTCAATCAGACCCGTAGATTTGCGCCAATCCTGCAACAACTGGTGATAATCACGCAGCCAGGGGTGATCTAGGCGATCCGCATGGCAAATCTTCCCGACACCCTGCCGGAACTCAAGTGTCGACTGAGCTTCCCGCGTCGACAGATCATAGACTCCCCGGCCCGCATGGCTGTCCAGACAGACGACTGGAGTTGATTTACGCTGCAGATATCGAATCAGGGCAATCAGAAACATATGCTTGTGGACATCTGCAAAGTTCCCGGCATGGTAAGCGTGGCGATAATTCATGGAACTGAACTGCTTGTTATGGATTGACAGGCATCCTATCGAGAATTGTCCCTGCTTTCCAGATGAATATGATCCGGACATGCGTTATCGCACTTAAGCCAAGGTTGTTTTCTACATTAATCAGTATCTGCGTCAAAACCTGCCTTTTCCATAGACTTCGCTTCATGAATCGAATACTGAACTATCCTTGTATCATTGTCTGTTACTGTAAACTCCCCATGTTCCGTTTAACTCCGCACAATAGAGCCACCACCATTCTGTTGTTCAACATCATCCTATTCGCACTTGTCAGCTGTGGCGGTGGAAGCAATAGCTCTGACTCGTTAATTGCGGGCTCCACTGCTAGCAGTAACAGCAGCAACAATAGCAATGGAGCTGGACCAGTTGTCTGGGAAGACACTTACAATGGCATCCACTACTTTCAGACGTTTGATAGTCAAATCCAAAACGTCTCCCTGACTGCTTCCCATAGCGTATTCGTCTGGGGCGTCGAACAGTCAGTAAGCGCATATCGCGCTTCCAGCAACCCAAAAATAACCTTAAGCTATTACGTGCCGTGGGCCTATGACCCGGACGCCACCCACGACCTCAGTTACTGGAAGAACTTTCACCCTGACTGGGTTCTCTATAAGTGTGACAAAGTAACTCCCGCCTACTTCAGCACCACGCTAAACATGCCACTTGACATCTCAAATCCAGACGTCATTGCATGGCAGGTGCAAAACGCCGCCACCCAAGCATCCAGCCAAGGTTACGATGCCATTGCAGCGGACGAATACAGCTTAGGCGGCTGGGGTGGCTGCGGCATCTATAAGAATGGTCAATGGAAGCAGCTGTACACGAGTGGATACGACGATCCTCAAAGTGACAAAGATGCCGTGGCATGGGCAAGCGCCTATCGTAAACAGATCCATGCCCTCCCCCATCCACTGGGCTTGATTCCGAACTTTCAATACGATGGTCGACCGCTCAACGATCCCACTTTACTCGGCGTGGTCGCGAATGTGGATGGGATTCTTGATGAATGCAGCTTCACCGGTTGTGGCAGTGGCAATCTCTCCGGTCAGAACTGGCTCAACATGGTCACGTTCATCGAGTATGTGCAACAGCAAGGCAAAGCCTATATGGCCATTAACCAGGCGATGACCAACGACAACGCCGGCCTGCAATGGGGTTTAGCATCCTACCTTATGGGTAAGGAACATGCGGCGGGACTTTACCTTGTGAGCGCAAAGCAATACCAACAACTTGCAGGAAGCGATCTTTGGCGCAGCGAATACAGCGCACCGATTGGCACACCGTGCAGCGCCATGCAGGCAACGCAGGGCGCTTACATGCGTGTATACCAGGGTGGCTTGGCGATCGTCAACCCCTCTGCCAATAGTATCAATTTCTTGCTCCCGAGTGGTGTCTACACCGACTTATACGGTGTAGCTATCGGCGCATCCGTCACCTTGAACCCCTCCAGCGGCTTGGTACTCCTGACTTCAAAACAGCAGTGCTGACCCCTCTGCTGACCGACGAAGCGCTGTAAATTCTGGCCTTTCGGCAACAGGAAAAATTCAGCGCCACGACGACATAGCCCTTATATACCCAGAATTGGGGTCGTTGCGGTGTCGAAATCCAGCAAAGTATATTCGAGCCTGATACAAATGGCCTTGCGGCCTACATAAAAGGAGTTATGGCTGCAGCAGGATCATCCAGATCTACGCCCTCAGCCAAACATGCTAGAATCAGATGATAATCAACCGCATCCAGCAGCGCTTTTCTTGAACAAAGACTCAGTTAATCAGGCTGTGAACTATCGTGCCGATATTGATGGACTGCGCGCTGTCGCGGTAACGCTGGTACTTCTTTACCACGCTTTTCCCCATCAGATCCCTGGTGGATTTGTGGGTGTCGATCTTTTCTTTGTGATTTCGGGTTACCTCATCACGGGAATCCTGTTAAGGGAACGTCAACAGGGCACGTTTAGTATCCTGCGTTTCTATCAACGACGAATACTACGCATTTTTCCTGTACTGATTCTTGTTCTGTTCAGCTGCTTTGTTTATGGCTGGTTGACCTTAATGGCCAGTGAGTTTGCACAGCTGTGTACGCTCATTGCGGCAAGTGCCTCATTTGTGGCTAACGAAGCCCTGCGAGAACAAAGCGGATACTTTGATTTTGCCTCCAGCACTAAGCCTTTGCTCCATCTCTGGTCCTTAGGGATCGAAGAACAATTCTATCTGATCTGGCCAGCGCTGCTGGCATTGACAGCAGCATTCAGTGCATCGCGACTGAAATCCTATGCGTGGGTTTTGCTCATACTCAGCTTTCTACTTAATCTCTTCTTTGTCCACCAATTCCCCGAAACAGTTTTCTATAGTATTCCAACCCGATTTTGGGAATTGATGGCTGGAGGCATGCTGGCGCTTGATCAATTTGAACGACCTGGCTGCCGGATGCGCCGACCTATCGTTTGGGCGACTATTTCAGTTGTTTTATTGCTGCTCCCCGTATGTCTTATCACCCCGGATTCTGCCTTTCCCGGTTGGTGGGCAGCTCTGCCTGTGCTTGCAGCCATGGGCCTGATTGCTACCGGACCAAACACACCGCTACACCGCATGCTCGGTGCCCGATGGCCGGTAGCACTCGGTTTGATCAGTTATCCACTCTACATTTGGCACTGGCCTATTCTTGTTTTTTTGCGACAGGCCGAGTTTGGTTATGCAACCCCTTGGCTAAGGCTCTTGGCGCTTTTCATCAGCCTGATACTCGCGTGGCTCAGCTATCGCTGGATCGAACTTCCGATTCGCTTCGCCCGTCACCATCGCAACACCATAACGACAGCACTGCTCGTTCTCATGCTCGCCATCGGCATTACCGGTTGGATTGGGCGGGAACAGGATGGATTTCCAGATCGACCTCAGGCCATGCGCTACACCGATCAGGATGATGCCTCAGGTGACTGGAATTACCCAGGAATCGGATTTGATGGCATTCATCTGAAGACACACCGTATCCTAGGACGCACGGCACATCAGATCCTTTTTCTGGGTGATAGTCATATGGAGCAGTTCTGGCCGCGCCTCATACACTTGTATGCTCGGCACCCTGGCCAGTACACACTGGTCTTTGCTACCTACGATGGCTGCCCTTTCATTCCAGGACTTAACCGCCCTGCTGCCCCAGAGGTTCCTGCCGGAGGCTGTGCCTATGTCTATCAGGCCGCCCTTGCTTTGGCGCAAAGACCTGAGGTTGTTCGTATCGTCATCGACAATTACTGGGAACGCTACCAGTCCTGGCCTGGCTTTAACCAAGGCATGATTGCTCTTGGTCAACAACTGCAGACCTGGACAGAGAACGGCCGACCTGTTTTTGTCCTAGCCAGCAACCCATCAGGCCGGTTCTTCGTACCACAGAACCAGGTACAACGTCTCCCCTTTCTGAATCGACAGACCCGACTGGTCCCGCGTTCTCAAATTGAAGCGAAACGGACAGCCATGCCTTGGGTCTTGGCGCTCATTGCCAGAAGTCATGCTCAGCTTATTGACCCTGTTGATGAGATTTGCGATGACCAAGTATGTCCAACTGTGGATGATAACGGTGATCCGATCAATAAAGATGCCAATCATTTTCGTGCGGGCTGGGCCGAGGATGAGGCTGATCTGATTGATCAGACTGTGCTACCATAAATCAGACCCCAACGCAGAGCCCTATCATGTCTGATTGTATCTTCTGCAAAATTGCTCAACACCAAATCAAGGCCAATATCCTTCATGAGGATGATGCATTGATTGCCTTTCATGATCTTTTTCCCCAGGCTCCTTTTCATGTGCTGATCATTCCTAAAACACACTATGCCACCCTGAATGATGTACCCTCCAGCGAGGCAGGTTTGCTGGCCCGTATGATGCAAACGGCTCAGCAGCTTGCCCAAAGCCAAGGTTTTTCTGAACAAGGCTATCGTCTGGTGATGAACTGCAACAAGGACGGCGGGCAGAGTGTTTATCATATCCATCTGCATCTGCTGGCTGGCCGCAGCCTGCTCTGGCCACCAGGTTAAATCATGTCCGGCAGACGCCTGAATACCTTAGATCGGTTCATCCTGCAAGCGGATCGGGCACTGAAAACCTTGGTCCCGCAGAGTGTACAGAGCTCTCGTCCCAGCCCGGATCAAGGACTGCCCGAACCCATACTGACTGCGGAACAGAAGCGCCATATTGCCGGCCTTATGCGGATCAATCACACGGGCGAGGTCTGTGCCCAAGGGCTTTATCAGGGACAGGCGATCACTGCAGACCACCCGCATCTTGTCTTAGCTCTTGAAAAAGCGGCTGAAGAGGAACTTGATCATCTGGCATGGTGCGAGCAACGGGTCCATCAGATGGGCTATTCGACCAGCCTGCTCAATCCCCTCTGGTATCTGGCCTCGGTGGGTATTGGTGCCTGTGCCGGTCTGGCGGGTGATGCGGTCAGTCTGGGTTTTGTGGCCGAAACTGAACGCCAGGTACAAGCTCACCTTGACCATCACCTTAGCCAGCTTCCGGCCGAAGATCAGCCTACTCGTGCCATTGTACTGCAGATGCATCAGGATGAACGTCAGCATACCGAGATGGCCCTGGCAGCCGGAGGCAAGCCCCTTTCCCCGCCCATCCAGGGTCTGATGCATCTTATGTCCCGGATCATGACAACTCTGGTTTATTACTTCTGAGCAGAAGCATTCAGGATCGCCTGAACGGTCTCAGCAACACTAAACAGACTGAGGCATTGCTCCGGCAAGGCAGGTTCAAGACGCTGCAAACCCTGAAAGGCCCGATCCTTGATTCGTGCCAGAACCAGCTGAATTCCTTCCTGGCGCAACCTAGCAAACAAATTGGCCATACTTTCCAGAGCAGTGCTATCCAGATCTGGGGATTCCTCAAGACTGAGGACAAGGGTATGAACCTGCGCCTTCTGCCGGCAGGTCTGTTCAAAGGCCAGTTGTGCGATGCGATCGGCATTGGCAAAAAAGAGCGGCTCGCCCGGACGCAGAATGAGTAGCCCAGGAACAGGATGCGCCTCAGTATGCAGCGCCAGATCCATATAATCATGCCCACCCTCCAAATGACCAAGCTGCACCAGTAAGGGTTGGGAGAAACGTCTGAGCGTAACCACCAGACTGAACAGAATGCCAGCCATCAAACCATCCAGAACTCCTAGGAACATCACTGCCAAAATAGCTGCAATGACCACCGAACGGTCACGGTGCAGACGCACATAAGGTCGGAATGCGGCTGGATTAAGGGTATGGCTGAGTACATAGACTACAATGGCACCAAGCACAGGGTTTGGTGTTTGGGAAAGGGCTGGCCGAAAGATCCACACCATCACGCCTAACACTGCAGCCGCCGCCAATCCAGCTGCGCGTGATTGAGCTCCAGCGGCCTCATTGGCTGAAGTTCCTGAATACCCCGCTCCAACAGGCATTCCCTGGAAAAAACCTGAAATCATATTGGCGATACCCAGCGCAACCAGATCACGATTGGGTTCAAATGCGTCACCATACTTGAGCGAGAACATCCGGATGGAACCATAGGACTCGGCGTAAAGAATGAGTACCATGCCAAAACCCAGTTCCGTCAAACGCAGCCAGGTCGCCTCTGGAAGTACCGGTACGCCTGGGTGAACCATACCCATATCCAAACTACCCACCAGCGTAATATGCCATTGCGACCAGTCAATCCAGTGCCCTGCCACGATACTTAGTGCAATAACCATGAGGGTCACAGGAAGAAAGGGAATTCGAGCCGCCATCATCAGAAACAACCAGGCGGTAAAACCTAACAGCAAGCCATAAACATTCCAGTCACGCATATGGGCCAACAGAAAAGCGGTATAACGGAACAAATCCGTATAAGGAGGATAAACATGAACCATATCTGCCACTTGCTTAGCAATGATGACCAAAGCCAAACCAAAGGTAAAGCCTCGCAAAACGGGTTTGGCGATATAGGTCGTCATATCCCCCAATTTACCTACGCCCGCAATGATGAACAGCACTCCCGTGACCATCACGAGTGCTGTACTAAATATCCAGACATGCACGGGATTGCCATCACTAAGCGCCCATACGGCTGCCGCCATCACTGCAGCTGACGACGAGGTTGAAGAGACAATGGCAAAACGACTGTTCCCAGCCAGTGGATACAAGAGCAATCCTGCGAAAAGCGCTACAACACCTGCCTGCGGTGGCAAATGGCCAATTCGGGAATAAGCAACCGCTTCAGGCAGCAAAAGCCCCGCTATGGCAAGACCGGCAAACAGATCCGCCCGCCAGGTTGCAGGCATACGGCTCAAGGTTCACTACTCCAGCAAGTCATGCCCCAAGTACGGGGGGGGGGCGATTAAATC
>JAJZHM010000055.1 GCA_021804485.1 Pseudomonadota bacterium | reverse complement strand
CCCCGAAGTCACCCCCGAAGTCACCCCCGAAGTCACCCCCGAAGTACGGCGGATGCTAGCCATTATCACGGGTGAATTGAGCCGTGGCGAAATCATGACCAAGCTGGGACTGAAGGACGAAAAGCACTTTCGTGAACACTACCAGCAGGTTGGAATCAGCATAGGCGTGATTGAAATGACGATTCCCGACAAGCCGCAAAGCAGTAATCAGCGCTATCGGTTAACCATTCTTGGCAAAACGTTACGCGACGAGATTAGTGAATGACACTCCATCTGTATGCAATTTCACCATCGGCGACTGATGCAGGTTCACCCGGTAGGCAGCCCCTCTGCGTCCAGTCACCGATAACGTTCACGGTTCAGTAGTGCCTCAGTCCCCAGGGTGCGCTCGTTCCAGCGGCCCAACATCTTGCTCTCACGAAGTTGTGCCACCTTCAGGTCGTCTGGATGGATGTCTACATTACAGACGATTTTGACCTCGGGGATGTGCTCCAGCGCCTCACCTGCCACTTCAAACAAAGAACTGGTAAAGTATCCAGCAATGCGCTTATAGCATCTGGCACCAGCCAAATGCTGCATCAGGAAGCTGACGTGACGAGAAGCGATGAATGTTCATTGTCGTTAGTTCTTTGGCTTCACGCCGCCCATGCGGCCCAGACCGAAACCGACACGGTAAAGATCTGGCATGTCAATACGTCCGTTTTTCCTGACCTCCAGCAAGCCAAGACGTTGCAAATCTTCATGTACTCCATCCCAACCGCGGTCAACGTGCTGGGCGGGAAGCTGGGTCGTGCTGATGCCTTGTGCACCATCCGGGAATGCCTCCTTCCACTTTGTCATAACCGCATCAAAGTTAATAGGTACATTCATGCCGCTCAAAGCACTAAGCACTTTAGGTACCCACGGATAATCCTCGGCCATTTCCTGTACGCGAATTTCCGAAGCCTTTTGAATGCCTCGTTTAATGCTCTCAAAATGCAAGGCATAGTCATGTTGCGAGTAACGCTCGCTCGAATTCTCTGCAGCTTGCCTGATTGCGGCGAGGAATGAACGCGGCGACGTTTGACCGCGTCCATCAGCCAAATGCCCAACGGACCATGTGTATGGCACACCACGACGCCTGTCACGCCCCATCCACGGCCCTGCTAAGGCCTCAAATGCTTTCTTTTGTGCCTCAGACTCGGACTTCATGTCTGATGTAATATGCCACACCGCATCCTGCTCGAAATTCGTGCATAAACTGCGCATCTTCTCGCCATGTGTACCGGGCGCATTAATCAGCCGCTGCCAGAGCAAACCGTGCAGGTCATGCCTGGCCCATGTCAGATCAGTTCTGGTCGCTGTGAGCTTGGACGCATCCGGGAAATTGAATACAGTGCGCTCTGCTTGGTCCTCGCGCAAGAATACCTTGGCGTACAAGCCGGGAAATGCTTTCAACCAAAGAACCGCACGCAGCAGGCCGCGCACAATATCATCCATGCGCCGCCAGTCCGTGCTGGTGCGATCCAATGCATCAAAAAGAATCAGCCCTTTCCAGCCTCGGGGACGCTGCATCAGTCGTGCAGCGTCTTCGGGTTGTTGCTTCAACCAATCGACCGTCTCCTGCCAGTTGGCAATCGGAATCAGTTCGGTAGCCTTCAGCGCAACCCAGCGCAAGATGACTGCCCGCCACAAATCATAGGGGTCGCCATTCTGATCAAGAAAGCTCGCAAAAACATCAGCATTGGGGAAGATTTCAATGACCTCTGCGTTGCTGAAACCAGTGGACACCTCAATGTTCTGCAGTTCTGTAACAGCAACACCCAGTTGCTTTCGCAGTGGATCAGCTTGCAGTGCTGCCGTCCAGAACGATTTACCCACGCCTCGACCGCCAACAACAATGTGTGCATCCAGTCTCAGTGCCTTGAGGTGCGATGGTGGCAGATACAAGGTCCCGGCCTGTGGAGTTTCAGCAAAATTGCTTGTCTCAAGAGGCGCTTCCAAAATGGCTGCACGTAATTGTTGGGCTGAAGTCATGAGGTACTCCTTGAATCAATGGCGTTACGCACCCCGCTGATCAATCTACCAAAGACAGCTTGCACCTCCTGCGCATCAATGCTGGTCAGCCGCCCCTGCAAGGAGCGTAGCCCGGCAAAACTGCGGTGCCAGTTCACCTCCCACGGGTAGTGAGGCGCACCTTCATCGGCCTCATCAAAATTCCAGCCTTCAACGAGATCATCAACTCGCCACAGCAACTTTCCGTCTTCCACTTCAGTAAGTCCAATAACTGCTTGATCTGCAGGAGCAATTTCGTCGTAAAGCGTTTCAGCAAAAACACTGTAAGCACTCTCGCGCACGCCCTCCAAATATGTCATGCGATCCATATCAGGCACGATGGCACCGACAATTCTCAGACGCTCGCGGATTTCTTCGGTTACATGGGATCGTTGCCATTGCTCGAACAGCATCCGGTAGCCGTTCCAGGTTTGTTCTCCTTCCATGGCAAACAACAAAATCAGATTTGCACCCATGTCAGTAATACAAGCAGAAGCAAGCTCATCAATACCTGAGCGCGAGTCGATCAATACCACATCAGGCTGGATACGCAACTCCAGTGCGCACAGTAAACGATTGAGCCGGGCAGACCAGATTTCTCGCACTCCGTCTGCACGCAGTTTCGGCATCCAGACACGCCCCAGCTTGGCGATATACTCACCGTACTCGGCACCATGCGCAGGCACAATATAGATGTCGCCGTCATGAGATAGGTTGCTGGTGGCCACCATGCTGTCAAATACGGCGTCACCGTTATCAAGCAGGTCTTCGATCAGCCAGTCGGTGATGCCGTACTTCGGCTGACGTTCCGACGGCAGGAGCGCCGAGGACAGCCCGGGAGATTCCAGATCAAGGTCAAGAACCAGCACCCGCTTGCCGGTCTGAGCCAGTTGCCACGCTGTGGCAGCCAACGCTGTGGAACGACCAACACCACCTTTTATTGAAAAAAAAACGATGCGCAGCGCACCGTCTGTTTCCGGGGCAATACGCACCCAGTTGGCTTCAGTGGCAAGTCGATCCACGACCCAAACCTGATCAAAACCGTTGAGTGCATAGCCTGATGCACCGTGCCGGGCCTGCTCTTGGGTAGTCTCATACAAAACACCTGCATCAGTTCGGTAGGCATGCGGTCCAAGGCGTTCGGCAAGTGCCTGATAAATGGCTTCGACGGCAGTACGTTGGCCCTCGTCCTCACAAGATTGCTGAGGCGCAATAAAACGCACACGACCGTTGAGGTCGCGGTTGATAATCAACCAATCCAACAGCGCAACCGTGTTGCGGTGAGCCTCCAGAACCTCAGTAGTGATCGGCAGAATTTGATCAAAGGTGGTCACAGCATACCCTCGCATTGTGCTTTGGCAATCAGGTTACGCACCATCCGTGCACCTGTTCGATGGTCTTGCGCCCGTGCCTGATCAAAATTAGATTGATGCGCATATCGATCGGATATATGCCAATTGGCAAACGGGTTGGCTACAGGAAGTGCATAGTCAATACCTTCGACCTTGCCGCTACGGTAACTCTCGTAACGTGCCCACATGTTATTGACGTGTTTCAAATCTTTGTTGTCCGCTGGACTTCCTGTCACAGGATTGATTGCCATACTGAACCTTAGCATCAACCGTTTCAGCCCACACTCCGCTGCCATGCCGTACAGATAATCGGCATTTGCCCATCGCCGTGCACGAAACAGATACTCAGCATCTTCCCAGTGACGCGCATGTGCATCCAGAAAATCTGCTTGCATACAGTACTCCTTAGTCCCCGAAACGCAAATTCTTGAGACGTGCGCCCAGTACTTCGGCGGCAGAACATACCTCAGATTCAGGCGCCTTGCGCTCGATATAAGCCAGCATTTCCACCAGCAGTGAACGGATTTCCAGAAAGTCCGCCATCTTGGCACGCAGTTGTTCGACGATGATCTGCAATTCTGTGTCCTTAAGCAGCTGCTGCAAGGCAATGATCAGTTGACCCAGTCGTGTCATCCCAATCTCAGTGGCATCCGTCAGTTCACGTGAACCATATTCGCTGACACGCTTAAGACGTGCATTGTTGGGCCGCATGTCTCCCACCATCCGATTGTAGTCCGTCACGCGGAAGGCATTGGCAAAATTCTGGTAGTTGTCCAGCTTGGCTGCGCGTGCGGATTCCATGTCCATCATCCGCAGCACAAAGCGTTCGAACCCGGTGAAGCGCCCCCAAACATCGGCGCTAAGACCCACCGGCACCAGTAGATTGGAAGCGGTTTTAGTGGCGATGTACCACGCAGCTACCACTTGCAGGCCCGCCGCCCAGAAGATGCCGATCAGGTCGCTCCAAACAGCGGTGTCCTGATGCGTGAACATCACGAACTGCATACCATTATCAGGCATGTGCTCTGCTATCGCTTTGTAGGCTGCGACCATGCCTCGCCTAAAGTATTCACCGGAGCCTTTGACAGCCAGTGCAGGGAAAAGCGTTTCGATCAGCGCGGGCGCATCTTTCAGAGCTAAGGGCGTGAGTGTGGTTGTTGTCTTTTGCATTCCCTGATGAATCCTCAATGGGCCGAAGCTGCTTCAGGCGATAGCCAGCCGTGGGAGCGAAGCCGCTCTTCGGCAATGACCAGTTGCCGGGGAGTGAATTGCCGCTTGTGGGCATTCCATTCATAGACCTTAGGTTCAACGCTATCATGTTGGTTGGCGCCCTCTTTGCGTATTACCCAATGTACGGTGGCCAATAGTTCCAGACCGTAAGGTGATTCGAATCCTTCAACCAGTTTGATTACGCGCTCGAAACGGGCGCGGCTGATGTCATGTTCATCGAGATAGCGCTTGGCGTCTTCCACTGCACCAGGCACTAGAGTGAGTGGCTTGTCCGGAGCATCGCCACCGTCGGCATAGCCTGTGATCAAATGGCCTTCCACTGCTTTTAATACGTGCCGAAGGTTCTCGGCATAAGGGCCGTAGTGATGCTTGAAGTATTGGAGACGCAGCGGCTCACCAGCCTCTTGCATGAAGTACATCAGCTTGTGGACTTCAAGCAGGGTGACAAAGGGGTCGAGTAGGCCACCTAGATAGCGATGCATCAGTTCAATTAAGGCAGCTCTGCCTGCTGTCATTTTGGGCGCCTCGCGCACATGCGTCATCTTGTTGTTGGCCGGTGCGCCCTTGGGATCGAACAACAGCACGCGTACATCGGCAAGCTCTGTCAGTGCGCGCTCGATGCGTGGGCGCACCTCGTTCCAGTCCAGCCCGCCCAAGCCTGCGCCCAGCGGTGGAATAGCGATGGAGCGTATGCCTTTTGCGCGGATGACATTGACCAGATCGGTAAGGCCTGTCTCGATATCTTCGATGCGGCTCTTGTCACGCCAATGGCGCTTGGTCGGAAAATTAACGATGAAACGCGTCAAGGTGAGCTGCCCTGTCTCAAAAACGAACATGCGGCCAGGCTGCACGGCCTTATGTTTGCAGGCGGCCTCGTAAGCCTTGAAGTTTTCAGGGTAAACGTTCTTGAACTGCAGGGCAACGCCTCGCCCCATCACGCCAACGCAATTGACGGTATTGACCAGTGCATCTGCCTCACATTGGAGGATGTCACCATAAGTATATTCGATCATGGCAGTGCTGCTCATTGCTCAGTAATACCATTCCGGCAGGACGGCGACTGAAGGCCGGTGTCCGTGCTCTGGAAGGGTTAAGACCGGCGCCAGACGGGTCTCTATGGGAAGATTCATCCGCCCTGCTTGATGGTGGCCAGCTGTTCCCGGATGATTCGCTCGGCATCCTCAGAGGGCAGGTCGATGCCGCCCATAAGCGGACGTACCTCGATGCAACAGGCTTGACCGGGAAACGGTGCTGGAAAGCGCTGTGCCCAGGCCAGCGCTTCGTCACGTGATCGCACCTCAATCAGTGTGTAACCTGCAATCAGTTCTTTGGTCTCGGCGAATGGGCCGTCCATGATTTGTGCTGTGCCAGAGGCATCGTACAGCACACGAAACCCCTGGCTGCTAGGAAATAGGCCTGCACCATCAAGTAGAACGCCGGCCTTGGCCATCTCGTCATGAAAGGCCATCATGCGTGGCACAAGCGTGGGATCATCTGGAAAGTCACCAGCTTCACTCATCGCTGTGGCGCGTACTAGAATCATGTAACGGGGCATGGCAGTCTCCTAAAAGTTTTACAGAATTCGACGAACGGCGACATCGTATTTCGACAGGAATTTCCATTGAACAGCTCACAAAAAATACTTCACAACTGCTGCCTTATTTCGGCGTGCCTGCATCTGATAATAATGGGCAAACACTGGCAGTGGGCGATAGCGCGGCGGTCAGTATTCATCCGTCCATTGCCCCGCTGTCCAAGTTAAGCCAATAATACAATACAGTGCTGCAAGTCCGTATTTGTCGATACAAGCCAGATTGGGCTCATGGAAGCACCTGATCCAGATCCTGGTTGAGCTGGTCAGTCGTGACGATTCCAGATCGGGCAGGTGTGCGCCTCTGCAGACCGGCATCAAGCAGCACCAGTGCTGGAGGCCCGACCAACTGGTATTGGTTCAGCAGCTGGGTGCTGGCATCAGAACTGGAACTGACATCGACCCGGATGCGATGCAGGTGGTTCAAGCGTTCGAGCATGGCGGGCTGATCGAGAACCTGGTGTTCCAGTTCCTTGCAGCTGACGCACCAACTGGCCCAGAAATCAAGCAGGATGGGACGACCCTTGTCTTGTGTCAGCACCGACTGCAATTGTTCCGGAGTGGTCACGGTCTGTTCCGGTATGAATAGAGCGGGCTGGTTGAGGGAGACGGCGGTGCCCGGGGTACGGTCACTCATCGACCAGAACTGCTGCCAGGCTTTCATGATTCCGAGTGCGCCGAGCAGGGCCAATATGAGTCCGAGGGCTTTGAGAGTGCGTGGCCATCCCCAGGCTGCAGAGTCAAAAGCGCCGAGGCTGACGCCACTTCCGACCAGCAGAACGCTATAGAGAAACACACTGAGCCAGTCCGGCATCAATCGGGCCAGCAAATTGACGGCGGTTGCCAGCAAGGCGATCCCGAAGATGGCCTGAACTCCTTTCATCCAACTGCCGGCCTTGGGCATGAAATGGGCCTGGAATGCTCCAAAAATCAGCAGAGGTGTGCCAATTCCCAGGCCAAGTACAAACAGGGCGCTAAAACCGGCCAGAATGATGCCGAGTTGACTGACCATGACCAGTGCGGCGGCAAGCGGTGCTGAAACGCAGGGTGATACAATCAGGGCGGCGAGGGCGCCCATCACGAAGGTTCCTGACAGGCTGCCAAGACGTTGCCGACGGCTGAGCTGGTCGATTCGGTTGCTCAGCCCTGAAGGCAGGCGTAGGGTGTAGAGATCAAACAGGCTGAGGGCAAGTATGACAAAGATACTGGCCATGGTAATCAGCCAGACGGGCTTCTGGAACCAGGCGGCCAGATTGATGCCATGACCGAACCAAGCAAAGAGCGCGCCGAGCAGACCGTAGCTGAAGGCGGTGCCGAGTACATAGCTCAGGGAAAGCCTGATCCGGGAACGACGGGTCGAACCCGGCTGGCGAGCAATAATACCCGCCAGGATGGGCAGCATGGGCCAGATACACGGTGTCAGCGACATAGCGAGACCACCAAGGTAATAAATACCAAGCTGATGCAGGAACTCTGGAGGCAGGCTTTTTGCGACCGGCTCAGCCTTGAGCAGAACGAACCGGTTTTGCGGAGGGTAGCAGATTCCCATGCGTTCATTACAGCCCTGCCAGTGCAGCATGACGCTGCCCTGGCCTTGAAAGGGAATATCAGCGATTAGGGCGTGGTGAAAAATATCCACAGGCCCGAAGTCGGGGTCGTCTTTATGGATGGCTTGGGTGAGGAAACGGATGGGCTGAAGCTGGACTGATTTTTGGGGATCTGCATAAAATCTTTGCAGGTACAGGTAGCAGCAGTCGTCGATATGGATGTCGACGTGCAGCACGGAACCTTGAATGGATGTCTGAACCTTGAAGACATCCACGGCCGTTAGCGGGCTACCGGCAAGTCCCGCCCAACTGACCCGGAGCATCAACAACAGGAAAAAGCACAAACGCACCATCAACATCAGACACCTACAGTAGAATAATTAAATGCGAATAAAGCGGAGTCGGCTTGCATTGAGTACAACGGTCAATGAAGATGCTGCCATAGCACCAGCGGCCAGCATGGGGTTAAGCTGCCAGCCCGTCCAATGATAAAAGACTCCAGCCGCAAAAGGAATGGCAATAATGTTATACAGGAATGCTGCCAGCAGATTCTGCCGGATGTTGCGTAGGGTGGCACGCGAGATCCGGATGGCAAGAATTAGGTTGTCAAGACGCTCATTGGTCAGGGTAATGCCACTGGCAGCCATCGCAATGTCGGTTCCATGACCTAGGGCAAAGCCGACATCAGCGGCGGCAAGTGCAGGCGCATCATTGATGCCATCACCGACCATGCCGACAATCTCGCCTCGGACCTGCTGTTCATGCAGGATCCGTAATTTGTCTTCCGGTGAACAGCCGCCCCAGAACTGTTGAATGCCCAGTTCCTCAGCCAGATGTGCAGTGGTTCGTTCGTGATCACCACTAAGTAGCATGGTCTGGATATCCAGCTGATGCAAACGTCCGAGGGTCTTGCGGGCGTCGATTCGCACGGTGTCGGTAATGCCAAGAATGGCTTCGAGGCTGCCGTCTACCGCCATCAAGATGGGACTGATACCTTCCTCGCTCCATTGTGCCAGAATCGGGCGTGCAGATTCAAACAGGATGGCATGCTGACCCAGATAGCTGGCGGTGCCGAGCAGGATGGAATGGCCATCCACTGTGCCGGAGACACCAAGCCCGGCGAAGGATTCAAAATTCTGGCAGGCCAGAACGGTCAGGTTGTCGCGGCGAGCCCGGCGTACAACAGCCTGGGCAAAGGCATGTTCTGAATTCTGTTCGATGGCGGCAGCCCAAGAAATCAGGGTTGGTTCATTCTGGGTGCCAAGACGATGAATGATGTTCAGCGAGCCTCGGCCTTCAGTCAGGGTGCCCGTCTTGTCAAAAAAAAGCACGGTCAGCTGGCTGGCAGTCTGCAGGGCTTCGCCATCACGAATGAGGATGCCGTGTCGGGATGCCAGATCGGAGGCCATCATGATGGACATGGGAACAGCCAGTCCAAGGGCACAGGGGCAGGCGATAATCAGCACAGAAACAGTAGCAACAAGAGCATGGGTCAGGCGTGGCGCTGGTCCAAAGCCGAGCCAGGCCAGCAGGGTAATGCTGGCAATGGCCAGTACGACGGGCACAAAGATATTGGCCCAACGATCGACCTGACTGGCAATCGGAGGGCGGGCATTTTGGGCTTCCCGAACACGTCGGATAATCTCGGCCAGAGTGGTGGATTCACCAATGCCAGTGACGGTCATCTGAGCTGAACCGGCCAGGTTGTAGCTTCCAGCATGCAGTTGTGAACCAGCAGGTTTGAGAACCGGACGATATTCACCGGTCAGCAGGGACTCATCGATATGCAGTTGGCCTTCCAGGACAATCCCATCAACCGGGATTCGTTCACCAGGGCGAATCAGGAGCACGTCACCTGGTCGGATTTGCTGCATTGAGACCAAAGATTCGCCTTGTTCGTTGATGACGGTTGCTTCATCCGGCTGCAGTTCGACAAGTTTGCGAATGGCAGTTTGGGCATTGCGACGGGCGCGGGTCTCCAGCACTGAGCCGAGATTGACCAGAGTAACAATCATGACGGCCGCATCAAGATAAAGATGCCGGGCATCTGCCGGAAAAAATCCGGGTATAAGGACTACGGCAAGGGAGTAAAAATAAGAGGACAGGGTTCCCAGACTAATTAGTGTGTCCATGGTGGCAGAGCGTGTTTGCAAGGCTTTCCAAGCACCGAGGTAATAATGCCATCCGACTACCACCATAACGACACCCGTCTCCAGCGAAAGTCGCAGCCAGTAGGTGCGGGTTTCGTCCCAGTTCATGCTGAGTGCGGCCTTGTGGGGCATGTGCATCAGCAGCATGCCACCAAAAACCAGTCCGAGCAGAGTACGGGCGGCTTTCCAGGCCAGTTCCTTACGGGTCAATTGCTCCTGGAGTTCGAGAGAGTCTCGGGTATCTTGCATCAGCCAGGCTTTAAAACCGGCCGACTCAACCGCTTTCAGCAGGGCACTGGGTTCCGGGTGTCCGCGAACTTCAGCGCTGCGGTCTGCCAGATTGACCATTGTACTGTCTACGCCAGGTACTTGGCGCAAAGCGGTTTGAACCCGTTGGACACAACTGGCACAATGCAGTCCGCCCAAGGCGAGATGAATTGCTTTACCGGACATAACCCACCTCAATACAGCAGAACGTACTGCCATGGTGTAGCAGGAATGCTGCTGCAGAGCAAGGGTTCAGACGGATCCTATGACGATCAAACTCCTCAGTATCGGTCAAACGTCAATGCTAAACTCCCTACCCTGTCGTTCCAAGGGCTGTAATTTTGCAAAGAAGCCGGGGGAAAAGTCGATTTAGGATCTAAATCAGCCATGATGCCTTGTCGGCAGAGGTTGGCATCGTTAAGATTGCTTCTTTGCAAGCAGGGGGAGAAATGCCGATGTTGCGGGGAAGCATGGTGGCGTTGGTAACGCCCATGGACGATGGGGGTGTTGTCGATCATGCCGCATTGGAGAAACTGGTCGACTGGCAGATCTCGGCCGGTACGGATGTGATTGTGGCCGTGGGGACAACCGGTGAATCGGCTACCCTGAATGTGGATGAACATCTTGATGTTGTGCAACGGGTGGTACAACGCTCGGCCGGTCGGGTCCGGGTGATGGCTGGAACCGGAGCCAACAGTACTCAGGAAGCACTTGAATTGACCAAGGCGGCCTGCAAACTTGGTGTTGATGCCTGCCTGCTGGTTACGCCTTATTACAACAAACCGACCCAGGAAGGTTTGTATCAGCATTTCCGTTTTCTTGCCGAACATGTTGATGTGCCGCTCGTGCTCTACAATGTGCCTGGACGCACGGGTGTCGATCTGTTCAACGAGACGGTGGTGCGCTTGGCGGATATTCCGAACATTGTAGGGATTAAGGACGCAACTGGTCAGTTGGGTCGGGGTATTGACCTGATTCATGCGCTTCAGGGGCGTATGGCTGTTTACTCCGGAGATGATGCGACTGCTGCTGCCCTGATGTTAATGGGTGCCCAGGGCAACATATCGGTGACCGCTAATGTTGCACCGCAAGCCATGGCGCTGTTGTGCAAGGCGGCGCTGCATGGTCAAGTAGAAGAAGTGCGACGGCTCGATGCGCCTTTGCGTGCCCTGCATCGCGATCTTTTTGTCGAAGCCAATCCGATTCCGGTCAAATGGGCTCTAGCGCGCATGAAGAAAATTCAGCCGGATTTACGCTTGCCGTTGACGCCTCTGGCAGAAGGGCTACATGCGGTTGTCGAGCGAGCCTTGCTGGCAGCGGGGTTGCTCGAATGCGATTGAAATATCTGGTTTATGGTCTGTTGCCAGTGCTGGCCTCATGCTCCTGGCTGAGACATCCGGATCCCTATTTGACGGCGAAGAATGCCCCTGATCTGGTTATGCCTCCCGGGGTGCAGGAACGCAGTCCGCAGCCGCTTTTTCCGGTACCGCCAACCCGTCCTGTGCCCAATGCCTGGGTTAGTTCGGATCGTCAACCGATTCCTGAACCTGTGGATCTGCTTCATGCCAAAGTGGCGCATGCCCAGACTTTGGGTGGATTGCACTGGGTTGTAGGGTTGGCGCAGGATGGAAACGGTTTTCCTCTGCTTTCCATCGCTGGTGCCGGATTTGACCAGACCTGGGATCAACTGGTTAGCGCCTTGCAAATGGCGCATATCCATTACAACGACATCAGCCGGCAATTGGCGTTGGTCTATCTTGCCGATAAGGCACCGGATGCGGCTTCTCATGCTGCCAAATCGGTGAAGGACAGTAGCGGTGTCCAGCTCAAACTGGTTCGTGGTGCCAGTGCCTGGCAATTGTCCGTTGAAGAAAATGCGGATACTATGGCACCAGCAGAGTTCAGCAGGTCAATTTTGCAGCGCATTCAGGCAGTCTGGCCCAAAAGCCCTGATCATTAGGCCATTATGCTAACGGAGAATACACAGGTGAATAAAGGTAAGCTTTTGTACTCGGGCAAGGCCAAATCGGTCTATGCAACCGATGATGCAGACCAGTTGTGGATCGAGTTTCGTGATGATACTTCTGCCTTCAATGGTCAGAAACTGGAAAAACTGGCCCGCAAGGGTGAAGTCAATAATCGTTTTAACAGTCAGATCATGACCTGGCTGGCGGAAGAGGGTGTGTCAACCCATTTTATCCGTCAGATCTCGCCGATTGATTCGCTGGTGCGCAAGCTGGAGATGATTCCGGTAGAATGTGTGGTTCGCAATTGCGCCGCTGGTTCTTTGGTCAAACGTCTGGGTCTTGAGGAAGGTTTGGAACTGGATCCTCCGGTGTTCGAACTTTTTCTCAAGAGCGATGCCCTGGGTGATCCCATGATTAATGAAGACCATGCCCTGCGATTTGGCTGGGCGCGGCAAGATCAGCTGCATGCCATGAAAGCTCAGTCCCTGCGTGTCAACGGGATTCTGAAAAATCGCTTTGCCGCAGCGGGCATGATTCTGGTCGATTTTAAACTGGAATTTGGTATGTACCACGGAGAACTCCTGCTCGGTGATGAATTTTCCCCGGATGGTTGCAGAGTTTGGGATGCACAGACACGCAAGAAACTGGATAAGGATCGTTTCCGCCAGGGACTAGGCGATGTTGTCGAATCCTACGAGGAAATTGCCCACAGACTGGGTATTGCACTCTGATTGGGTTGCAGTTTTCCAAGGGAGGCTACTTGTAATATGGGCAAGGAGCGTGTATCTTTGCTCCCCTCGTGCGGAGAGGTGCCGGAGCGGCTGAACGGGTCGGACTCGAAATCCGAAGTAGGGGTTTCCCCTACCGTGGGTTCAAATCCCACCCTCTCCGCCAGTTATTTTGATTGCATTGGCATACAATGCTCAAGCCACAATAGATTTACTGCTTGGTCGGTTGCAGATTTCCATTCCGGATACATTCGCCCCAAACTTTGGGGCGTCAGTTCGCGTTCAGATGCGTTGGATAACACACAGAACTTCTTTACTATGGTGCAGAAAAAGTATCACGATGCACTCAATGACCTGACCGCAATTCCCAGCTCTCGTGCCGACTGATATGGAAGACGCA
The DNA here is from genome assembly GCA_021804485.1 of Pseudomonadota bacterium. Classification (GTDB taxonomy): domain Bacteria; phylum Pseudomonadota; class Gammaproteobacteria; order Pseudomonadales; family Moraxellaceae; genus JAJXWR01. The sequence goes on along the minus strand of JAJZHM010000055.1, from coordinate 3,157 downwards.
GATTTCGGCAATAAATCGCCACGTGTGAATTTAGTCCTGCAATTGACGCCCAAGGGGCATATTCGGTTTAGCACGGAACCGGACGCGCCAGATTTGCCTGATGCTCTTGCCGAACGGTTGAATGTGGCTTTTTCTCAAGGCTCGGGGCACGGTCTGCTGCACCTTGGTGCCGTGGAATTCTCCACCGCTCTGCCGCCACTCTGGTCGTTTTGGCGAGACTTCGCAGCAGGCTTTGTAACGGTACTGACGGCAACGCCTGAAGACGGAGAAATCGCTGTCGCCGCACCTGATGCACAGACTCTCGAAAAACTGTGCCTGGATGCTCCGCCGATGAAGGGTGCAGAGTATCTGGTGCCGGATACATTCCTTGCGCTCTGGGCAGAGATCGAGACTGCAACAAAGATTGAACTGGCCGCTTGTGGTGGATCGCTGCATAATTTTCTTAAAGCGAAAAATCCGGCCTGGAATCTTGTCGGGCGTGTGCATTTTAACTTGGCCGAAAATCGTAAAGATACAGAATATCCTTTCGCTTTTCTCGCCACGTACACCTCGCGTTTGTCGGCCACCGGTGCGGCACAGCACCTGCCGCTTTCGCAAGCCATGACCGAATTATCCGGGGGCAGGAAAAAGGCGCAACTGTTGTCTTTGCTTGTGCCGGTGCAGAAGGCTGCAGAACGCTGCCCTTGGCTGAACGAGATGGTTAATGATGGTGACCTCTATCACCCTTTGCGTTGGGGTGTCGAGGAGACAGTGCGTTTTCTCAAGGATGTTCCACAACTGCAAGGGGCGGGAATCGTTGTACGCATGCCGAGGACCTGGACGGCGGATCGCCCCGCCCGCCCCAAAGTCTCTGCCACCGTTGGCAGCAAGATTCCTTCGCTGCTCGGCATGGATGCGCTGCTTGACTTTCGCATGGCTGTTACGCTCGACGGTGAGCCCCTGACACCCGAAGAAATTCAGCAACTACTGGCCGCAAGCAACGGGTTGCAATGGATACGTGGCCAATGGGTTGAGGTGGATCGTGACCGGCTCGCACAACTTGTCGCACGTTTTCAGGGTATCGAAGAGGCGACGGCAGATGGGTTGCCTTATGGTCAGGCGATGCGCCTGCTGGCGGGTGCAGCGATCGACGACGTTTTACCTGCTGATCCGGACTGGTCGGAAATTGTTGCCGGAGACTGGTTGGCCGAGATGCTCCAAGGGCTGCGTTCGCCGGAAGGCTTGGCTGCAGTCACCCCTGGACCTGCTTTAAAAGCAAGCTTGCGTCCTTACCAGCAGGATGGTGTGCGCTGGTTGCATCTGCTCAGCCGGATGGGGCTGGGGGCATGTCTTGCCGATGATATGGGGTTGGGCAAGACAATTCAGGTATTGGCGCTGTTGCTCACGCTGCAACGAACACGACCCAGCCTGTTGGTAGCTCCGGCTTCTCTTTTAGCCAATTGGCAACAGGAAGCGGACCGTTTTACGCCCACGCTGCGCTGCCTTATCGCGCACCCGTCTTCCATGGCGCAAGATGAACTGCATGCGCTCGATGCTGAGCGTCTGGCAGACACGGATCTGGTTATTACCAGTTACGGCACACTGATGCGCCTGCCCAATCTATTGGTGGTGCGCTGGCACCTGGCAGTGGCCGATGAGGCGCAGGTATTGAAGAACCCGTCAAGCAAACAGACGAAGGCGGTCAAGCAACTCCAAGCTGATGCACGTATCGCCTTGACCGGCACTCCTGTGGAAAACCGTCTTTCCGATCTATGGTCCATTTTTGATTTCACCCATCCGGGATTATTGGGTTCGCAGAAGGCCTTTGCCAGCCTAACGAAAAATATGTCGCATTACGGCCCGCTGCGTACACTGGTCAATCCTTATATCCTGCGTCGCCTCAAGAGCGACAAGCGCATCATCAATGATTTACCGGATAAGTCGGAAGTGATGGCTTGGGTCGCGCTAAGTTCTGTTCAGACAGCCCTTTACCAATCTGCGGTCGATGAATTGGCAGCCAAGCTGGAAACAGCAGAGGGTATCGAACGCAAGGGTCTGGTGCTGGCCTTTTTGATGCGATTTAAGCAGATATGCAACCATCCCTCCCAATGGCTCGGCGACAGTGCCTGGATACCGGAACACAGTGGCAAGTTTGCGCGATTGGCAGAAATTGCAGAGATTGTTGCAGCCAAGCAGGAAAAAATGCTGGTTTTTACCCAGTTCAGGGAGACTACAGCACCGCTGGCGGCTTTTCTGGGCAATATCTTTGGCCGTGAAGGACTGGTATTGCATGGCGGTACGCCGGTGGCCAAGCGCCGTGAACTGGTCAAACAGTTCCAAGAGAACGAGCAATCTCCTTTTTTCGTTCTCTCGCTCAAGGCAGGCGGCACCGGACTGAACCTAACTGCAGCCTCACATGTTGTCCACTTTGATCGCTGGTGGAATCCCGCTGTGGAAAACCAGGCCACCGATCGCGCGTGGCGCATCGGTCAGCATCGCAATGTGCTGGTGCACAAATTCGTATGCCGCGGCACCATTGAGGAGCGGATCGACGCTCTGATACGGTCCAAGCAACAACTGGTGCAGGATGTCCTCGAAGGTGGGACAGAAATCAACCTGACCGAGATGAGCGATACGGAACTGCTCAACCTGGTCAGACTCGATATCCACTCCATCGGAGAATAACTGCATGAGTTACGGATACTGGAAACCTTATGTGCCGGCTGCTGCGCGGCGAGCTCAGGCGGAGAAGGCGGTTGCGAAGGCGAAAAAGGCCGGGAAGGACATGAAGCCGGTGCTTATCGAAGGCAGAACGATCGCCAAAACCTTCTGGGGCAAGGCCTGGTGTGAAAATCTGGAAGCCTATAGTGATTTTGCGAACCGTCTGCCACGGGGGCGCACCTATGTCCGCAACGGCTCGGTCATTGATCTGAAAATTGAGCCCGGTAAGATTCACGCAGTGGTGGTGGGGTCCAGTCTGTACCAAATCAGGATTGGCATTACCCCTGTGTCGCGCAGTCACTGGCAGTCACTGGCGAAAGCATGCACCGGCTCCATCGCTTCGCTGGTTGAGTTGTTGCAGGGCAAGTTTTCGAAAGCCGTGATGGAGCATCTTTGTCAGCCGAACACAGGTCTATTTCCAACGCCCAAAGACATCCGGCTTGAGTGCTCGTGTCCG
>JAJZHM010000148.1 GCA_021804485.1 Pseudomonadota bacterium | reverse complement strand
CAGAGTGACCTGCGCCGGGTTCCTGCTGGCTACCTTGTCGGCTCCGGTTTGGTCTGGTTTGTACTTCGAGGAAACGGTACAGGCAGCGGTCAAATACTCCGCTGATGTGCAATCGGCGCAGGAGATGGTGCGGGCCGACGAGGAAAACGCGCATGCAGCGGGCCGACTGCCCGATCCGCAGGCCTTTATCGGTATTAGCAATCTCCCTTTAGCCAGTACGGGGAGCGTAGCCGCCTACAGTATGGGGCAGGATGCCATGACTGCACAGGTGGTTGGCATTTCCCAAGACTTTCGCAACAGCGCCCAGCGTGCCTCGGAACAATCAAGAGCTCAGGCAGAGGTCATCCTTCGGGTAGCCCAACTGGAGGCTACTCGGGTGCAAGTCAGAACAGGGGCCGCGCAGGCTTGGATCGCCTGCTGGTACGCCCAGCAGCGGCTGCAGGTTATCATGCAGCAGATCGATGATAACCATCATCTCGTTGGTCTGGTCCGCGCTCAGTTACGATCTGGTGAGGGGCGCGAGGCAGATGCCTTGGCTCCACAAATTGAAGCGCAGACGCTCGCCAATGCACAAGATCGCGAACAAGCTGAATTAACCGCTGCCAGAGCTGAACTGGTCCGTTGGCTTGGATTTGAGGGTAGCCAAGAAGCGGTGGGGCCGGAACCGGTTTTTGCGGGCGATAATCTGGAGCAATTACGCAGCCAGGTCGACCGGATGCCGGTGCTCTTGCAGGCGAAGGCCGCAGTAGGTACCGCGCAGGCAGAGCTGGCACAGGCCGATGCGGACAAAATCCCGGATTGGGGAATGAGTCTGGCTTACCAGCATCGAGGCCCGGCTTTTGGTGACATGCTGAGTTTAACGGTATCTACCACCTTGCCTGTGTTCTACCATGACCGCCAGGGTCCGCGCATTGCGGCCAAGAAGTCTCAGTTGGCGGGTAATAAAGACAAGCTACAAGACCAGCGACGTGAAAAACTGGCCTGGATTGAGACAATATGGAGCCGTGAGCATGCCTTGGGCCAAGAGGTTCATCGTCTTTTGCACGATGCGCTCCCTCTGATTGACCAGAAAATTGCTCTTTTAACCAGCGATTTTCGGGCAGGCAAAGGCAATATCGACAGCATCATTGCTGCGCGCCAGGAACGACGTAACCTGTTGCTTTCCATAGACGACTTGTCCGCGCAGAGGGATAGTCTCGCGGCACAGCTTCATTATGCATTCGCGATGAATCCCGGAGAATCTTCATGAAATCAAAGCTGCTGTTGCTCACGATTGTGGTCTTGTTGACGGCGTTTCTGGCCTCGGGACTAACCTTTTTGTGGATGAGGCACATTCACCCCGAACATACCCAGGCCACACAACCAATTAATCGTCCCCCTTCTGCGGTGCTGTACTGGTACGACCCCATGCAGCCGGATCAGCATTTTGATCATCCCGGTAAATCCCCCTATATGGATATGCCCTTGTTGCCCAAGTACGCAGACTCTGAGTCTGCTTCAGTGGGCGCCCCTCCCGGAGTTAAAATCTCGGCTGATCGTCAGCAATCCTTGGGTATGCGTGTGGGATCGGTGAAGGAAGGAACCTTTACTCCATCGCTACGGGTCGAAGCCAGTGTTAACTATGACGATCGGGATCTGGCGGTGGTACAAATGCGTACTTTGGGTTTTGTTGAGGTAGCTTATCCGCATACTGCCGGAGATTTTCTTGTTCAAGGCGCGCCATTGGCTAAAGTTCGCGTCCCTTCCTGGAGTGCTGCCCAGGCTGAATACCTGCAACTGCTGAATGAGGGTCCTCAAGAGCTGGTATCGGTCGCCAGAGAGCGAATGCTGCAACTGGGCATGGATGCAGCTCTGGTGCAACAGGTCACACTTCAGCGTCATGTGCAGGATGTCATGACGGTGCGTACACCCATTGCCGGCGTGCTGCTATCCTACGATATTCGTGATGGCATGACGGTGATGCAGGGGCAAACGCTGGCACGCATCAATGGCATAAGTACGGTCTGGCTGCAAGCCAGTGTTCCCCAGCAACAGGCACAACAAATTCGAATCGGGCAAGGTATGGAGGCCCGTATTGCCGGAACAGGACGCCTGGTCAGGGGTCATGTCGTTGATATTCTTCCGGCGCTGGATGCTGCTACACATACGCTGATTGTGCGTATGCGCGTTCCTGATGCTGAGCGGCAACTGCACCCAGGCATGTTTGCTGAGGTGAACATCGCACTTACTCCGCAAGAACATCAGCTCATGGTTCCGAGTAATGCCATCCTTGAGACTGGCGAGCGAAGCATTGTATTCCTTGCCCTGGATAAGGGACGATTTGAGCCGGTACAGGTACAGGTTGGGGATAGCGCCCAAGGTATGACTCGGGTTTTGCGCGGCTTGCAGGCTCACGACCGCATTGTCCTGTCCGGACAGTTTTTAGTGGATTCTGAGGCTAATCTTGCCGATCTGCCGGTGCGCCCACTTCCAGGAGATGATGCACCTTCCCCTTCAGCATCGACTTCGGTTCTGCAGGGAATGCCGGGGATGAGCCCTGCCCGCAAAGGAGCCAGATAATGCTTAGCCAGCTTATTCGTTGGTCGGTCAAGAACCGGGTGCTGGTGCTCATGGCTAGTTTGCTGCTGTTTTCGATCGGCTTGTGGTCGACGTTGCGTATTCCGGTTGATGCTTTGCCGGATCTTTCCGACGTCGAAGTGATTTTGCGAGCGCAATACCCTGGGCAACCGCCGCAGGTGGTGCAGGACCAGGTGACCTATCCTCTGTCTACCGCGATGCTCGCTGTCCCAGGCGCCAGGACGGTACGTTCCTATTCCATGTTTAACGATGCCTATGTCTACATTATTTTTGATGAAGGAACGGATCTCTATTGGGCACGTTCACGCGTCATTGAATCCATGAATCAGGTGCAGTCCAAGTTACCACAGGGGGTCAGTTTGTCGCTGGGGCCCGATGCAACGGGGGTTGGCTGGGTCTATGAATATGCCTTGGTCGATCGGTCAGGGCAGCATGATCTGTCTCAGCTGCGTTCGCTACAGGACTGGTTTTTGCGCTATGAACTAAAAACGGTACCTAACGTGGCTGAAGTTGCGACTGTTGGGGGGATGGTGCGGCAATATCAAATCGTGATCGACCCGGTTAAGGCAGCAGCGTTCAGTATTACTCCTGATCAAGTGGCAACTGCCCTGCGTCGTGCCAATAATGAGGTGGGTGGTTCAGTGGTAGAAACCGCTGAATCCGGTTATATGGTGCGAACGAATGGTTACCTGAAGACGTTGTCCGATTTTCGCATTATTCCACTTAAGACAACGTCTGATGGCGTGGTGATCCATGTGGGCGATGTGGCTCGTGTCGTCATTGGTCCGGAGTTGCGACAGGGGATTGCTGAACTGGATGGTCAAGGAGAGGTCGTGGGTGGCATCATTATTATGCGATCGGGCAAAAATGCCATGACTACAATTACTGCCGTGAAGGCGCGGCTGCAGGAACTGCAAAAAAGCCTGCCCGCTGGGGTGGAAATTGTCCCCACCTACGATCGTTCGGCACTCATTCAAAGCGCCATTGATAATCTGCGCCATAAGTTGTTGGAAGAGTTTTTGGTGGTGGCTCTGGTGACGGTGCTTTTCCTCTGGCATCTGCGATCCTCGCTGGTAGCGATTATGACCTTACCCATGGGGCTGCTTATGGCCTTTATGGTGATGCAGTATCAGGGTATCAATGCCAATATCATGTCACTGGGCGGGGTAGCCATCGCCATTGGTGCCATGATTGATGCGGCTGTGGTCATGATCGAAAACGCCCACAAACATCTTGAAGTCTGGCAACAGGCCCATCCAGGAGAGAGGCTGACCGGTGAAGCCCGCTGGCAAGTGATGGTCGAGGCAGCGACTGAGGTAGGACCTGCCTTGTTTTTCAGTCTGCTGATCATCACTGCTTCATTCCTGCCAGTGCTGACTCTTAACGGCCAGGCAGGGAGGTTGTTTGCGCCCCTAGCCTATACGAAGACCTATGTTATGGCTGCTGCTGCCTTGCTGGCAGTTACTCTGGTGCCGGTGCTCATGGGTCTGTGGATTCGTGGACAAATCCCATTAGAACATGCGAACCCGATCAGTCGCAGCCTCATTCGCCTGTATCACCCGATCGTGGATGCCGTTTTACGCGCACCATGGCGCACCATGTTCGTCGCTGTGCTGATGGTGCT
>JAJZHM010000054.1 GCA_021804485.1 Pseudomonadota bacterium | reverse complement strand
GGTTAGTTGAAAGGTACGATGATGAATAGCAACGGATGTTTGAATACGCAAAAGCTTATGAGCCTGAACCGCCTCTTCGGGATTGATATGTACAGGCCGCATAAACCAGCGTGGTTCATAGGCACCTATCGGCAGCAAACCCAGCCTGAAATCGGGCCACCTTCTGGCAATGGCCTCAAAATGACTCCCCCAGCCGGTATCACCAGCAAAATAACCCGATCCATGCGGAGAATCCACAACAAATCCGCCCCAGAGGGCCTGATTGCGATCACCCGTTCCCCGTCCGGAAAAGTGTTGACTGGGTACATAGTGAATGTTCAAACCGTTCCAGTCAACGTGTTGCCACCAGTCGAGTTCATGAACATGTGTGATCCCACGTCGACGCAGATAATAGCCATTACCAAGACCCGTGAGTACCAAAGGGCGATCTCGCTCATGCAAATAAGCCAAGGTATCAAGATCCATATGATCGTAATGATTGTGACTTAACAGAATCAGGTCAATGGGTGGCAGGGATTGAAGAGTAATCCCGGGAGGCCTGATTCGTCGTGGACCAATCCAGCGAAAAGGACTAACCCGCATGGACCAGACCGGATCGGTCAGCAGATTATAAGGACCAATCTGCCACAAAACCGTCGCATGATTTACGAAGTGTACCGACCAGTCTGCCATCGATGTGCTTAATCGCTCTACAGGCGGATCAACCGCATCGTTTTCCAGCCAGGTCGGCCAGGCTTGAGGGCTACGAGTTCGAAGCCAGCGAACAATGGAACGTGCATCCCGATCACCCGCATCGAGATTGTGAAACACCCCATCGCGCCAGTTTGGACTGTGTACAAAACGCTCGGGATGCTTGCCAATCAGTTTCTCACGCATCCTGAAACGGCTCAGTTCAGCTTCAGATTGTCGCATAGTGTCATTTCCTCACGGTCCATTCAAGGAATTCTGCCCTACCGCCGGTATCTCTGCGAGCCGCAAAACCATATCATGATTTGGTTCAAGACATTGGGTATAGTGCTCAGCATTCGCCATAACTTTCTTGACATAGTCCCTGGTCTCGGCAAAAGGAATTGTTTCGATGTAGACATCGGCATCCATTGGATGATTCTCCTGCCAGCTCCGAGCCCGTCGTGGACCTGCATTGTAGGCAGCCGTTGCGAGTACCGGGTTCCCTCCCAGCATATCAAGAATATGTTTCAGATAGTACGTTCCCAGTTGGGCATTGACGCCAACCTCATTGACCATTCCGGCGTGATAATGCAATCCCATCCTGTTGGCGACCCACTGTGCCGTCTGGGGCATCAACTGCATGAGCCCACCCGCGCCGACGCCAGAATGCGCCACAACAACAAAGCGACTCTCCTGTCGGATCAGCCCATAAACCCATGCCGGATCGAGACCAAGTTCCCGTGAGTAGCCTTCCAGCACATCACGAAAAGGGGTCAGATAGCGCAGGTGCAAACTGGTCAGTTGATGGGTATGCTCGGCTGTATAAATGGCCCGGTCATACCATCCTTCCCTGGCAGCGACCTCGGCAGCAGCCAGAAGATGATCATCATCCATGTCATGAACATCCCAGTTCCACTCCAGATAAGCCAGACGACCTAACCCAGCCGCATGCAAGGCAAGAGCCCTCCGGATACCTGCCTTCATTCGCACTTCATCAACAACTTCGGGAATCGCATCATGATGCACAGAAGGTAGTAATAGGGGACCCATGCGATTTCGGGACAAAAGTCCATAATAATCATCCTGAACGGCAATCTCTGCCCAGAGATGGCGTGCTGCCTGATGCTGGTTCAGATTCCAAAGAGCCCTAGCTTTCCAGTATTTCCATATGCTCTGACTGGCCTCGTCCTCTGGAAGATCGTTAATCGCCCTGAGGACATCGCTCCAGGCCGTCTGACGTATAGCAACACGAATCCTCCAGGCTCTGGCTAGAACCGAATCCAGCGGCAAGGCCCGTGCAAAGAAGGACTGGGCTCGAACATCATTCTGCAAGGCTGCCTGCAAGCCCAAAATCTGCCAGCCATGATGGGCCACCGAAGCAGGCTGCTCCTTAAAAATTTCTGGAGCAAGACGAATGGCTTCATCCAGCCGTGTTCGCGCCAGCTTGGCCAGAGCAAAGAGCGCCAGCTCCTGCCCGGGGCGCGTCGACAATTGCGCCTGACTGAGAAATTGCTCAGGATCCTGTTCCGCTAGGGATACATCCTGGGACGACAGGGGCGCCTCAGTCTGTTGCGACCAATGTACAGCCTCTTGAACCCTGCCATGATCAAGATCCGTTCGCACCCGTCCCCATAATTGTCGTGCTGTAATCCATTGCTGCTGTACCATCAGATTCGCTGTTGCCGTACAGATGGAATCCCAGGCATCGGGTTGCGCCCAGAAAGCGGCAATCTGCCGGACATCAGGCTTGTTGCCAAGTGCCGCATCGGCTTGCCAGAGTAGGCACTGGCCATCATCAAACGGAGCAGTCAGTTGCTGATATTCCTGCTGGAGGCCAACCCACTGCTGACGCGTGGCCAATTCACGCATCCAGGCCCTTCTCAGACTTTCGGAGACCCAACTGCCCTTGTTGGCTGCAAAAAAATGCTGCACAACATCAGGATCAATGGTGTGAATTTTACTCAGAATCGCCCAGTAACGTACATAGGAACCCAGCAGCAAACCGTCTGAAGAGTCAGCCATTTTCTGCAACTGAGCATAATGCCCTCCTCCGTAAGCGGCATGTGCATCGACAATATCCCAGGCCTGTGCACGACCAAAACCGCCGAACAGTAGCCAGAACAGAACCCCTCCCAACCGTAGCGCTCTAGACACGCATTTCTCCCTTTCCGTCATGCCGGAATTGTAATCGGATATTCTGCACACTTGTGTGAAATTAAATGTGCATGCTCGATGACCAACTGTTGAGGTGAGGAAAATGGTTCGGGCCAATCCCATAGCCCCTTGGTCGCAAAGTGGTCAAAATCTAGTCTTAAACCTGCTCTGCTCGATTGGTTGATGCTGCGTATCACGGCCGTATGCCGTACAATAGCCAAAGAAGTCTCAATCAGGTATTTGTGGTCCAAGAATGTCCATTAAGAAGGTTTTTATTGAAACACAAGGTTGTCAGATGAATGAGTATGACAGCCAGCGTCTGCGTGACCTCATTGAGTCCGGCAGTGATTCGGTGCGATGGGTCTCAACGGATCAGGCCGAAGAAGCTGATCTGCTGCTACTGAATACCTGTTCGATCCGTGAAAAGGCCCAGGAAAAGGTGTTTTCGCAACTCGGTCGCTGGCGCCAGCTCAAAACCTTGCGTCCTGAGATTCAGATTGGTGTGGGTGGCTGTGTTGCGGCCCAAGAGGGTCACGAACTCCTCAAGCGCGCCCCTTTTGTTGATCTGATTTTTGGACCACAAACGCTGCATCGTGTGCCAGATCTTCTCAAAGCTACCCGAACACAGCGTCTGCCAGTGGTCGATGTCAGCTTTCCGTCCATTGAAAAATTTGATGCACTTCCTGAGCCCACAATTCGTGGACACAAGGCTTTTCTGTCCATCATGGAGGGATGCTCCAAGTACTGTTCCTTCTGTGTTGTGCCTTATACACGAGGGGAAGAAGTTTCAAGGCCGCTGGATGATGTGTTAACGGAAGCCGCCCATGCTGTTCGGCATGGCGTTCGAGAAATTACTTTGCTTGGACAGAATGTCAATGCCTACAAAGGCAAAAATCATCGCGGTCAGATCATTCCCTTTGCCGAGTTGCTGCACTATTTGGCTGCCATACCTGAAATCGGCTGGATTCGCTACACAACATCCCATCCGTGTGAAGTCACCCCGGAACTGATTGATGCCTACCGCCATATTCCGCAACTGGTTTCGCATCTGCATTTGCCTGTCCAGTCCGGTTCGGACCGGATTTTAAGCCGGATGAAACGTCTGCACAGCCGTTCTGCCTACCTTGATACAGTTCTGGCCTTGCGGGAAAGCCGGCCTGACCTTCATATCTCATCAGATTTCATTGTAGGCTTTCCTGGTGAATCCGATCAGGATTTTCAGGACACATTGGATCTGATCGATACGGTTTCGATGGATTTTTCTTACAGCTTCATCTACTCACCCCGACCCGGAACACCTGCGGCCGAGTACGAAGACAATGTTCCGATGGGCGTTAAGAAGGAACGCCTTGCCGTGCTGCAAGGACGTCTCGCTGAGGCAGTACGCCAGAAAACAGAAGCCATGGTCGGAACCATTCAAAACATCATGATCGAGGGAGTCTCGGATCGGCTAGAACAGGGTATTGTCGGCACAGCTGAAAATACCCGACTGGTACACGTTCCCACAACACTCCCCCCTTGTCCCGGAACAATACTGCCGGTCAAAATTTCCGAAGCCATATCAACCAATGCCTTGCGTGGAGACCTGGTTTCATCCAGCTGAGACAGGATGCTGCTTGTCTCAGCTAACTTGAGTAAGAACTGCATGGCCCATCCTTGCAGTCCAAAGATTACCGCGTTATGGTAACCTCGTACCTGTGATGAGGTGGGATGTTTTTTCTTCTGCGAGAGGTCGTGTGTGTCATGAGTCAATTTTCTCTGGATAAATCCAAGATTCGCTTTCTCTTACTTGAGGGAGTTCACCAGAATGCCTTGAACGTGCTTAATAATCAGGGCTATTCCAATATTGAGTACCTGAAAACGGCCCTTGAAGAGGATGTACTGATTGAAAAAATAAGGGATGCCCATTTTGTGGGTATTCGTTCACGCACCCAGCTGACTGAAAAGGTCTTTGCAGCAGCCCAGAAATTGATTGCGGTAGGCTGTTTCTGCATTGGCACTAATCAGGTCAACCTTAAGGCTGCCATGTTACGTGGCATTCCCGTATTCAATGCACCCTATTCAAATACGCGATCGGTTGCGGAACTTGTACTGGCTGAACTGATTTTGATGCTGCGTGGCATTCCTGAAAAGAATGCATTGGTACACCGCGGCGGCTGGAGCAAATCTGCCGAAGGTTCGTATGAGACCCGTGGAAAAACTCTTGGCATCGTCGGTTATGGCTCCATTGGTTCCCAACTCTCAGTCCTTGCTGAATCCCTTGGCATGCATGTCATCTATTTTGATGTTGTGACCAAACTGCCGCTCGGCAACGCCAGACAGGTGGGCAGCATGGATGAACTGCTGTCTCAAGCGGATGTCGTGAGTTTGCATGTGCCGGATGTCACCTCGACCCGCAACATGATGCGTGCCGAACAGTTTGCCCAGATGAAAAAAGGCGGTATCTTTATCAATGCGGCTCGTGGCACCTGTGTTGACATCGAGGCCCTTGCCAACGCTTTGCGTTCCGGGCATCTTGCCGGCGCAGCCGTAGATGTTTTCCCTGTTGAGCCCAAGGCGAATGGCGAAGAGTTCAAGTCGGCGTTACGCGGCATGGATAATGTCATCCTGACCCCCCATATCGGTGGCTCAACCCTTGAAGCACAGGCCAATATTGGACTGGAAGTTGCCGAGAAATTTGTGCGCTATTCCGATACAGGCACCACACTCTCTTCGGTTAATTTTCCTGAAGTTGCCGTTCCCATGCAAGAAGGCAAACATCGTCTTCTGCATATTCATCGCAATATCCCGGGCGTCCTTTCGGCCATCAACCAGGTTTTTGCACTGAACCACATTAATATCAGTGCCCAAACGCTGATGACCAAGGAAGAAGTGGGTTATCTGGTTATGGATGTTGATGCGGAATACTCAACAGTAGCCTTGCAGAAACTGCAGGAAATCGAAGGTACGATCCGTACACGTGTCCTGTACTGATCGGCATGCAGAGGTATGCGAACACCTTCGCATACCTCTGGTGGATCATCACATATAGCGCGCGGTCATGGCCTCAAGCGATATGGGCTTGATCCTAGCCGCCTGCCCCGCTGTTCCAAAGGCTTCGTAACGGGCAATAGCAATATCCCGCATGGCCCCAATGGTATCCTTGAGATATTTTCTGGGGTCAAATTCTTCAGGGTGCTTCCCCATATGCCTGCGGATAGCGCCTGTTGCCGCCAATCGCAGGTCCGTATCAATGTTGACCTTGCGCACCCCAAAACGAATGGCTTCAACGATCTGTTCCACTGGAACACCATAAGTCTCCTTGATCGCACCACCGTACTGATTGATGATGGCAAGCCACTCCTGCGGAACTGAACTGGAGCCGTGCATCACAAGATGGGTATCCGGAATACGGGCATGAATGGCGCGTACCCGCTCAATGGACAAAATGTCTCCTGTGGGAGGGCGACTGAATTTGTACGCACCATGCGAGGTGCCAATAGCTATGGCAAGCGCATCAACGCCTGTATCATGTACAAAACGGGCAGCTTCATCAGGGTCTGTAAGCAACTGATCGTGACTTAGGATACCTTCCGCACCAATTCCATCTTCCTCGCCTGCCTGACCGGTTTCCAGAGAACCAAGACAGCCAATTTCCCCTTCGACGGAAACCCCACACGCATGAGCCAAATCAACCACCTGGCGGGTTACGCGAACATTGTAGGCATAATCCATTGGGGTTTTACCATCTTCACCGAGGGAACCATCCATCATGACCGAGGAAAAACCCAGCTGAATTGATCGTTGACATACAGCAGGACTGACTCCGTGATCCTGGTGCATGACGACCGGAATATGCGGGAACTCCTCGATCGCAGCCAGAATCAGATGACGTAAAAACGGAGCTCCAGCATACTTGCGAGCGCCCGCTGAGGCCTGCACAATGACCGGAGCATCAGTTCGATCAGCGGCCTCCATGATGGCACGCATCTGTTCCATATTGTTGACATTAAAGGCTGGAACGCCGTAACCATTCTCAGCGGCGTGATCCAGTAGCTGCCGCATGCTGATGAGTGCCATTATTTGTACTCCTCCTGTTTTTGACCAAAGGCAGCCGACTGCAAAGCAGCGACAGCAGGCAGGGTTTTCCCCTCGATAAATTCCAGGAAGGCACCACCGCCGGTTGAGATATAGGAAATATTGCGCGCAACGCCGTACTTGTCTATAGCCGCAAGGGTATCACCACCCCCGGCAATCGAAAATGCATGGCTTTCTCCGATTGCTTTGGCCAGTGCCTCAGTACCTTGTCCAAAAGCATCAACCTCAAAAACACCAACAGGACCATTCCACAAAATAGTCCGCGCATGTCCAAGCAGGTCCGCAAACATCTGTGCCGTCTGGGGTCCCACATCAAGAATCATTTCGTCGTCGGCAATATCGTGCACATTACAGACCCGTGGGGTCGCCTGCTGTACAAAATCCAGAAAATCATCAGGTGCATTTTCGGGTGCCCGCGCAACGACGACATCGACCGGCAGTGGTACAGCCACGCGCATCGCCAGATTGCGTGCCGACTCAATTAAATCATGATCACACAGAGATTTACCAATGCTGTATCCCGCTGCGGCCAGGAATGTGTTGGCAATTCCACCACCCACGATCAACTGATCACAGATTTGGGCCAGTGAATTCAAAACATCAAGTTTGGTCGAGACTTTGGAGCCAGCAACAATGGCCACCATCGGACGCGCCGGTTTATCCATGGCACGAGCCAGTGCTTCCAGCTCTGCGGCCAGCAGAGGACCTGCACAGGAAACCCGGGCAAAGCGGGCAACCCCATGTGTGGATGCCTCGGCACGATGAGCCGTACCAAAAGCATCCATGACAAAAACGTCACACAGCGATGCGTATTTGCGGGCCAGTTCAGCATCATCCTTCTTTTCGCCCGGATTGAAGCGGACATTTTCCAGCAGAACAACCTGCCCCTCCGCGACATCAACCGGCTTATCAAGATAGTCTTTAATCAAGGGAACAGGCAATTCCAAAGCTGCACTAAGATAGTCAGCAACCGGTTGCAGGGACAACTCCTCACGATACTCGCCTTCCTTAGGGCGACCAAGATGGGAACATAGCAACACCCGCGCTCCCTGTTCAATGGCCTGCCGGATGGTCGGCAAGGCAGCAACAAGCCGTGCATCACTGGCAATGGCTCCCTGACGAACGGGAACATTCAGGTCTTCGCGAATCAGTACACGCACACCACGAAGATTGAGATCAGACATTTTGATGATTGACATAGGCCAGTCCTTTGAAAGCGCTTTTCCTGTGGCGCCATGGCCGACATTTTAGCACGGAGCAGATCAGTGCGGCAGATCATCGCCATCCAGACTTTGCCATATAAAGACACAGATCAAGCAGACGATTGGCATAACCCCACTCGTTGTCGTACCAGAGAACCACCTGGTGCATGTTGCCCAGTGAGCGCGTCTGGGTTGCATCAAAGACGCAGGACCAAGGCTCATGGATAAAGTCAGCAGAAACCAGAAATTCATCCGTCCAGGCCATTACTCCCTGCCAGCGTGAACCGGAGGCTTCAAGGAAAAGCTGATTCAGTGCTTCGGCATCAATGCTCCTGCGAGCCTGAATGGTCATCTCAACCATCGCAACATTCGGTGTGGGCACACGGATGGAATGACCCTCCATACGATCCGCCAGAGCCGGAAAAAGCTGACGCAAGGCACCCAGGGCACTTGTTGTTGTCGGGATGATATTACTCCCGCAAGCACGTGCCCGACGGAGATCTCGATGAACGTGATCAAGAGCATGCTGATCCGAGGTCACCGCATGAACCTCCGTCACCATCATTGATTCAATCCCCAGATGTTCGTCCAGAACCATCAGGGGCGGAACAAGGGCATGGGTGGTACAGGATACCGAGGAAACAATCCGGTATTCTTCCTTGATCTGCTCATGATTAAAACCATAGACGACCAGAAAATCGACTGGATCAAAGGGTGCTGCCGCAATAATCACCCGACTGGCACCCGCTTGAAGATGTTTTTCAGCCGCTGCTCTGGAACGAAAATGCCCGGTACACTCAAGAACAACCTCCACGCCCTGACTCTGCCAGGCCAGTCGTGCAGGATCAGGCTCGAAACTCAGCGGAATCGTACGACCCTCAATCGTGATCTGTTGATCTTCATAGGAAACCTGCCCGGGAAAGCGCCCATGCGTGCTGTCATAGCGCAACATATGGGCAAGCGTGGCTGCATCCGTCAGATCATTGATTCCGCTCCAGTGGACGCAATCCGGACAGCCTCGCTCAAACCAGGCGCGAAGGACAAGGCGTCCGATCCTGCCAAAACCATTGATGGCAAGATTCAGGGGCATCAAAGCGCCTGAACTGCGGCAACCACCGCTTCAACGGTGATACCAAAGTAGTTGTACAGCTCTGCCGCCGGCCCCGAAGCACCATAGCGATCCATGCCGACAACAGCCCCGTCCAGCCCGACAAACCGATACCAGTAATCTTTCAACGAAGCTTCAACAGCCACACGACGACGAACATTGGGGGGAATAACCTGATGTTGCCATTCAATGGGCTGAGCCAGAAATACATCAACACTGGGCATGGATACCACACGTACCGAACAGGACTGTGCCGACAGTTGTTCCGCTGCAGCAAGGGCCAACTGCACTTCTGAGCCAGTTGCGATCAGAACAACATCCGGCACGCCTTGGCTGTCACGCAAAATATACCCTCCACGGGCGATACAGGTCAGCCAATCCTCATGGTCCGATGCTGCAGTCACAACCGCAGGAAGGTTCTGGCGCGAAAGCACCAGTGCTGTTGGACCTTGCCGCTGCAAGGCAAGTTTCCAGGCCACAGCCGTTTCGGTCGCATCAGCAGGTCGCCAAGTACTAAGGCCTGGTGTCTGGCGCAAACTGGCCAGTTGCTCCACGGGTTGATGGGTTGGGCCGTCTTCTCCCAAACCAATTGAGTCGTGCGTCAGTACATGAATCAGGCGTAACCGCATGAGTGCTGCCATGCGAAGCGCATTTCGCTCATACTCCACGAAAACCAGAAAGGTTGCGCCATAGGGGATGAATCCCCCGTGCAGGGCAATACCATTCATGATTGCCGCCATACCAAATTCACGTACTCCATAATGAACATAGTTGCCCGAGGCTTCCTTCTGAACCGATACAGCACCCTTCCAGAGGGTCAGATTGGAGCCGGCAAGGTCGGCAGAACCGCCCAGCAGTTCAGGAAGCATGGGCCCCAGTTGCTGAAGGCAGTCTTGGGATGCTTTGCGTGTTGCCAGCGTTCCTGCCCGAGCCTGAACATCCCGAATCCAGGTTTCGAAGGAATCAAGTGACTGTGCAGCAACCTGTCCCTGCAGGGCAGCATTCAGCTGCGCGGCACGTTCGGGATAACTGGCCTGATAGCGCAGCCATAAGGAAGACCATTCTTCATGCAGCGACTGCCCCCGACCAATCTGCAACCATTCTTCACGGACGGTCGCGGCAATCTCAAAGGGCTCTTCAGTCCAGCCAAGCATTTCACGCGCAAGCCGGACTTCATCCGGACCCAGCGGACTACCATGACAGATTTCCTGACCCTGTTTGGTTGGAGCACCCAGACCAATGACCGTACGAGCAATCACCAGCACCGGCTGCTCCGAGTCGGCACAGGCCTGCCGATAGGCTTCCTGAATGGCCAGACGGTCGTGTCCATCAATTGGTCCAATCACACGCCAACCATAGGCGCGAAAACGCAACGCCGTATCATCACTGAACCAGCCTTCCACCTCCCCGTCGATTGAGATGCCATTGTCATCGTAAATGGCAATCAGCTTGCCCAGACCAAGCGTTCCCGCAAGGGAACAGACCTCATGGGAAATACCTTCCATCAGGCAGCCATCGCCCAGAAAAACCCAGGTGCGGTGATTGATCACAGGCAATCCGGGCTGATTGAAACGTGCCGCAAGAATTTTCTCGGCCAAGGCCATACCGACAGCATTGGCAAGCCCCTGACCCAGTGGTCCGGTTGTCGTTTCCACACCCGGGGTTTCCCGATATTCCGGATGACCCGGGGTTTTCGAATGCAGTTGCCTGAACTGTTTCAGATCATCAAGGGAAAGATCATAACCACTAAGATGCAAAAGACTGTAAAGCAAAGCCGATGCATGGCCATTGGAAAGCACGAATCGATCCCGGTTGACCCAGGAAGGATCGCTCGGATCATGCACCAGAAATTCCCGCCAGAGTACTTCGGCAAGATCCGCCATACCCATAGGCGCCCCCGGATGACCTGAATTGGCCTGCTGCACCATATCCATTGCCAGTATCCGTAGTGCATTGGCATGCACGCGCTGCTTCAGTTCGTGGGTCACCTTGCCTTCTCTCCTGTCGCATTCAGCAAAGGTCTATTTTCTCTCAATCAGAGCGTTCTGGGAACCACAAGCTGAACTAATTACAATTCTCGGCTATGATAGGCCATGCAGGCTTTGGCTCCTTCGGCCTGTAACTGATCTGCACAACAACTCAAAAACGACTCAAACGGAACAAAGGAGACATTCCATGTCCAATTACAGTGTATTCACCTCAGAATCGGTTTCTGAAGGTCACCCCGACAAAATGGCGGACCAGATCTCCGACGCCATCCTTGATGCCATTATTGCCGAAGATCCCTATGCCCGAGTGGCGTGCGAAACATTGGTCAAAACTGGGGTGGCCATCATTGCCGGAGAAATCACCACAACAGCCAACATCGATTTTGAGCATTTGACCCGACAGGTCATTCTCGATATCGGCTACAACTCCTCAGATGTCTGTTTCGATGGAAAAACATGTGGCGTACTAAATCTGGTCGGCAAACAATCCCCAGATATACACCAGGGTGTTGACCGAAGCAAGCCTGAAGATCAGGGGGCAGGTGATCAGGGCCTGATGTTTGGCTATGCCACCAACGAAACAGAAACACTCATGCCAGCGCCGATTGCCTACGCCCATCTGCTCATGGAACGTCAGGCGACTGCCCGTAAAAGCGGTTTGCTCCCATGGTTGCGACCCGATGCCAAATCCCAGGTCACCTTCCGCTACGAAAATGGTGTGCCAATTGCCATTGATGCAGTCGTTCTTTCTACCCAGCATGCACCTGATGTCAAGGACAAGGATTTACGTGATGGAGTAATGGAACTGATCATCAAACAGGTTATTCCTGCTAAGCTTCTAACTCCAAACACAAAGTTCTTCATTAACCCTACTGGCCGTTTCGAAATCGGCGGACCTATGGGTGACTGTGGCCTGACGGGACGCAAGATCATAGTGGATTCTTACGGTGGCATGGCCCGACATGGCGGTGGAGCATTCTCTGGCAAGGATCCATCCAAGGTCGATCGTTCGGCTGCCTATGCTGGGCGTTATGTTGCCAAGAATATTGTAGCGGCTGGCCTTGCCGACCGTTGCGAGATCCAGGTTTCCTACGCCATCGGTGTAGCTGAACCGACATCCATTTCGGTCAATACCTTCGGTACCGGAAAAATCAGTGATGAGCGTCTGGTGGATCTCATCCGCAACCATTTTGAGCTGCGCCCCTACGGCCTGATTCGTCAACTGAATCTGCTTCACCCCATGTACCGTCTCACGGCAACCTACGGTCATTTCGGCCGCAACAGCGAACTGATCGAGCAGCAGGGCGAATCATGGCATACCTTCAGCTGGGAACAGACCGAC
Organism: Pseudomonadota bacterium; assembly: GCA_021804485.1. GTDB lineage: Bacteria > Pseudomonadota > Gammaproteobacteria > Pseudomonadales > Moraxellaceae > JAJXWR01. The sequence goes on along the minus strand of JAJZHM010000054.1, from coordinate 4,140 downwards.
AAGGCTGAGGCTCTTCGCTCTGAAGCCGGGATTTAACTCCCGGCAACCTGGGCAAGACGCAGTCGAGCCCGACGCACGGCTTCCCGCACTTGAGCCGGAGCCGTGCCGCCAACATGAGTACGCAGACTGACGGAGCCTTCAAGGCTGAGGATGTCGTAGATATCCGGTCCAATATCTTTATGGAACTGCTGCAGCTGATTGAGTGACAAGGCCGTCAGTTCCACAGACTGTTCAATACAGTAATGGACAATTTTTCCAACGACCTCATGGGCATCCCGGAAGGGCAGTTGCTTGCGAACCAGATAATCAGCCAAATCAGTCGCTGTGGCATAGCCTTGTAAGGCTGCTGATCGCATACGTTGCCGATCAGGCTGCAGATGGGGAACCATATCAGCCATGGCTCGCAGACAACCTTGCAAAGTATCAACCGTATCAAAAAGCGGTTCCTTATCCTCCTGATTATCCTTGTTATAGGCCAATGGCTGTGATTTCATGAGAGTCAGCAGACTGACCAGATGTCCATAAACCCTGCCGGTCTTACCGCGCAGCAACTCAGGAACATCAGGATTTTTTTTCTGGGGCATAATGGATGAGCCGGTACAAAAACGGTCTGGCAACTCCACAAAGGCAAACTGACTGGAGGACCACAGGACCAGCTCTTCGGCCATACGCGACAGATGCATCATGATTAGACTGGCCGCCGAACAGAATTCAATGGCGAAATCGCGGTCGGATACCGCATCCAGCGAATTCTCGCAGATACCTTCAAAACCGAGCAGACGTGCAGTCATGATCCGGTCAATCGGGTAACTGGTTCCGGCCAGAGCAGCCGCGCCCAGCGGCATACGGTTGATGCGATGACGCACATCGACAAGTCGTTCATCATCACGCCAGAGCATCTCAAACCAAGCCATCAGGTGATGCCCAAAAGTAACGGGCTGTGCAACCTGCAAGTGGGTAAACCCGGGCATGATGGTTGCGGCTTCTTCCTCAGCACGATCAACCAAAGTCTGCATCAGGCGTTGCAGCAGTTCCCGGATGCCGTCAAGGCTATCGCGCATATACAGCCGTATATCCGTTGCAACCTGATCATTGCGGGATCGCCCGGTATGTAGTTTCTTGCCAGCCAAGCCAATCCGATCAGTCAAACGCGCCTCAATATTCATGTGTACATCTTCAAGATCAATCCGCCACTCGAATTGCCCTGCCTCGATTTCCTGACGAATCTGATTAAGCCCATCAGCAATGGCACGCCACTCTTCCTGCGTGAGAATCCCAACCTGACACAGCATTTGTGCATGTGCCAGCGATCCGAGGATGTCCTGCTGATACATGCGTTGATCGAAAAGCACTGAAGCTGTAAATCGCTCAACGAATTGATCGGTAGGTTCCTGAAAGCGCCCCCCCCATAACTTGTCCTGATGACTCATGAATTTTTCCGCCCAGACGTTATACTGAATTGAGGTTTAAACGACATTGGAAGCAAGCGTCAGCCTCACTGTCTGTTTAGTGTAACCAATGTTTGTTTTTGAGGGAATTGATTGGCCATGAATATACACCGCATTAAAAACCTTCGTAATGAAATCGGCCTATCCATGTTCCTGAGAAAGCATGTTCTTGAACTGGAACCCTGTCTGACACAACTTAATCGGCAACTGCACTCGGCAGACACCCTCTACATCAGTATTGCGTTTGAGCAACCCTTAGTTCTTTCTTGGCAAATTGATCTATTCCATAGATTTATTAAATCTGGAACACTGCTGGTTTGTGATAATTCTCGCAACCCCAGCAAGCGATCCGAAATAAAAACACTGTGCCTGAAAAAAAACGTTATCTATCTGCCTTTACCCAACAATCCAACCCAACATGTTAACCGTTCACATGGCAATGCGATGTCCTGGATTCATCACCATCTGATCAAAAAGCTTGGCGCAGTACATGTGGCGTTCATTGACCATGATCTGCTGCCCATCCGTCCCTGGGATATGGGCAACAAACTTCAGAATCAGTACTGTTATGGTCTTCGGAATACCGGTCACGCCCCAAGCTGGTCTCTTTGGGCTGGCTACTGTGCGTACCAAGCTGAAACAGTCAAGAATATGCGGTCCAATTTTCTCTATGATTTTTCGCTGGAATTGGATACTGGTGGAAGATTGTGGCGCTCTTACTATCATAAACTCGATGCCCGCTCCATGATCTTTGCTCATTCCGAAAACATTTCCGTCCCCAATCCTGGCACTGGACAGACACATCCCGTCCAGATCATTGATCATTCTTGGCTTCATGTTGGCGGGGTTGGTTACAGCCAAAATCAGGAACAGAAACTGGCTTTTTTTTCGTGGTTACGCAAAGCCCTGATCCAAGGAGAATCATGGGAAAGGTTGTGCCATTAGGCTGCAGGAAGCACCTATTTGCTTTAAACTGGTATCCAGCGATCCATACTGGTCAGGAATATGACGATGTCTTCAGAGAATATTGATCTCATTGCCTCACTCAGCGATGCCCATATTGCTGCATACCTGAAGCAACATCCTGATTTTCTTCAACGACACCCTGATGTCCTCGCCGATCAGGAACTGCGGCATGAAACCGGCGAGGCCATTTCCTTAGTTGCACGCCAGATTACTGCCTTGCGCGAGCGCAATGAATCCTTAAGTAGTCACCTTGACCGTTTACTGGATATTGCCCGGGATAATGACCTGATTTTTACACGCATACGTCAACTAACTCTCGATATGCTGCAAGCTGACACCCTTAGCCAACTCATTGCCGTACTGCTGCATGGCCTCAAGGAAGACTTCAGTATTGAGTTCATGCAACTGATTCTTTTTACGGGTCTCGTACCCATTCCTGATGGCGTACGTATTGACACACTGTCTCATGCCCAGGACCGTATTCCCTTGTTACTGCGCGCTCCGAGCATCTGTGGTCTGCTTCGCATTGATGAACTGGATTATCTTTTCGGTGTTGATGGCGCCATGATTGGTTCAGCGGCAGTCCTGCATCTGTCGCTCCCCAATCAGAAATCACTCGGACTGCTGGCGATTGGGCATCGAGAACGGGAACACTTTCGCAGTTCGATGGATACATTGTTTGTCAATTTTCTGGGGGATGTATTTGCCCGACTGCTCGATGGATTCTGAAAATATGGATTCCCTTGACAGTCTGATTGATATGTATGCACGGCGTCAGCAAGGCAGTCGTAAACTTGCCACTCGCACTCTGGCTTCCTATCTTTCCGATCTGCAAAAGCTGGCAGGTTTCCTTCGAGAGCAAGGAATCGCTGAATGGAGCCAGCTTTCAAGTGAACTTATCCTGCTCTTTTGGGGTCAACAACGGCAACAGGGCTTAAAGACGATCAGTCTGAGAAGGGTATCCGCAGCACTGCGACATTTCTGGAACGACATTCCTGAACTTCAATCGATGCCGCTTTCCATCCCCAAGCTGCAGCGCACTGGCCGTACATTACCAGACGTCCCCGATGTTGACCAACTCAGCCATTTGTTCAGCTCGTTAGCTCAATCAGGTACATTTTTGGGCATACGTGACTGGGCCATGACCGAACTTTTCTATTCCAGTGGACTGCGTCTGCAGGAACTGACCGATGTATGCACCAATGATCTGCACTGGGGTACCTCTGCGAGCATACGGGTCACCGGCAAGGGCCAGAAAACCCGTATCGTCCCCGTCGGCACCAAAGCGCTTGAGGCATTAACCCTCTGGCTGCAGAAAAGATCCCAAATAAAAACCCATACATCGCATCTTTTTGTCTCGCAAACAGGTCAACCACTCCAACCCCGATCCATTCAAAAGCGGCTGGCACAGTTATCTGCTCAGCTTGGCATGCATTTGCACCCTCATATGCTTCGGCATGCCTTCGCCTCGCATCTTCTTGAGTCAAGTGGAGACTTGCGAGCTATTCAGGAGTTGCTGGGTCATAGTCAGCTCAGCACAACCGCCATCTATACCCACCTAGACTTTCAGCATCTCGCAACGGTTTATGATCAGGCCCATCCACGCGCACAAACCCGTCTGCCTGCCGATCCCTAACCCAAATAGATTCCCTTACTCTATTGCCAACCCCAGCGCTTGCGATAAAAGTGCTTCATTCCCTGGGTCAGGGCCACATAGCTGAACAGC
>JAJZHM010000053.1 GCA_021804485.1 Pseudomonadota bacterium | reverse complement strand
CAACATCGTGAATCGCGCTATTGACGTATTTGGTTGCATCATAAACAACATTAGCCTTGAGCCCTTCAGGCAGTTGTTGCTGAATATCAGGCATCACTTGGCGAACACGGTGGACAACATCCAGCAGATTCGCCGTAGGTGCCACCTTGATACCGATATAGACAGCGCGACGCCCATCGAAGGAAACCTGGGTATCATAATCTTCGGCACCAAGAGTCACCCGGGCGACATCCTCCAATCGGACGATCTGCCCTTTGGACTGCCTGACAATCATGTTCCTAAAATCGTCAAGACTGGTGAGTCCGGTATTGGCGGTGAGATTGACCGTAACTTCTCGTCCGTCGGTACGTCCGGCTGCGGAAATATAGTTGTTGCTGGCCAGCGCTGCTTCAACATCAGCAGCACTCAGACCATAAGCCTGCAGTTTCTTCGGGTCCATCCAAACACGCATGGCAAACTGGCGTTTTCCCAGAATTTCTGCAAGTTGAACTCCATCAACGGACTGAAGTTTGGGCTGAACCACCCGAATGAGATAATCAGTGATGTTGTTGGTGGCCAACTGATCGCTGTAAAAACCAATGTACATGGAATCAAGGGTATCACCAACCGTAACCGAAATAATCGGCTGCAAGGTCCCTTGGGGCAATTGATTCAGCACCGAATTGACCTGGGTGGTCACCTCGGTCAGGGCCTTGTTCGGATCGTAGTTCAACCTCAGATTGGCTGTGATCACACTTGAACCTTGGGTGCTCGTGGAGGTCATGTCGTCAATGCCCTCCGCTTGGGCAACCGCTGTTTCAAGGGGTGTCGTTATGAATCCGGCCACCAGCGACGGATCGGCTCCGGTGTAAATGGTCGTTACTTTGATGACTGCATTATCGGTACGCGGAAACTCACGAACCGGCAGTAAACTGAACGATCTGAGACCCAGAAAAAGAATGAGCAAACTCAGGGTAGTCGCCAGTACAGGTCTTCGGACAAACAGATCGGTTGCTCGTACCATGGTGTCTTATTCCTCGTTCGGCGCTGCAAGCGTTGGATCCTGCGAAGGCGCATGTGCCTGATCGACTTGGACCGTATCGCCATTTTTTAGCAATTGCCCTCCCAAGGTAACAACGGTTTCTCCCGGCTTGATGCCTTGCAGTACGGCAACGCGATCACCCTGGGTATCGCCAAGTTTTATGAATACCTGATGAACCTTGGCCTGCTCTCCCTGGTGGACCGGATGATCCGTAACAAAGACAACATTACCGTAGGGGTGGAAGACAACAGCCGTCTGGGGTAAGGTCAACCAGCGAACGGGGTCTCCTGTCTGTATCGATACCCGGGCGAACATCCCCGGAATAAGGCGCCCCCGGTCACTGGACAGGTCTCCCTCGACCACAATATTGCGGGTAACCTGATCGACATCGGAATCAAATGCCAATACCGAGCCTGTCTGTTTTTGTCCAGGCAGAACGTCCACCTGCACATCAATCGGATCATGAAGATGAACGGCTGGAATTTGTGACTGAGGCAGGGAAAAATCAACCAGAACGGGATCCACACTCTCTAGATGCGCGATGTGATCCCCATTATTAATAAACTGTCCCGGATTGACGGAAACAACCCCAACACGTCCGTCAAAAGGAGCGTGAATGGCTTTTTTGTCAAGGGCCACCTGCTCCGCAATCAGTTGTGCCTTTTGTTCTTCCAAAATAGCCCGGTCAGTCTCCAGTTGAGCTGCCGCCAGAGCATGATCTTTCAGTTGCAACTGGTCCCGACGCACATTACTCTGGGCGAGCGCCACAGCAGCCTTGCCCTGATCGATCTGAGCCTTTTCCTGACGATCATCAAGCTGCACCAGAATCTGACCTTTATGCACATACGAACCGGACTGAATGAAGACCTGAGTCACCAGACCGGGGGCCTCTGTTCCCAGATCGACGGCATGCAGAGCTCTCAATGTTCCTACCGCCCTAATCGTCTGCGGCCAGGACTGCTCCTGCAAGGTCGTCACGGCCACATGAACCGGGGGAGGCTTCATCGCAGCAAACTTCTTGATCATTGCCTTGATCTGCATAGCCTTGTAGCCTCCAAGAGCGGCAACCACTGCAACAAAAACTCCAAGCATGATCATCATGCGACGCAACATGATCCATTCTCCAAACGTTTATCGAGGTCCTTTAAAGTCATCCTGTTTCCTGAAACCCGGCGAGTCTCAGACATCTCCTCGCCCTATGCTCCTTGACCACCTTAAAAGACAAGTTCATCACTGAACTATAACCAATTAGCATGATTACCACAATCAATACAAACTGTGGTCTTTTCCGCCGAATAGGCCGGAATCGGTTACAATAATTGCTAAATCATGAACGGTAGCTCTTTTATGAACCCAATGTCCTGGACCACCCTCATCCGTTCTGACCGGCTGGGTTCATCTCCGCGCCGAAGTGAACGGGCCCGAAGCCCCTTTCATAAAGACCATGACCGAATTGTCTTTAGTGCTTCATTCCGGCGACTGAACCGCAAGACCCAGGTTCACCCCCTCGCCCGTAATGATCAGATTCATACCCGCCTGACCCACTCGCTGGAGGTTGCCTGCGTAGGCCGAACCCTTGGCCAACTCTCGGCTGAGCTTCTTCATGATCAGCTTCCTCCCGGAATAAGCAGTGCTGATGTCGGCGCCATTATCCAGTCTGCCTGTCTGGCCCATGATATTGGCAATCCTCCTTTTGGTCATGCTGGCGAGTTTGCCATCCGCGAATGGTTTCGCTCCCCGGAACGCAAATCCCTGCTGGATGCCATGCCCCAACACGAAGCCCATGATCTGATCAATTTTGAAGGCAATGCTCAAGGCTTGCGGATTCTGACCCAAACCGAGCATCATCCTTTTTCTGGCGGCATGCGACTGACCTATGCCACTTTGGGAGCCTATCTTAAATACCCCTGGACCGGACGTGGGCAGCCTAATGAAGGCAAATTACCTAAATTCGGATGCAATCATTCTGAAGTAGGTATCCTGCGCAGCATTGCCAGCCAGCTCGAATTGATCGAGACCGGGACAGATCGCTGGTGTCGTCATCCACTTGCCTATCTTATGGAGGCAGCCGATGATATATGCTATGCCCTGATTGACTTGGAAGATGGTATCGAAATGGGCATTATTCCCTACAAGGATGTGGAACCCATCCTGATCGGCATCCTGAACCATTCCGATATCCCACCTGAAGTCGGTTCTGCCCATTCGACCGACCAACATCGCATTGCAGCTTTGAGGGGCGCAGCATTCAACATTCTTGTACAGGCTGTCGCTGAATGCTTTGCCCATTCCCAAAATAATCTCCTCTGTGGCCAGTTTCAGGGGGCATTACTGGACCAAGTCCCCTCCCACCTCAGTGATGGCATTCAAAAGGCCAAAATGCTGGCAAGTGAGCGGATTTTCAAAAACCCCCGAAAAGCTCAGATTGAACTTGGAGCCTATTCAACCTTGGGCGTGCTTCTGGAACACTTTGTCGAAGCCAGTTTGGCCGACTTTCGTCGCGAACCCTTAAGTTTTCGGCACGGTCGACTGCTTGACATGCTGTCTGCCCAAGTCCATCAGCCGGCTGACTCGGTTTACAGTTGTTGCTTGCGCGCTTTGGATTATATCTCCAGCCTTTCCGATCATCATGCGGTTGAACTGGCGCAAAGCCTGTCTGGGATGGGCGCCTATGACTAGAAGGCATTTCCCCCAAATACTGCTATGCTTCCCTAATCGTTTAAGAGGAGTACATTATGGCTCGAATTCTAATCGTTGAAGACTCCCCAACCGAACAGACTGCCCTGCAGCGTTTGCTGGTGCAACACGGGCATCAGGTATGGGCAGCGGTCGATGGCAACGAAGCCCTTAAACTCGCCCAGGAACACCGTCCCGACCTCATTTTCATGGATGTCGTCATGCCGGGACTGAATGGTTTCCAAGCGACTCGTGAACTCAAGAAAACAGCTGAAACTGCGGATATACCCGTTGTCATGATTACCAGCAAAACCCAGGATAGCGACAAATTCTGGGGCATGCGCCAAGGCGCCAAGGCCTATCTGTGCAAGCCTGTTTCAGAAAAAGATATCGTTGACGTTATTCATTCGGTGCTTGGTTCGTAGTTCGGTTTAGCCCTAAGGGTTCGTCCACTCCAGGAACACCGGGTGAAGCATCCGGTGTTGTAGACTTTATGCCCAAGGATCCTTGAACAGGGAGTTGAGACGTCCTCTGTTGTTGATCCGCTGAATGCAATTCCTCCACAATGGCAGCCACACTTTTGGGAAAAGGCTTTGCCTGAAGTCCAAAGTCACGAACCTCGCCAATGGCCTGCGCCTCGGTTTTGCTCCTGAAATCGCCAAAAACCACGATCCAGACAACCCCTGTCGACCGGTTGACAGGAAAGTAGCTAAAGAGACTGGAATCCGGTTGCGTCTGGATATAATTCACTGCCTTCATCCGATCCGATAGGACCACAACCTGATCCACCCAGTGATCGCCTGCCTGTTTTTGCCACCAGGAAAGACTGTGGCACCATTCATCAACACAGGTCAAATCAGCAGCTTCCGTCACGGGTGGACTGATGGAAGACGTACTGGTCATTTCTGCAAGTGAAGTTGCTTGAGCCATAGGAGGCTCTTCGGCCTGAACGGGAGGAACCATCGTCGCTGCAAACGTGCCCAGATCCCGGACATTGGCAATCAGCCGTGAAGGGCTCAGGACAGGAGCCAGATCAAGAGGCTGACTTTCAATCTGTTGCAAGGGGGGTGCCCAGTGTACATACAGAATAATGAAAACCAGTGCCAGCAAAAACCAGGAAAGGCTGTGCAAACGCCACCCATTAAGCATGGTACTTCACCATCAAGTGATCCAGTTGTGTCTTTATGACTGATTCATCGACAGCCACAACTTCAGCACGACCCAATTCCGGCAACAGAATCAGTCGGATCGAACCATTTTTTACTTTTTTATCATGACGCATAATGCGCAGGAAATCTTCTGAACTCATCTGGTTTGGAGCATTTACCGGCAACCGCGCCAGCTCAAACAGTGCCCTTATACGTTCAACCGTTTCCATGGATAATCCGTACATGGAGGCAGAGAAGCAGGCAGCCAGATACATGCCAACGGCGATCGCCTCACCATGCAACCAGGAAGAATAGCCTGTAAAGGTCTCAATCGCGTGCCCAAACGTATGCCCGAGGTTCAGCAAAGCACGTTCCCCCTGCTCCAATTCGTCATTCATGACAATTTCAGCCTTATGGCGGCAACTGCGGGCAATGGCCTCCTCCAGCACCTCCTGATCCCGGGCAAGGAGACGAACCATGTTCGACTCAAGCCAGGACAGAAACGCAACATCACGGATCAGCGCATATTTGATCACTTCCGCCAGACCCGAACAAAACTCCCGATCAGGCAAACTTTGCAGAAATTGGCTATCAATGAGCACATGTGCAGGCTGCTTGAAGGCCCCAATCATGTTTTTACCAAGCGGATGATTCACACCTGTCTTTCCACCAACGCTTGAATCCACTTGCGCGAGCAGGGTTGTTGGCATCTGCACAAAGGCAATGCCTCTCTGATACGTTGCCGCTGCAAAGCCAGCCATATCGCCAACCACACCTCCTCCCAAAGCCAGAATACAGGAATGTCGGTCCATTTCCAGCCGCAGAAGCGCATCATAGATGCCCTGGATATGGGCAACATCCTTATACGCCTCTCCATCTGGCAATTCAAACAAATGCACTTCCCGTCCCAAAGCATGGATCTGCTGCATCAGAGGCGAAGCATACAACGGCGCTACGGTGCTGTTACTAACCAGCAAAATTCGCTTTGCCGGCAAGGCAGTACGGAGAAGCTCAGGATTTGCAGCCAAACCTGCACCGATATGAATTGAATAGGATCGGTCTCCAAGGACAACCCGAACTTCGCGCATAGACACCTCCGGCGATTTAGGGATAAAAGTATACCAGAAATTTCAGCGGCGCTGCTTCATTCGGCTTGATCTGCCATGGTTCGTAGTTGTCTGAGGATTCTGTGCAGGACGTCTCGTGCCTGACCCGATTCGGTATTGATGACAAGATGTGCCACTTCCTGGTACAAGGGCTCACGTTGGGCAAAAAGCCTTTTCAGAACCTCTTCAGGATGATCGTTCTGAAGCAAGGGCCTGTGCCGGTCACGGGCTGTTCGTTCCAGTTGCTGCTCAATGGATGTAGCCAGATAAATGACCAGACCACGGTCAAGGAGGTGGGCTCGATTACTGGCTCGAAGCACCGCTCCTCCTCCGGTCGCAAGAACAATCTCATTAGCCTGACTCAGTGCGTCAATGACGGACTCTTCCCGGTCCCGAAATCCTTGCTCTCCCTCTACATCAAAGATCCAAGGAATATCTGCCCCTGTCCTGCGCTCAATCTCCGCATCCGAGTCCACAAAAGTCCACCCTAGAGCATCCGCGAGCAGTCTGCCAAGGGTGCTTTTGCCGGCCCCCATGGGGCCGACCAGAAAGATTCTCTTAATTCCCGGCAGCACTGGACACATCATGGTAGATCTTGGGCGTGATGAAGATCAGCAACTCCTGTTTGGTACTGACTGCTGTATCTTTACGAAACAACGCACCCAGATAAGGAATATCCCCAAGCAGCGGCACCTTCAGAACACCTCGAGTCACCGAAGTCTGATAAATACCGCCGAGTACAACCGTTTCTCCGTCATTGACCAGTACGTTGGTATCAATACTGTTGGTGTCAATCAAAAGCTGATTGTTACTCACGGCAGTACTTGGTGAGTCTTTATGAACCGACAGATTCATCTGGATCCGGCCATCCGGAGTAATACTTGGAGTGACCTTCAACGACAAGACTGCACTGATAAAAGACGTGGATGTCGCCCCGCTTGATGTTGACTGCTGGTAAGGAATCTGCTGACCTGATGCAATGGTCGCGGATGTCTTGTCCGCGGTCATGACCCTCGGACTGGCGACGACCTCACCATGACCTTCCGACTGGAAAGCCGACAACTCCAGGCTGAGCAGGTTGCCACTTGAGGTGATATAGCCTAGGGCAAGCGAGGAACCACCGGTCTGATGGACGCTCATGTCAACGGCAAGGTTCTGCGGATAGGAGATCGTCCTGGGTACAGGGAACCCCGGGTTGATCGACTGGTTATTAAACCACTGCTGGTTATCCAGCAAGGTCTGGTTTGATCCACCATAAACCAGTGCAGAACTGCCACTGGTCTGAGCACCATCGACACCCCAACTGACCCCCATTTCCTTGTCAAGGCTGGTATTGGCAAGTACTACCTTGGCCTCAATCATAACTTCACGCACAGGAATATCCAGCTTGCGCACCAGATCACGGATGTTTTCCATCGTCTGGGCTGTATCATTGACGATGAGCATATTGGTACGGGAATCAGTACTCAGACTGCCGCGCGTGGTTAACAATTTCTGGGCAAGCGGTGCCAGATCGGCAGATTTGGCATAACTGACCTGCAGAAACTCAGTATGCAAAGGCGCAAGTGCAGCATCCTGCTTGTTGGCCTCAAGTTCCTGCTTCTCTCTTTGTGCAATTTCAGCAGCAGGGGCAATGAGCATGACATTACCGACTGTCCGCTTGGCCAACCCTTTCGTTTTCAGAATCAGATCCAGTGCCTGATCCCAAGGAACATTCTGCAAGCGAAGGGTGATTTTTCCAGTAACGGTATCGCTGGCGACCAGGTTCATATTGGTAAAATCAGCGATCAACTGCAACACCGAGCGAACATCAATATCCTGGAAATTGAGCGACAGTTTCTGGCCGGTAAAAGTAAACTCGCTCTTGCGTTGCTTCTCCTCTTGGGTAAGCGGCTTGACACTGATGGTAAAATTGCGATCAGCCTGATAGGACAGAAATTCATAATCGCCTTGCGGCTCAAGTACAACCAACCCACCACGACGATCCTGCGATACCACCATCATATGAACGGGTGTTGCAAAATCAGCAACATCAAAACGATGCTGCAAGCGGTTTGGAATTTCTGCTCCAGGAATACGCGCAATAATTTTCTTTCCAACCTGGCGTACATCCACCATCATGCTTGAGTTCGCTAGGTGGATCTGCACCTGACCATCACCCAAGGCTCCCCGGTGAAAGGAGATATCCGTTACGTCCGTTGAGCCTGAACGCTCTGCAGCGGAATTTTGTGGAGAAGGTGATGATGCAGGAACGGAAGCAGAGGTTGCAGCCGCTGCAGCAACTTTGGCCTCATGGCCAAGACGAATCACCATCTCATGCCCACGCACCACTTCCTGATGACCACTCATTTGTCCCAACTTGATGATCAATCGTGTACGCATGGGCGTACTGAGCACCGTCATGGACTGGGCGTTACCCATCCCAAGGCTCCAGTATTTGCTGCTGAGGGCACTACGAACACCATCAAGATCGACGCTGATCCGGGCTGGCCGATCAATATCATAACTGTGCGGATCCGGAGGCGTTCCGTCAAAGCTCAGAATGATCTGCGTTTCATCATTAGGCAGATTACTGACCTGAACGTTCTGCAGCGCAACCGTGTCCGCAAACCCCAATCGCAGACACACCGTGAGCACCAGCCCCATGAAGAGGTGTACAGTTCGTCCGGTCTTTTGTCGTACCCCAACGTACTGACCACTGAATTTCAAGCATTTAATCAACATAAATCCAGGCTCCCTCACTCTCGGCACACTCAGCGCTCATTCAAATCCAAGGATCTCGGGCGTTCAACCCAACTACCTCGCCCATCCGGAACAATCTCAACCACACTCAAGACATGCGGAGTAATTGCCGTAATGCGCCCCTGATTCTTTCCAAGATAATTCCCAACATGCACAAAATGTTCCTGTCCAGTCGGGTCTTCCACAATGGCCTGTTGCACGCCACCCGACTTGGCCCAATCCAGTGTTCCCTTCATCGCCAAACTCTCAAGCGGATATTGCTCAAGCGCCTCGTGAGGCCTGTTGGGATCCGGCTCCACTTTCCGGGCACTGATATCCGTTGAAGGTGGTTCCTGAACATACGGGGTAAAAGGAGCTCGCAGCTGATGGGCCGCATAAATAAAACTCGGCACGGTGATCGGCTCAGGAATCGGCTCAATGCGACCACGAGGTTTCATTTTTATGGAATTGAGTTCTGTTTGTAACTCTTCCAGACTGGACTGATGGCTACAGCCCGCAAGAAGCGTACAGACCACACCCAAAAGCAGGAGACGAACAAGGTGATGGTACTTCATCAATGCTTCCCTCCCTTGTCTTTGTTACCATGATCTTCATCGAGATAACGGTACGTCTTGGCAGTAATTTGCATATAAAGAAGTGGCGGGCTGTTATCTCCAGGTGAACGTGCAGCACCAACCGGACTGATCCGGAAGTCGTGCAAGGTCACAATACGTGGCAACGCTGCTATACCACTCACAAAACTTCCAAAAGCATGATAGTCACCACGGACACGAACATCGATTGGGTCTTCGGCATAAAACTGCTTGCGTTCCTCGGGCAACAAGGTAATTGAATCAAAATCCAGCCCACTCCCCTGCCCTGTCTGACTGATGTCTTCCAGAAGTCCGGGAACTTCAGCTTCCTTGGGCAACTGTTTCAGCAAGGTACCAAAAGTCAATTCCATATCCGCCAGCTGCTTGCGGTACAGATTAAGATTGGCAGCCTTGAAGGCTTTGCTTTCAAAATCATTTTTCTTACTGACTTCCTGCTGACGCGCCTGATTCAACTGTGTTTCATTATCTGAAATAATGAACTCCCAGCCTCCCGCCAAAACCGCAAGAGCAATAAAGACCCAAACTGCCGCTCGAAAGGGAAGTGGCCAAGACCCCATTCGCTCCGGATCAAGGTTACGCGCTGTTGCCAGTAACTTTTGCAGATCCAATTCTTTCAACGAGTTAAGATTCATGCGCCACCATCCGGCTTGCTCCCAGCACTGGTCTTGCCCTTTTTGCCATCGGCTCCTGCCTTTAGGCTATCAGGCAATTGCAATGCAAAATTCATACTGAAGGCGTTCTTGTGACTGTTTGCGCCGTCAGAAGGACTGCTGCCAGCTGCCGCCGGCAATGCTTGTACATTTTGCAGGCTTGCATCCTTGAACCACGCTGATGCCTGAATATTGCGCATGAGTGTCGAGACATCATTATTGGTATTGGCTACCCCATTAATATGAAAGCCGTCACCGTGGCGTTCAAAATCGGTCACGTAAACGCCATTAGGCATGATGCGCACCATTTCATCAAAAATACGTACAATCACAGGGCGGGTCCCCTGCAATTCTTGAATGACCTCCATGCGTTTGAGCAGATCTTCCTTTTTCTTCTGGAGATCATCAATCGTCTTTATGTCCTTATCCAGCGTCGCAGTCTGCTGATCAATCAACTGATTCCTCTGATTCTGCAAATCAAGTCGGTCGACAACCACACGATTCCACAGTATAACCGTGGTAATCGCTGCAACCATTACAAGGGCACATACCAAAACAAAAGTCGTCTGTTGTTCTTTGCGACGCTCCTGGCGATGCGGGAGAAGATTGATCCTTGCCATCAGTCAAAACTCCTCAAAGCCAAGCCGCAGGCAACCATCAGGGCTGATGCATCACTGCTGAGCTGAGTGGCATTGACCCGGGGCGAAAGCGACATATTCACAAAGGGATTGGCAAGACTTACTGGGATATTCAGCTTCGCTTCAAAAAGATGGCAAAGGTCATGAATGCTCGCTGCTCCGCCGGCCAGGACCATCTGGTTTATTTCACGAAACGAACTGGCTGAATAAAAAAACTGCAGGGAGCGCTGCAACTGCTGAAAAAGCGCCTCTCTGAATGGACCGAGCACTTCTGTTTCATAATCATCCGGCAGTCCACCGTGTTTTTTGGCATGTTCCGCTTCTTCCGGGGAATAACCATAGCGACGCTGAATTTCCTCAGTCAGCTGTTTCCCGCCAAACAACTGCTCACGGGAATAGATAATCTGACCTTGATGTACGACATTCAAGGTTGTTACCGTTGCCCCGATATCAAAAATACCTGTTACGCCCTCGCGCGCGCCAATCGAATCAACCATCAGTTCAAAGGCCCGCTCCATGGCAAAGGCTTCAACATCGACGGTTTTGGGAACCAGCCCACCAATCTCCAGCACATCCTTGCGGACTTCAACGTTTTCAATACGGGAAACAGCCAAAAGCACTCGAACCCGTTCCTGTGCATTGGGGACTGGCTCAAGAACCTCAAAATCGAGCGCCACTTCATCAAGTGGATAGGGTATATACTGATCCGCTTCCATCCGGATCTGCTCCTCAAGCTCATCCTCGCTAAGGTTTTCATCCATCTCGATAATGCGCGTGATCACTGCAGAAC
Organism: Pseudomonadota bacterium; assembly: GCA_021804485.1. Lineage (GTDB taxonomy): Bacteria > Pseudomonadota > Gammaproteobacteria > Pseudomonadales > Moraxellaceae > JAJXWR01. Next base: position 5,405 of record JAJZHM010000053.1, on the reverse strand, counting down.
CAGCAACGGCAACCGCCACTTTTCGGCTATGCGGTTTAGTCCGTGCAACGAGACGGGATATCGCTTCGCCAACACCCTCGATATCACTGATATTCTTTTCAACAACCGCTCCGTCAGGAAGATTTTCAATACCATAGGTCTCAACCCGGTATCGGTTTCCTTGTCGCGAGAGCTCGAGCAGCTTGACGGTTGTCGAACTGATGTCAAGTCCTATCTGGTCACTGGTTTTCTTTCCAAAAAAAGACAACACGTCTCGGCTTCCTTTTCTTTTTTCAAATAGGGAGATAAACCAATTGTATCTCCGATTACATTAAATACCACGAACACTACAATTGCAAATTGCACGCACAAATGCGGATTCATCATATAATCCATTACAGCATAGCAAGTTTTTATAAAGATACTGGACGATCCGTTGAACATGCCTAACTCGTCACGATTACACAGCTTTCCTCTGCTTCTGGCCCTGGTTTTGCTTCCTGTCAGCGCCACCCTGCTGATCGCTTCTGGATTTTTTCTGTATCTGTTGCCCCAGTTGCCCGATGTCAATACGCTTAAACATGTCACCTTCAAGACACCCTTGCAAATCTTCAGCAAGGATGGCCGGCTGATTGCTGAGTACGGGGACGAACACACACGCCCCCTTGCCTTCAGCCAGATTCCACCCCTGTTCATCAAGGCGGTTACCTCAGCTGAAGATGACCGGTTCTTTAGCCACGAAGGCATCGACCCGCGCGGACTGGCACGTGCATCATGGGAATTGCTGACCACCGGGAGCATCCGGACTGGCGGCTCTACCATCACCATGCAGGTTGCCAAAAACTTTTTTTTGAGCAGAGAACGTACCTTTTCACGGAAATTCACCGAAATTCTTCTCGCCCATGAAATTGAGCGATCCCTGACCAAACAGGAAATCATAACCCTATATGTGAACAAGATTTTCCTCGGTCATCGGGCCTATGGTATTGCAGCAGCCGCCCAGGTTTATTTTGGCAAGGACATCTCCCAACTTTCCCTGCCCCAACTGGCCATGATCGCCGGACTTCCGAAAGCACCTTCCCGCTATAACCCCGTCGATGACGCACCACGGGCCATTGAACGCAGAAACTGGATTCTCGGTCGCATGCACACGCTTGGCTACATCTCGGACACTCAATACCAACAGGCTGTACAGGCTCCGCTTGGACTGAACTACCGCGGCACCATCTCTGAGGTGCAGGGCCTTTATCTCGCCGAAATGGTTCGGGACACACTGGTGGAACACTTTGGTCAGGGCATTTACACTTCGGGCTGGAAGGTGTACACGACCGTGCTGGCAAACCGGCAGAATGCCGCACACGATGCTGTCCGGACTGGCCTTGTTGCCTACGATCATCGTCACGGCTACCGTGGCCCTGAAGGTCGTGCCAGCCAGACACCTTTGGAAAACTATCACATCATCAATGGCATGTACCCGGCTGAAGTTGAGGATGTCTCGGATACCTCAGTGCGCGCGCAGCTGCGCAATGGACAGGAAATCACCCTGAACTGGAATGGCCTGAAATGGGCGCGTAAAGCCCTTGCGGATGGACGTATCGGACTAGAACCCAAAACTGCCCACCAGATTGTGCATCGCGGTGATATCATTCGCTGCCTGCAAAGTCCCTCTGGCTGGGAACTTGCCGAACTACCGCAAGCTCAAGGGCTTCTGGTCGCGCTGGATCCAAGGGATGGGTCCGTGCAGGCTCTGGTCGGGGGATTCGACTTCTTCTCCAGCAAGTTTAACCGGGTCACTCAGGGTGGTCGTCAGGTTGGTTCTTCGATGAAACCCTTTATCTATGCCAGCGCCCTAAACAAGGGATACTCACCAGCGTCTATTTTCGATGATGCGCCACTCAGTTTCACTTTTGGAGACAAAGTCTGGACCCCGCAAAATGACGATGGTGAATTCATGGGTCCCATCACACTCCGTCGTGCACTTTACCTGTCCCGTAATCTGGTCTCTATCCGGGTACTGCAGTCTGTTGGCCTGAGTTATGCCATCAACTATCTGGGGCGGTTCGGACTTCCTGCCCGCCAGTTGCCGCAAAATTTAACCTTGGCACTGGGTACTGCCGATATGTTGCCCATCCAGATGGCAACCGGTTACGCAACTTTTGCCAATGGGGGCTACCGGATCAACCCCTATTTTATCGACCATATCGTCAACACCCAGGGAAAAACAATCTATTTGGCCAGTTCCCTTTCTGCATGTTCAGAGACCTGTTCCCCGACACAGATCAACCATCATGCACCCAGAGTCATCTCCAGCTCAGTGGCTTATATGATGACCAGCATGCTCCGGGACGTAATTCTCCATGGTACAGGCCGGGGCGCACTTGCTGTAGGTCGTAGTGATCTGGCTGGCAAAACAGGGACGACGAACGATGCCTTTGATGCATGGTTTGATGGATACAACCCAAATCTTGTCACGATCACCTGGGTCGGATTTGACGAACCCAAAGGACTTGGTCCTGGTGAATTCGGTGGTGTAGCTGCCGTTCCGATCTGGAACGCCTTCATGAAAGAGGCACTTGCCGGTCAGCCAGAAAAAGGCTGGAGCATGCCTGCCGATATCCGACAAGCCTGGTTTAATCAGGCAACAGGGACACTAACGACTGCAACCGATCCAGACGCCCACTCTGACCTCATTCATGTTTCTCCACCACAGGATTCAGCGGCTGAGGCCCCAGCAGCAACGGCATCCAGCGCAACCGCCCCAATTGCCCCGGCACCAAGCACAACTCCGCCGGCAATCTCACCACCACCCATCAATACAAACCCGGCTGCCCCGGTGGGCGGCTTTTAAAGCGCTTGTGCAACCAGAAGTACTGCTCAGGTCTGATCAGGATCTGGCGTTCGATCAGTGCGTTCATACGACGGGTATCCTGGCTAAGATCCTGGGTTGGGAAGTCCGCCATCGGTGGCTCAATCACCAGGGTATATCCCCAGGACTCCCGACGAGGATAACAGGGGACTACTTTGGCTCTTGCTGCATGAGCCATACGTGACATGCCAGTAATGGTTGCCGCCTGAACACCAAAGAAATCAACAAACACAGCATCGCGGGTACCAAAATCCTGATCCGGCAGGTAATAGAAACGGTATCCCTGTCGAAGGGCCCTTAGGGCTGGACGGATACCATCCTGACGGGAAACAATTTTGCCCGTTGCAAACCGCAAACGCCGTCCTTCCACCCAGGCATCAAAATCCCCGCTTTTCTGTCTGGAGTACATGCTCACGACCGGTGTTTCCATGGAAATACGCAACCCACCGAAATCGAGTCCGGCGAAATGAGGCATACAAAGAATAACTGCCTGTCCTTCTAGTGCCTGCAGATGTTCCAGACCTTCAATCGGCATCAACTTTCGCAATCGTGCCGGACTTGAGAACCAGAGATAGCCATATTCCAGAACCATGCTGACCAGTTCAATCACATGGCGGTGCAAACAGCGTCGACGCTCCTGCAAGGACCACTCGGGAAAACAGAGTTCCAGATTACGCAGTCCAATCCTTTTTCTCGATGTTGGCAGCAGATAAAGCAGTGTTCCCAACATCGTCGCTAACAACCGCACGAAGCGGAATGGCAGCCAGTGAACAAGCCAAAGAACCAGAACCACTATCCAGGTCGAAATCCGGCGTGGAACTGGCTGACGGGGAATACCGGCCGGCTTATCGTGATGCCAGCTTGTGCTGGCGTTGTCGTTCGTAGATTTTGGCATATTTGAAAAAACTGTTTAAGCATCCGATCAGGATATGAATGAAACCAGGCCAACCATCAAGGAACCCGAGCCGTATGAAATAAAATTTGAAGAATCGTACCAAGGGACTGAACACCATTGAAAAGACAACGCTCCGCTTTGATCTGCAATCCCAACGAAGAGCCTGGAGTGTGGTATAACGGTTCTGTTTTTGCAGATAATGATGCAAAGAATCTGCCGAATCATGCACCAGATCACCAGTCAGGTTGCCTACAGTGCCCGACACCATCACTTTTTCATGGACAGGATCATCGGACCATCGCCCATGTCGGCGGTCAAACAAGCGCAGCGACCAATCCGGGTAGCCTTCCCCATGACGGAGATAGCGCCCCAGAAAAAAATTGCAACGAGGAAAGCGATAAGCGTGGATGCCGGGTTGGCCGCAATGCCGCTGGATGGCGAGGGAAAGCTGCTCCGAGACACGCTCATCTGCATCAATACACAGTACCCAGTCATGGAGTGCATGCTCGACAGCCCACTGTTTTTGTGCCCCAAACCCTAACCACTCCTGCTGCAGGACTCTAGCCCCATAGGAACGGGCAACAGCAACGGTCGCATCGGTACTGCCTGAATCTACAACCAGAATCTCAGCGCAGAATGCCAAGGATGCGAGACAGTCCTCAAGACGCTGCTCTTCGTTCAGAGCAATAATAACCGCAGAAACAGGAACCAGGCTCATTGGGACTGCTCCTTGATCCACTCGAAGACCATTTCAGGGCGGAGCGCTGCCATACAGGGAGGCCATGGCTGCTCTACCATGCCCTTGGGACTCAGAACACAGGTCTTTTTTCGACAGGGACTGCACGCTAACCCAGCGTGCCGGTTGACAACACCTTGACCGATCATCCCAGTTCGGATCGGGTCTGTTGCGCCATACAGCCCGAAGACCGGGCGTCCCATGACAGCGGCCAGATGACCAAGACCACTGTCAACACCTACAACGAGGCGCGCCGTCGCCAGTGATTCTGCCAACTGCTTCAGCGACAGGGGGGGCAAAACGTGCATCAGGGGCAGCCCGCAACAGAGCCGTTCGGCACGAGCCCGCTCTTCAACCGAACCGGAGGGAACAAGCGCCGAGATGTTTGCTTGCTGGAGCAGTTCCATGAGTTGTCGCCAATACGACTCAGGCCAGTGCTTTGTTGGCCAAGTCGTCCCATGGAGCAGCCATAAAGCATGTTGATGCAAGGCATCGCCCCCAAGAGTAAGCTGCACATATGCCATACCTTTTGGCTCATACCCAAAAATCTGTCCCAGCAACTGGCGATTGCGTTCAACCGCATGCAGCTCTTTGGCAACCGCATATTTCTGGTTGTAAAACAGGCTTGCCAGTGGCTCACGAACACTGTTCCAGTCCAGACCCGCCCGCAAACCTGCCAATCCGCGCATCAGCCAGACACTTTTCAGCAGTCCCTGTGCATCAACAATAATCTCATAGGGGATCCGGGTGATCTGTTCCTGAAAGGAGCGATATTCCCTACGAACATCAGCAGCAAACGGCGTTTTGCGCCAACGCCTTAAGGCCACCGGGATGACCTTGCGAACTTTCGGATGCAGACCTACCAACTCAGCAAGGTTTTCTTCAACCACCCAGTCAATACCGATATTCGGCTCATGTTGTACCAGTTC
>JAJZHM010000052.1 GCA_021804485.1 Pseudomonadota bacterium | reverse complement strand
ATGGCGTCCATGCTGCAGATCGGCAGTACAATTACCAACAATCGTATTGATAATATCGCCTGCAACAGACTCCATATACATCTTCTTCTCATCAGGCTGGACATCCATACCATCGGTCATTCTTTCATACAATTCATCAATAAGCCTTTGTTCATAGCTAAAAGCAATCAGGATACCCGCCGGACCTCCCACACCAATCACGGCTGTTAATCCGCAAATATCAAGAGTCTCATGTTCGGCAGGAGGCTGTTCGATCTCGCCGATCTGAATTGCGAATTCATCCACAAAATAACTGCAGATTCGCGCATGAACCGATGCAACAACTTCAACTATCCATTCTTTAATAAGCATTCAGGCACCAATTGGTACTCAATCTTTCGTTCACGAATGGCGGATACATCAACCCATCTTGCTCAACAAGCCTTTCAGCTGATCTTGCAGCATATCCACAAACAAGCGGTTATTTAATTAGCAAAGACAACCAAAAACCAGAAACCTACGAATCCATTGTAGATTACCAAGCAAGAGCATCCAGTGAAAATTAAATGAAAAACCCGATACACAATCCAGTTATTTCTTCAGCAATCAGACCTTATTCCAGATCTTGTCCAGAAATAACGATTTATGAATTTCCAAGAATTTGCCTTATATATTGGCAGGATATCTGTAAACAACAACACTATTGAATCCTGAAAAGTACCACGAATCATAACCAAACAATTCAGTATGTCCGAATATCAATTACGAATCTTTATTTCGGATTAGAGAAAATTATGGAATTACTGCTGTTCATGCATCCCCATTCATATCTCAAGATCAAGAGTTCTCACTTAACCGTCTTTTTATGTCAAACCTCCTCTCCCCAATTGACTCTGTTACTTGACCTGTATGTCGATCTGGCCATTTATTCAGAGGATTTGTTCAAGCAGACTGATGCAGTGTACCAAGGAGGTCATCAATCATGGCACGAACACGTTTACAGGCTCTGGGCTTATCGGTACTGAACCGGATCTCAGGATCTGCATGGCCGGATCGGACGGGCATCCGCAGCCCAATGGAACGCATCATCTACTGGGGAAGCCGTGAAGGCTTCCGCTTGAGCAGCACAACACTGCGCCATTTTCAGAACCGGAGTGGACCACGCGCCCGACTATCTTCTGCTCCCCAGCCGGAGCTTTTCGATCTGTCGCTTGATGACGAACAACAGCAGATCACCAACATGCTGCAAAAATTTGCCGAGAATCAGTTGCGGCCCGTAGCCCATGCCGCTGATGAGGCTGGCCGATTCCCTGATCAGCTCCGTAATGCTGCCGGTGAGCTTGGACTCGTACACTACGCGGTCAGTGATGTCTACGGCGGAGTCGCCTCCATTGCCTCATCACAGACTCAGGCACTGATCGCTGAAACCCTGGCACATGGAGACTTCAGCCTAACGGCTGCACTCCTTGCTCCGGTCTCGGTGGCCAATGCATTGACCCGCTGGGGCAGTGCCGAACAACAGGCCCGCTATCTGCCTGAGTTTGTTTCCGAAGAAAAACCCTTGCAGTCAACAATGGCCGTTATGGAACCCGGTGCGCTTTTTAACCCGTTCAAACTCTCGACAACCGCAAGCCGGTCGGGCAACCACTACCGGATCAACGGCCAGAAGACTTTGGTTCTGGCCGCCCGCACCGCCGAGCTTTTTCTGGTGGCAGCCCAGACACCTGATGGTCCGGGCCTGTTCCTGATAGAAGGCGGCCAAAAGGGGCTGCAGTGGAAGCCCGCTCCCGCCATGGGCCTTAAAGCTGGTGAAACTGCGGATCTATTTCTTAAGGATGTCACGGTATCAACCTCAGCCAGACTAGGCGATGATGCCTTTTCCTGGAGTACTTTTCTGGATTATGGCTCCTTGGCCTGGTGCGCTATGGCCACCGGCTGCGCTCAGGCAGTACTGGACTATAGCATCCCCTATTGCAATGAACGTCATGCCTTCGGTGAACCCATCAGCCATCGTCAGGGAGTCGCATTTCTGATTGCCCAAATGGCCATTGAGGTTGAATCCATGCGCCTGATGACTTGGCGAGCCACCAGCCGAGCGGATCAAGGCACAGATTTTCACCGGGAAGCCTATCTGGCCCGCATGTTCTGCGCTGAAAAGGCCATGTGGATCGGAACCCAGGGGGTACAGCTGCTAGGCGGTCATGGATTTACCAAGGAACACCCTGTTGAACGCTGGTACCGTGACCTTCGCTCCATCGCCGTCCTTTGGGGCGGCCAGCACCTCTAACCAAAGCAGGAGAGACCGGACATGTATCTTGAAATTCCAAAAAAGTTTAGGGGATTGGTGCAACAGGCTGCGGATGTCGCCGATTATTATTTTCGACCCATTTCGCGCAAATACGACAAGGAAGAACACGCCTACCCCAAGGAACTGGATTCACTGGCTGCGCTTCTGGATGGCATGAATGATGGCGCACCTGAAGCAGCCGGAGCATCATCAGCCAGCAAGGGACTGGCACAGAATCCGTCGGCTAGGGTACGAAATGGCAGCAATCTGTCTACCTGTCTGGGTATTATGGAACTCTGCCGGGGGGATGTGGGGCTGCTGCTTGCCATGCCCCGTCAGGGGCTAGGAAATGCAGCCATTGCTGCAGTTGCCAACGAAGCGCAGCTTGCACGCTTCAAAGGCACTTGGGCGGCCATGGCCATTACCGAACCCGGATGCGGTTCAGATTCTGCCGCGATTCGCACCACAGCCCGCCTTGAGGGCAACCACTACGTCCTGAACGGTGAAAAAATCTACGTTACTTCCGGCTCCCGGGCTGACAGTGTGGTCGTCTGGGCAACGATGGACCCCAAACTAGGCAAAGCGGCGATCAAGTCATTCGTCGTCCCACATGGCACTCCAGGAATGAGCATCACTCGCCTCGAAAAGAAACTGGGTATCAAAGCTTCTGACACCGCCGCCATCAGCTTCAGCGATTGCCGCATCCCCAAAGAGAACCTGCTGGGCAACCCTGAAATCGATGTCAAAAAAGGTTTTGCCGGTGTGATGGAGACTTTTGACAACACCCGCCCACTGGTTGCCGCCATGGCTATCGGAGTTGCCAAAGCAGCTCTGGATCGAAGCCACGCCTTACTGGCCGAGGCCCTCTCATCCGGCTACACCAAGGCTCCTTTGCATCTATCGCACATCGAGCATTCGCTCTATCGCATGGAAGCTGAATGGGAAGCGGCCCGTTTACTAACGCTCAAGGCAGCATGGATGGCTGATAACCGCATGCCTAACTCCAAAGAAGCATCCATGGCCAAGGCCAAGGCCGGGCGTTGTGCCAACGACATCACCCTGCAATGCGTTGAACTCTGTTCGGCAGCAGGCTACGGTGAAGACGAACTTCTGGAAAAATGGGCGCGGGATTCAAAAATACTTGATATATTTGAAGGAACGCAACAAATCCAGTTGCTGATTATTGCCCGACGTCTTCTCGGCAAATCTTCTAGCGAACTGCGTTAGCTGCGCTCCTGCTGCTTGCGACGACGATACTCGATCGGGGTTTCCTGGGTCCAGCGTTTGAATGCACGGTAAAACGTGCTGGGCTCGGAAAACCCGGTCAGGTAAACGATATGTTCTATGCTCTCGTTGGTCTTGGCCAGTAAGCGCCGTGCCAGACGACTGCGGTAATCATTGAGGACATGATTGAAGCTGGTACCGATATCCGCCAGTTGACTACGCAGAGAACGGGGACGAATCTTCAACTCCGTTGCCACTTCTTCGAGCGATACTTCACCAGTTTCCAACCGCTGGGCGATCACCTTACGAATCTGGGTAACCAGATCAAGCCGCTGTAATTCAGCAAGTTTCTCATTGGCAACCTGTTCATGCAGCCGCAGAAGTTCAGGCTCAGCATGCCAGAACGCACGATCCAGAATGGATGGGTCAAACCAAATCCGTATATCAGGTTGTTCAAACAGAACCGGACAACCATAAACCTGTTCGTATTCATGTACCGGAGCCAGACAGGCGTGATGAAAACAGACACGAACAGGCACAAAGCCATCATCGGTTAGCTGGGCAAAGAACTGCAGAATGCCCGCCATCATGCATTCCGCCATATGACGTGAGGTATTATTAGCTATTCCAGTAGCCAGATAGCACAAATCACCCTCATAGCCAAAGCGCCCAAGAATGGCATCGCTGAGCAAGCGCTGATACTGCAGAGCCCGACGCAATCCCTCGCCAAAAGTGGGACTGCTTGAAAAAAGATATTCCAGTACCTGACCTCGAAACCGGGGCAAATGCCGCGCCAGATGTAGTCCGATGTGGGGATCTCCGGAAACTTCTTCTGCCGCTTGCCAGAAGACTTCCTGGGCCGAGGATGGTGTTCGCAAATGAGGATCATCCAGCAACAGCATGGATGCCCCGGATTTTTGCAAGATTGCTGCTGCATCAAGTCCTGCATTGGTGAGCGCCTGTACCGCAAAACGCAGTAGGATCCCTGAATCCGTTAGCTCATGCATGATCCTTCATTCCATGGGTTCGCAGCGATGTTGTATCCACCAGCGCCACAACATCAAAAGCAGGTTCTTCATAGGGATGTGCGGCATACAGTGCATGAACCACCGGTTCAAGACAACGGTCAGCCACCAGCATTTCAACCCGCCATTCCGCCACCTTTTCATCACACCCCTGGGTTCCGAGGAATGGATGAGCCTCAGCCAATGGCCGAAACTGCCCTTGTCCCAGCACCTGCCAGGCACAGCGGTCATAGGCGCCATATTCCCCTGCCCCTGCCGCAAAAAGAGCTTCCTTGACAGTATGCAGAGCTTCATGCGGTATAAAAACGGTCAATTTGTACATGAATCAATCCACCATGGCTCGTGCATTGTAGAACAACTGCATCCAGTAACTGTCATCCCGCATAGGATCATTGCCGTTGAGCCACTCTTGCGGATGTTGCCATGTCTGCTGAACACGCCGGAATACCCGTTCGGGATGTGGCATCATGATCGTAGCACGCCCATCGCGACTGCACACGGCGGTAATACCACCGGGCGAGCCATTCGGATTAAGAGGATAGTTCATCGTTGGCTTTCCTGCAGAATCGACATAGCGCATACCAATCTGACGGCCAGCCTCTAGTGCGGCCAGATCCGCGCCAGCAACCCGACCCTCGCCATGGGCAACGGCCACGGGCAATTGCATGCCCGCCATACCGGACAGAAGACCGGATACTGAATCAGAGATTTCAACCATGACGGTACGCGCTTCGAACTGCTCACCAAGATTGCGCTCAAAGCGGGGCCAAAATTCAGCACCGGGAATCAGATCGTGCAACTGGGACAACATCTGGCATCCATTGCAGACACCCAGCGTAAAGGTATCCTTGCGATTGAAAAAAGCAGCCATGATCGCACTGACCCTGGAATTGTAGCGAATGGTTCGAGCCCATCCCCCTCCCGCTCCAAGCACATCCCCGTAGGAAAATCCCCCGCAAGCCACCAGACCCTGCATGTCGCTGAGATCTTGACGTCCTTCGAGCAAATCGGTCATGTGTACGTCCACTGCGCTAAATCCAGCCCGGTCAAAGGCCGCCGCCATTTCCATATGGCCATTGACGCCCTGCTCACGCAGGATGGCAACCCGTGGACGCAGACCTTTCAGTAGCGTAGGTACTTTAATTACTGCTGCGTGCGCAGGAATTTTCTCGCCAAGCCCGGCATTGGACATCTCGCCCAGAGCCTCAAATTCCTCGGTGGCACAACCCTCATGATCCCGAAGCGCCTGGATACGATAACTGGTTTCTGACCAGATCGACTGTAAGGCCGCACGAGGCTGGACAAACACTTCTTCGCCATGACTCCTGATCCGGATGACATCTTCAGCATTGATATGGGCAACCACATGAACATGATCAGCCAGAACCGTATTCGCAAAAACTGCCAGTGCTTCGTTCAGAAGATGCTGATGAATCTGCACGACCACACCAGGGGCTTCATGAAACAGGGCTGCATGAAGATGCTCACCCGGCAACCCGTCCGTTTCTATGGTCAAGCCCAGATGACTCGCAAAAGCCATTTCGACCAAAGTAGCCCAGAGACCCCCATCGGAACGATCGTGGTATGCGATGATCGCCTGCAGGGCACGCAAAGCCCCCATGGCCGTACGCCAGCATTTTAGTGCCTCGACATGAACCTCGGGAACCATACCACCTGCATGAGCATACACCTGGGCCAGAGCACTGGCGCCCAGCCCTGCCTGTCCTAAACCAAGGTCAATCAGAATCAGGCAACTTGCCGTATCGAGCAGCTGAGGTGTATAGACGTGACGTACATCGTCAACTGGAGCCGCTGCCGTCACAATCAGCGATACCGGGGCAATAACCTCATGATCCCGATCCTCTTCTTGCCAAGAGGTACGCATGGAAAGGGAGTCCTTGCCAACAGGGATACACAACCCCAGGCTGGGACAAAGATCCAGAGCAACCGTCCGCACCGCCTGGAACAGTTGCCAGTCCTGATCAGCAAGACCACTGGCCGCCATCCAGTTCGCTGAAAGAGCCACTTTTGACCAGTCCGGCAAAGGTGCAGCCATCAGATTGGTCATGGCTTCCGCAACAGCAAGACGGGCACTGGCTGCGGCATCCAGCATGGCAACGGGCGTCCGCTCTCCTACCGCCATCACTTCCCCGTGAAAAGACTGATAACTGTTGCAGGTCACCGCACAGTCATTAACGGGAACCTGCCAGGGGCCTACCATGGGTTCCCGACAGACCAGCCCGGTTACCGAACGGTCACCTATGGTCAGCAAAAATGCTTTACTGGCGACAGCAGGCAGTTGCAAGACCCGATGGATTGACTCTTCCAGCACGAGGTCCTGACAATCCCAGTCTTTACCTGCGGTAGGTGGAGTCGAAACGCGTCGCTCTAAACGGGGCGTTTTACCGAACAGAAGATCCATAGGAATATCAACTGCCGGCTGGCCCAACAGTGAATCCTGCACGAACAGACGTTCTTCCTCTGTAGCCTCGCCAACGATGGCCCAAGGACAACGTTCACGGGCACAGATTGCCGCAAAATCCTCCAGACGGTCAACGGGCAAGGCCAGAACATAGCGCTCTTGTGCTTCGTTACACCACAACTCACGGGGAGACAGGCCAGGCTCAGCACTTGGGATAGCACGCAAGTCCAGGTGCGCACCAAGACCATGTTCATGAACCAGTTCCGGCAGGGCATTGGACAGACCACCCGCCCCGACATCGTGAATGGAGAGAATCGGATTACGTTCCCCTAGAGACCAGCAGGCATCGATAACTTCCTGACAGCGACGTTCCATTTCAGGGTTATCCCGCTGCACCGAAGCAAAATCCAGCTGCTCGTCGCTGCTGCCACTGGCCATGGAAGATGCTGCTCCACCACCAAGACCGATCAGCATGGCCGGCCCCCCCAGCACAATGAGCCGTGCCCCCGGATGAATCTTCATTTTCTGGACATGACCAGCCCTGATATTGCCATAGCCACCAGCAATCATGATCGGCTTCAGATAACCAAAATGACGATCCTGACCTGCATAAGCGACAACCTGATCCAGCGTTCTGAAATAGCCTGCCAGATTGGGGCGCCCAAATTCATTATTGAAGGCAGCTCCCCCCAATGGACCTTGTACCATAATCTCCAGAGGTGTTGCCAATCGGCCTGGTCCACGCAGTGGATGTTCCCATGGCTGTTCAAATCCCGGCACATGCAAAGAAGATACACTGAACCCCGTCATACCCGCTTTCGGACGGGCACCTCGTCCGGTCGCGCCCTCATCCCGGATTTCTCCACCAGAGCCGGTGGCAGCACCCGCAAAGGGCGCAATTGCAGTTGGGTGGTTATGGGTTTCAACCTTGAGAACCAGATGAATCGGTTCGATCACATATCGATAGGTTCCATCCGAATCACGTATCCAGCGCGGCGCAATCTCGCCCTCCAGAACGGCAGCATTATCCCGGTAGGCAGAAAGAACATGTTCCGGTGAAATCGCATAAGTATGCCGAATCATTCCAAACAGGGAATGATTCTGGGGAATATGATCAATCCACCAGTCCGCATTGAAGATCTTGTGCCGACAATGCTCCGAATTGGCCTGGGCAAACATCATCAGTTCCACATCGGTCGGATTACGACCCAATCCCTGATAGCGTTCAACGAGGTAGTCGATCTCATCAGGACTGAGCGCAAAACCTTCCCGTTCATTCGCTGCACGCAAGGCATCGATTCCTTGCTGCTGAACATCAACCCACCGTAATGGACGAGGCTCCTGTGTTTCAAAAAGAATGGCCAGCTGGTCCGAATGACTAAAGACCCGCTGGGTCATCCGGTCATGCAGAAGTGCAGCAATCTCCCTGTATTCCATAGGCGAGCAGGATTTAAGACCCGAGAGATGATAAACCACCGCACGTTCCAGACGAAGTGATTCGGGCTGACCCGCGTGTCGCAGAATATCTATGGCCTTGGATGCCCACGGAGACAAGGTTCCAGGGCGTGGCGCAACAACGAACCGGATGCCATCACCCTGAGGTTGCGACCCTGAAGCCGTGCCATAAGTTAAAAGATCATTAAGGTTTGAATCGAGAGCATCCACACCCACCAGCACATGAACATAATGAGCTTGAATGGAGGTCAGTCCACTGAAATGCTGTTGCAAACGCAACAAAAGCTGCTTATTACGGTACGGAGTGAGGGCTTGGCCCCCATGATGGATCAGCATGTCATCGTCTCGATTCGTGGGAGGGATGGCCGCACCCATGTTCCTGCACAGAGCCTCAAGCCGAATCAACACACTGTGTCAACATGCTCCAGATCAGGTTCCATGAACCACAATCGGCGTTGGCCGGTCTGGGAAAACACCCGATGCGCCCCTAGACCGGCAAGAATAAAGGATTCGTGCGAAATCGTCCATGCACGGTCCAGGCAAACAGAAGCTGCAAGACACAATCAGTTGATGGCCTGACTGAGTTCGCGGGCAGCAAGTTCAAGTTCCTGAGAGATTCTGGCGCGTTGTTGCGTTCTTTGCCCGGCCTCATCAGCAAGCTGAACAATCCTACCCAGACGACTACTCACCGTATCTGCAGAAGCCGACTGTCTCTTGATTGAATCGGCAATCTGCTCATTCATGGTACAGATCGAATCAACCGCATGGGTAATGGTTGCCAGGGATGAGCCCGCACGATTGGCCTGCCCCACACTCAGCTCAGCCTGACGACGTCCCTCTTCCATAACCTTGACCGCATTGCTTGACCCTGATTGCAGACGCGCAATCATTTCGTGAATTTCCTGGGTTGCCTGCTGGGTCCGTTGCGCCAATGTCCGCACTTCATCCGCCACAACCGCAAATCCACGACCCTGCTCACCAGCACGGGCTGCTTCAATGGCCGCATTAAGCGCCAGAAGATTTGTCTGATCTGCAATACCACGAATAACTTCGAGAATGGCACCAATGGATTCCGTGTCAGCCTCCAGCGTCTGCATGGCAGAAGCGGCGCGCTCAACCTCGGAGGCCAGCGAATGAATGGCATCCGTCACACTGTTGACCACCTGCTGCCCTTCCTGAGCCTCGCGATTGGCTTCACGGGCTGCTGACGCCGCACTGCTGGCGCTGCCGGTAACCGAATGCATGGTCTCTGCCATGCTGCTAATGGTTGAAGCAACCGCATCAGCCTCTTTCTTCTGGTTTTCTGCGCCTCGGCTTGACTCCTGGGCGCCACCCACAAGCTCTCCGGCCAGCACTTTAACCCGGTCAGCGGCACCTAGAACAGCACCAAGGCGTTCCTTGTCCCGTCCCAGAGCAGAACGCAGACTTTCAACAAGACGTTGCATCTCTGGCAACATGCCAAAACTGTCCATGTCTGCAGCCTGGCCTTGACGCAGCCGTTCTGCCAGACGATCCAGCGTATCCTGATACCAGCTTGTCATCAGCCCTGCAGTGGCCGCAAGAATAACGACCCCCACAACAACCGCAATCGCCACAGGCACCAAGGCCTGCGTCTCAAAACCAACTACACCCGACTCTGCTGCCACAAGCAGCAACATCAACATCGTTATGCGCATACGCAAGGACATGGTATCAACCTCACTGAAATCCCACTCTACTACTAGCCCTAAGAATGCTAGTTGAGGTTTGCGGAAAATTCCAATGTGGTACGTTCGTACTATCCGTTAGTCGTCTTGACTCGACAATCAAGCCACAAATGTGTACATTGGGTTCATCCGCTGTAAGGGCCCCGCGGATTGTTGCACCTGCTCCGTAACGACCCCCTATTGGTCCAACGGTAAAGCGGCCCGAAATAATTCAGGATGTTAGTCTGCAGTCAGGGACGTATCCGTATCCATAGCATATTTTTCTGGGTATCGAATTATTCCGGGTTGATAAACGGTAAACCTGAAAGAGGTAGCGAAGGATGTCTCGATGCGTCAGCCTGTGCCTGCTGCGACGACGAACGCACATTGTTTTTCGAGCGTGTGTTTCATTATTTGTCATGGCTTTTATCGTGGGGTTGGCTCCCATACCGACAACTCTTGAACAGATTAACCAGCGCGGCTTTATTCGTGTGGTTACCCTAGCTCAGGATGGTTCTGCAAGTGCACTAACCCTCAATCACAGTTTTTCAGGTGAAATAACCCAGTTATTTGCTCAGCACATGGGATTGCCTGTCCATATCGAGGCGGTTTCAAGCCTCTCTGTACTCGCACAACGCCTTGAGCATAACCAGGCCGACATTGCGTTGACCTCTATGCTGCCAAGCAGTGAACATTTCGACAATGTCCACTACAGCCAAACTTATGAAGACCTGTCTTTTGACCTCATCAGGAAAACGCCTGCCAGCGCTGAAGACCAAAGCATTCAGCCTGAAGCTATGCTCGGCCAGCTGAAGGGGGCCCGTCTGGCTGTTTATGCCGGCAGCAGTGAAGACCAGCTGGCACAGACCCTGCGGGAACAGGTACCTACACTGCATATTGAACGAGTGCCGCAAAGCGCCCAGTTCAGCACCTTGCTTGACATGGTTGCATGGCATGAAGCTGATTTTGCCTTGGTTGATGCTGACACTTTTTCTGAACACCGACTGCTGCATCGTAACCTTCAGGTTGTAACCCAGCTCACCCATGCAGCCCGTATGGCCTGGAACTTCGCACCTGGAACGGATAGCAGTCTGCATGCCCAGGCAGGTTTATTTCTTGATCAGCTCCGCCGCAATGGAACACTGGATCGTCTCGCAATGTTCTATCGTCCTGAGCCCCATAATGAAGCATCGGATGCTCACGGATTCTACGCCGATCTGCGCAACCGCTTGCCGGTCTTCGCCAATCTGTTTCAGCACTACGCCAGCCAGATGGGTCTGGACTGGCATATGATTGCCGCCATTGCCTATCAGGAATCCCGCTGGCAACCCCATGCCCTGGCCAGCTCTGGCGCTGCAGGCATGATGATGCTGATGAGTCCAACTGCATCCGAACTGGGTGTGAAGGACAGGACCAATGCCAACCAGAGTATTCGTGCCGGTTGCGCTTATTTTAAATCCATTCTGGACACGCTTCCTGCCGATGTTCATGAACCAGACCGCAGTTGGATGGCGTTGGCTGCTTACAACATGGGACCCGGCTTCCTGCGCCGTGCCCGGGTCATGACACGCCAGCATCACCGTAATCCAGATCTCTGGGTCGATGTACGTCAATCCATGACCGCACTGCTTCCCGGACACGGGGGGATTGAAGAGGATGGCACGCCTTCCGGGCAGGTGCTTGCCTATGTGCATCAAGTGCAGAAGTATTATGATGCACTGCTGCTGGCTCATCCGGACCGGTTCCAGGAACAGATTGCCGAACGTTGAATCAATCAGGGATGTGCTTGTTTTCCTGAAGAAGACAAGGGTAGAATGGTCGCATAGGACGGCCACCTCACTCTTGTCGTTCAGGAACTTCGCGCATGGCGTACTCAGCAAGCCGGTCAAGCAATACAGCCCGCAGCCAACGTTCGCGCAACAGCGAGCCTTCTGGAATGCGTATTCGAACTTCCGGACCGCAGCGAACAACAGTACGTCATCTTAGAGCGCGCATTGCCCGCAATCCGGCGCTCAACCGGCTGCTTCACGAAATCCGACAACAGATTGATGAAAGCCTGGCCGAAACCCAGGATTTAACCGCAGCAGAAACCCCAACGACACATAGCCGATTATGGCGACGTCCACTTAACCGACTCAATCGCATATACCTTCAGGTTCTGGATGTACCGGGCATTGGCCCCCAGGTTCGCTGGCTTTCCCAGGAAGTGCCTTCGAGGGTGCATACCATTCAGGATCGTTACGCCCCTGCTCTGTCACGTTTTGGTCATCCGTGGGTAAAGCTCCGACAGATGCTGCCGTTGACCGGCGACCGCCGAACCAATGGACCGGCGCAGAAAAATGTCAGCGTCTCCCTCAGTCGAGGCGCATGGATTCTCAAGGTTGATGCAGCCCAGAACAGTCAAGCCTCTAAAACCAGCCCGGAAGATACTGAAAATCCATCTCTTGGACTCGATCTCGGGTTCATGCAACTTCAGGCACGGTTCCGCTGGCAACACAAACTGCCGTTTTCTTTTCTCGGTGTATCGTTCGGCCCACAAAAAGCCGAAAAATAAACACCGGCCTGAACGTTTCAGACCGGGAAAAACCTAAACGAGATGCTTCCTGAAAAAAGCGACCGTACGTTCAAGTGCCTGACGGGCAAGTTCCGGCTCATAGACCTCGGGCCGTGTCTGATTGACAAAGGCATGATCTGCCTGATAACGGTAAATTTCCACGTCTTGGGGCGCATCACTTAATGCTGCCTGAAGCCCATCAACTTTTTCAGGGGTAATCCAAGCATCCCGATCGGCAAAGTGGCCCTGAAACGGCACCCTGATAAGGGCTGGATCAGCAAACTCGGCGGGGGGAATCCCATAAAAACACGACACCGCCTGTATCTCAGAAGCTAGATGCACACCGGCAGCAATGGTCAGTGCACCGCCCATGCAAAACCCGGTAACCCCTACATGTGCCGTTTTTTCTTTCAGATATTGAATGGCGGCACTCAGATCCTGATGGGTTGCTTGGGCAAAATCGAGATGATTCATTAGATGACTGGCCTCATCAGCATCAGAAGCCATACGCCCATGATACAGATCCGGTGCCAGAGCATGAAAACCCTGCTGCGCAAAGTAATCAACAACGCTGCGCACCTGATCGTTGAGACCCCACCACTCCTGAATGACCACCACAGCCGCACGGGCTGTCGGAACCTCCGCAAAATAACCCTCACATGTACCGCCATCAGGGCGTTGCAACTGTACCGATATTCCCACGTTTGATCTCCTCATTGCGCCACAAATCTGTAGCAAGACACCAGAGACATATGCCTCCAATCCGTTTAACATGGGGCGCACCCTACAAACTTCAAGACAGGAGTTGGGCTCTTATGTTAATACCCCTTTTTGCTTTTGCTGTCATTCTGCTTATTTCCGGGCTCAGGATTACCCAGGCCTGGCAAAAGAACTTGGTTTTCCGACTTGGCAAACTGCATCGTGTGCGAGATCCCGGACTTTTCTGGATCATCCCCGGCATCGAAACCACCACAGCCGTTGATATGCGAACCATTACCGCCTCAGTTGACCAGCAGGAAACCATTACCCGCGACAACGTCCCAGTCAAGGTCACTGCCGTCATCTGGTACGAGATTGTCGATGCCACCCGGGCCATTCTTAAGGTGCGGGAAGTCGATCGTGCGGTTATCCAGGTAGCCTTGACCTCGTTACGCAACCGTATGGGTCGGCATTCCCTTGATGAAATTCTCAAGGAACAGGAGACCATTGCCACGGCCTTGCGTGAAGCGATTGACCTGGCAACCGAACCATGGGGGGTTAAGGTCAGTCGCGTCGAGATGCGCAACGTCGAGATTCCGGAATCAATGCAGCGTGCCATGGCCCAGGAAGCTGAGGCGCAACGGGAAAAAAGAGCCCGGGTCATCAAGGCTCAGGCTGAACTCGAAGCCTCCATAAAATTACGCGAAGCGGCAGCGGCCATCATGGAAAACCCTGCAGGACTAGAACTGCGCCGCATGCAGATGATCACTGAGGTCGGTGCCGAACAGAACACCACCACCATCATCATGATGCCCAGCGAATTCGTTTCTCTGGCCCATGATCTCGCTTCAGCGGCACGCACTTACACGAAACGACCTGACTGATGCGTCTGGATCCCGTCCTTGGTCGCAAGTTATACCTTCTTGGCATGCTGGTCGCCCTTGGGCCTCTCGGGATCGACATGTACCTGCCTGCGTTCACGAAAATCCAGGAGAGTCTCGGAGCTCACGCCCAACTCACCCTGTCTTCATTTTTTCTAGGTCTGGTTGGTGGACAAATCGTCTTTGGTGCCCTGAGCGACCGTTTCGGTCGTCGCCCGCCGCTCCTCTGGGGAGTCGTTATTTATCTGCTGGCAACGGTGCTGTGCGCCACCGCAACCCGAATGCCAACCCTGATTGTTGCCCGCTTTTTGCAAGGCATTGGCGCCTGTTCCGGCATGGTACTCAGCCGCGCCATTGTCCGTGATCTAACGTCTGGCATCATGGCCGCACTGGCTCAGGCCAGACTGATGCTGATCATGGGCGCCGCACCTATCCTAGCACCGAGCCTCGGTACGCTATGCATGCACTTGGGCAGTTGGCGCACCATCTTTGTCATTCAGGCACTGCTGGCGCTGACCGTGCTGATCTGGACTTGGTTTGAACTTGAAGAAACCCACCCACCGCATCCGTCAATTCCACAACACCAACCCCTGCTCTCCGCCATGTACGCCCTCTTTCAGCAGCGCAATTTCATGTTGCTCACACTGACCTCCAACGCCCTGATGAGCGGGATGTTCTGTTATATAGCAACCACCCCCGGATTGCTAATGCATACCTTTCATGTGAGTGCCGACCATTACGCACTCATTTTCAGCGCCAATGGCGCCGCCTTCATCGCCACCACGCAAGTGAACGCCCGCCTGCTCCACATACATGGCATCCAGAACATCATGCATCGTGCCCTGGTTCTTCCAGTTATCGCCGCCAGTTTTCTGCTCATCATGCTTTTGACTCATCAACTGGGGCTCATCAGCCTCTGTCTCGGTCTATGGGTGTACATCGCTTCGCTCGGATTCCTGGTTCCGAATGCCTCCGCTGCCGCTCTGTCCAGTGTCGGCACCCACATCGCTGGAACTGCCTCATCCCTGATGGGGACGCTGCAGTATCTTTCCGCAGCTCTGGCCACTGTTCTGGTTACCCTTGGTGATCCCCATGCACCAAACGCCCTTATTATTGGCCTATGCCTGAGCGCCACCCTAGCCCTCAGCCTGTTCCGGCTTGGACACCCAACTGTCCATTAGAGACATTTTTTTGCTATCATGGTTTTTAAGCTGAACCGGGATCGAACCATGACAACCCCACAAGCCGGGCAAGAGCCACTTTCTCCAACGACTCCTGGCCGTCGGGCTTCCATTTCACGCGAAGAAATCCTGCAGGCAACACTCAGTCTGCTGGGCCCACACCGCAGCCTGTCCAGCCTCAGCCTGCGCGAAGTCGCACGGGCTACAGGTATTGCCCCAAACAGCTTTTATCGTCATTTCAACAATATGGATGAACTTGCCATCGCCCTGATCGATCTGGCAGGAACAACGCTCCGCCGCATCATCGGCGATGCCCGACATCGTGCCACATCAAAAGACAGTGTCGTGCGTACGTCCGTGGACATTTTCATGGAACAACTACGCTCCAGCCACAAGATGTTGCATGTGCTGTTAAGGGAAGGCAGCGTCGGCTCAGCCGCTTTCAAAAAGGCCGTAGAACGGGAACTCACTTTCTTTGAAGTCGAACTCTGTTCCGACCTGAAGCGCCTGGCCGAACAGAAAAACACGGGACTTTACCAACCCGAACTGACCGCACGCGCCATCACCCGGCTTGTCTTTGCGGTTGGAGCTTCCGCCATGGATCTGCCCACCGACCGGTATCCTGAACTGACCGATCAGCTTTCCATCATGGTACGGATGATTCTGGTTGGAAGCCAATCCATGTCCGAGCAGCAATCCCCGCGACTCTGATCAACCCTCGATATGTTTCAGATCAGGCCATGCCGCCCTGAGATACATCATCATGGACCAGAGGGTGAGTAGAACCGCCACATAAAGCAAGGTGTAGGACAACTCATCCCAGGCACTCAGCATCAGCACGCCATGTGCATCATAGACAGGTTTGTGCGCCAGCAACAAACCAATGGCCACCATCTGGAACGTTGTTTTTAGCTTACCAATATAGTTGACCGCCACACTGGCCCTCTTGCCCATTTCCGCCATCCATTCCCGCAAGGCAGAAATAGTGATTTCACGTGCAACAATGACGATTGCAGGAACGACCAGCCAGATCGAATGATGCCAGTCCACCAGTATAATCAGGGCCGCAGCGACCATCAGCTTATCCGCAACCGGATCCAGAAAACGACCAAACGCTGAGGTCTGATTAAGGCGTCGAGCCAGAAACCCATCGAGCCAGTCAGTTGCTGATGCAGCAAAAAACAGAATTGAACTGGCGATAAAGCGCTGCTTCCATGTTGAAAACGCAAGAATCATGAGAACCGGAATACTCATGATCCGGATGACGGTAAGAACATTCGGTACATTCCAGATTGTACGTCGCATGAATTCCGGGAGCCCTTGAACAGGCAACGCCCCTCTTCGATCCTGAAAAGTCGTACTTGGCATTATCCTTCATTCATGATCAGAATACCAGCGACGAACCATCTGGCCAGCAATTCTCATTATGACTTTTCACATAAACGTTGGCGAACATCGGGACACAGTGGATAGAGCAGTATTCGTTTAGGCGATACACCGTGCCGTTGATGATGGGTGTCTTGCCTGCCTCGACCGGTG
>JAJZHM010000051.1 GCA_021804485.1 Pseudomonadota bacterium | reverse complement strand
ATGATGTAGGAATGGCCGAAGCATTGAACCTGCTGTTTATCGGAAAATGGCCAACGTTCATTCAGGAAATTCTGAATCAGCAG
Source organism: Pseudomonadota bacterium (assembly GCA_021804485.1). Classification (GTDB taxonomy): domain Bacteria; phylum Pseudomonadota; class Gammaproteobacteria; order Pseudomonadales; family Moraxellaceae; genus JAJXWR01. The sequence continues at coordinate 16,926 of JAJZHM010000051.1, read as the reverse complement.
GCAGCAACAGCTGAATAGATACAAAAAATCTTGCTAAATATTAAGACGAACGATTGGTATCAGAACGCAGCGCTTTCCTCCCCACGAATAAATTCGGAGGCTTCTCGCGCAACTCGGTGAGCTATTCACGTCGTGATAGGGTGTGTATTAATGGAGTGAATGGAGGCTGAGGTCGGAATCGAACCGGCGTACACGGAGTTGCAGTCCGCTGCATGACCACTCTGCCACCCAGCCTCTGAAGCAATCAAGGGGGGGAATGATAGGCATATTGCTCGTACTCGTCAAGAACCTTATTTTTGGCGCAGCAATTCTAAATATTGAAGTCGAAGAGGACACCTCTGCGGGAGTTGGAGGTTGCGATGAGCCGGCTTAAAGGAGGTTAAGCATGAAGACGCATGATGAAGATGACTGGAGTCGGAACAATCAACTGAATGCTGAGAATCTGCTAATCTGTGGTACTGGAATTGATTATTGTTAGTTCAGGATATGAATTCTTTTGTCCGTATTTCTGCCGGTAACTTGGGCTCAAGATAGGTGCATCAGTCATTATGAAGTGGTTGCAGAATTTATCCATATGGTACAAGGTGATGACGATAACCCTGATCGCTTTGCTGGGTTTTTCGATCTATCTTAGCTTTACCTATCTGGCCAGTAGTGATATGCAGCAGCAGGTCGCAATGGGGCGGCGCTATGATATGCCCATCATGCGCTCAGTTGAGGGAATCCAGCAAGATCTTGGGCAGTTACACGCAGATTTTGACCGGGCTGCCAAAAACCATGATGTGCAGGCTTTAGTTCAAGCCGAGGTTGTGGAGGATGCACTTGAGGGTAAGTTGAACACCTTGCGTGTTGTGGATCCAGGCCTGTTGACGCGAGTTGATACGGCCCGGTTTGTCTATCGTCATTATGTCAGCTTGGCCCGAGCCTGGGCAGAAAGTCAGGTCTATGGTCATGTGGCCGGTACGTCTTCGATTCAGGCGGCCTATGTTGACGACCAGCTTCGCTTGACCCGGCAGGTTTTTTCTTCCTTGCAACTGGCAGCTTATCTGACCCTGAACCAGCGGCTCAACTGGGTTGAGGATCAGAGCCGTGTGGTCTGGGTGATTGGCAGTACGGTGGGTGGGTTGCTGGCCGTACTGTTGTTTCTGGTCAGTACGATTATTATTCGCAGGGTGATTGTCCGTCCTTTGCAAAGTGCGGCAGATGCGGCAAACCGGATAGCTCGGGGCGACTTTAACGTTCAGATGCCCGTTCAATCCCGTGATGAGTTGGGGCGTTTGCTGATGGCGCTGGCATCAATGCGCGATAGCCTGGCTGCGCGTTTTGATGCGGACCGTCGGGGCGAGCGTGTCAAAACCTGTGTTGCTGAACTGGCCACTTGTATCCGCGGAGATTTGAATGAAGAAGGGATTTCGCGTGCGGTTCTTGGCCACCTGGTACCGGCGTTATCCTCCCAGGTTGGCCTTTTCTATGTGTGGGATAACCAAAGTTCCGTGCTGCGTCTCATGGGTACTCATGCCTTGGTGCGGCGCAAAAATCTTGCCAATACCTTCCATCTGGGTGAATCACTGATCGGTCAGGCTGCTCTTGAAGGCAGGCAGATTGTTCTCGAACAGGTTCCATCAGATTACCTGAGTATCTCTTCCGGGATGGGGGAAAGTACACCTCGTCAGGTTGTGGTGACGCCCATCATGCATGAAGGGACGCTTAGAGGTGTTCTGGAAATTGGTACTCTAAGTGCTTTCAGTGAAGATGACCTCGAAATTCTGCGGCTTTCCGTTGATGGAATTGCTGTGGCTCTGAACTCAGCCAATTCACGGCTGGCGTTGCGTCAGGCGCTGGAGCAGCAGCAGGATCAGGCGCGGCGTATGGAGGATCAGCAGCAGCAGCTGCGGGAAGTTAATAATGACCTGGAGGCTCAGGCCATCCAGATCAGCGCCTCAGAGGCAAAGTTGCAGCAGCAACAGGATGAACTTAAATCCGCTTATGCTGAGCTTGAAGAACAGGCCCAGGCCTTGCGCGCCTCTGAAGAAAGTCTGCAGGCGCAACAGGAAGAGCTGCGGGTTATCAATGAAGAACTAGAGGAACAGGCCAAGCTTCTAGCGGAACAGCGCAATGAACTGCTGCAAAAGAATGAACAGCTTGAGCGTACGGGCGAACTCATGGAAGAAAAAAACCGACAGCTTGAACAGAGCAGCCGGTACAAATCAGAATTCCTGAGTACGATGTCGCACGAACTCAGGACACCGTTGAACAGTATCCTCATTCTTTCGAACTCCCTGGCTGAGAACAAACAGGGTACCTTGAGTCCGAAGCAAGTTGAGCATGCTCAGGTCATTCACTCAGCGGGCTCTGATCTGCTGACCCTTATCAACGACATTCTTGATATAGCCAAAGTTGAAGAGGGTAAAATGCAGCTGGTGATTGACCGGCTTTACCTTGAAGATCTGGTTCAGGATCTGCAGCGTACATTTGGTCCTGTGGCCAATCACCGCAATCTAAGCTTTCAGGTTGAACGTGATGCCGATGCACCCGAAATTATTTTCACAGATCGCCAGCGGCTTGAGCAGATATTGCGTAACTTCTTCTCCAATGCGTTCAAATTTACCCATCAGGGCGGTGTAACACTGAAGATCCATCGACTTAAACCCGATACAAAGATGCGACGAACCCAAGTACCCATTGAGGAACTGATCGCATTCTCTTGTGTGGATACCGGGATTGGTGTGCCGGCGGCGAAGCAGGATCTCATCTTTGAGGCTTTTCAGCAGGCTGATGGCACAACCAGTCGGAAGTATGGTGGCACCGGTCTTGGTTTGACGATTTCTCGTGAACTTGGTCAATTACTTGGAGGTGAGGTTCAGGTATTCAGTGAGGGTGAGGGGACCGGTTCGACATTCACTCTTTTTGTGCCGATTGGGCAAATGAGCGATGTGGAAGTCAAAGAAGACAATGGTCAGAAACCGGAAAAAATTCCGTCCGGAACCAACTACCCATTACCCACCTCAGTACCCACCCCGTTATCCATCACGGAAATGCGTGAACGAACTTTGTTGATCGTTGATGATGATCCTAATTTCGCTGATGTGGTTGCTGATCTGGCTCAGGATTATCGGTTCAAAGCGCTGATTGCCCATGATGGAGAGACCGGACTGGTCATGGCACGAGAATTTGTGCCGGATGCCATTATTCTTGATCTGGGTTTGCCAGGTATTGATGGACTTGAAGTCATGCGACAGCTCAAGGCCGAACCCGTGACGCAGAACATTCCGGTGCACTTTTTCTCCGGTCATGATGAGCGGGAAAAGGCGCTTGGTCTTGGGGCTCAGGATTATCTGATGAAGCCGGTTAATCTTCAGCAGATTCAGTCGACTTTTGAAAAGTTGCAGGCAACGACAGAACATCCTTTACGGCGCTTGCTTGTTGTGGAAGACAGCAGTCTGCAGCATGATGCCATTATAGAACTGTTTGCAGAGCATCAGGTTCAGGTGCGTATCTGCAGTAGTGGTGAGGAAGCCCGCACGATGCTGGCGGAAGAAAGCTTTGATTGCATGATTCTCGATCTGTCTCTGCCTGATACCGATGGATTCAGTCTGCTTGAATCGTTGCATGCAGAAAATCAGCTTAAGGATTTGCCCATCATTGTCTATACCGGACGCGATTTGTCCCGGGAAGAAGAAGCACGTTTGCGCAGGCATGCGGACCGGATTATTCTGAAAACGGATCGTTCTGCAGAGCGGTTGCTGAGCGAAGTTTCCTTATTTCTGCATTGGGTGGAAACCCAGAATGCTGCCAAGTCGTTGCCTCAGGCCAGTACGCACCGTGATGACGTTTTTGCGGGCAAACGCGTACTGGTTGTCGATGATGACATGCGTAATATTTATGCCTTGTCGGCAAGTCTGGAAGATTGGGGTTGTCTGATCTCGGTCGCCAACAACGGACGGGAAGCCGTGGAGATGGTCCAAAAGGATAGCTTTGATCTTGTCCTGATGGATATCATGATGCCTGAAATGGATGGGTATGAAGCCATGCGTCGCATTAGGGCCATAGACCGGTTTGAGCACCTGCCGATTCTAGCGCTGACCGCCAAGGCGATGCGGGAGGATCGAGCCAAGTGTATTGATGCTGGTGCCAATGATTATATTTCCAAGCCGATCAATCTTGAACAGTTACAGTCTTTGATGAGAGTGTGGCTGCATTCGGGAAATTAGTGATGGTAACGAATCCGAATACCGAAGTTGAAGATATTGAATACCGTCTGCTGCTTGAAGCGGTCTATCAGGCTTATGGCTATGATTTTCGTTCATACACTCAAGCCTCGTTGCAGCGACGTGTTCAGCATCACATGGCAATGAATGCTATTGATCGTATCTCAACCCTGCAAGGCATGGTATTGCATGATCGCCAGGCATTCGCTGCCTTGCTTAGCGATCTGACCATCAATGTCACCGAAATGTTTCGCGACCCCGATTTTTATCGCGCCTTTCGGGAAAAGGTCGTTCCCATGCTCCGAACGCATCCGTTTATTAAGATCTGGCATGCCGGATGTGCCACTGGAGAGGAAATTTATTCCATGGCAATCGTGCTGCAGGAAGAAGGGCTGTATGAGCGAGCGCATATTTATGCAACTGATATTGACCATCAGGTGCTTGAAAAAGCGCGGCGGGGTATTTTCCCTGCGGCATCTTTGAAAAAATATACGCAGAATTATCAGAGGTCGGGTGGTAGAGCGGATTTTTCCGATTATTATACAGCACGTTATGATAATGTCATTATGAACTCGACTCTGAAAAGAAACCTCGTCTTTGCCGATCATGATCTGGCGACTGATCAGGTCTTCGGTGAGATGCAGGTTATTCTCTGTCGTAATGTGCTTATTTATTTCAACAAGGCATTACAACAGCGTGTTTTTCAGCTTTTTTATGATAGTCTCGACCTCGGCGGCGCATTGTGTCTGGGCACCAAGGAAAGTTTGCGTTTTGCGACCTGTGAAGGTGGTTTTGAAGTTATTGATGCGGCACAGCGCATCTACCGTAAGCGGCACTGAGAATCGATTATGAGTAAAGAACAGAATATTCTGATCGTGGATGATCACTCCGAAAACCTGATTGCCATGCAGGCCATATTGGAAGATGAGGACTGTAGTCTTCTGCTTGCTGCTTCAGGAAATGAGGCATTGGGTTTACTGCTCAAGCATGAAGTGACGCTGGTGTTGCTGGATGTGCAGATGCCGGGTATGGATGGTTTTGAGGTTGCGGAACTGATGCGCAAAAGTCAGAAGACCCGCATGATTCCGATTATTTTTGTAACGGCGATCAGCAAAGAGTCGAAATATGTCAATCGTGGTTATGACGTCGGTGCTATCGATTATATGTTTAAACCCCTTAATCCGGATGTGCTAAGACATAAGATTCGTTTCTTTCTGGATTTGGATATGCAGAAAAGGAAGTTGGAAGATAAGCTCCGAAAAAGTCAGGAGTCTATGCGAGAATTACAGAAAATGCTGCATGATCAGGGTGAGCGAGGGAAGTAACGAGGGTGTCGAACGAAATCAGGCGACAACCGATAGTCGTCATAGGGGCATCATGGGGAGGGGTTGAGGCGATTATCAAACTGCTCTCCCTGATTCCTGATGATTTCCCCGCCAGCGTTGTTCTTGTTCAGCATCGCCACAACGATGCTCATGCTGGTTTCGAGCGTTCTCTTCGCCGTTATACGACCTTGCCTGTGCGCGAAGTTGAAGACAAGGAGCCTATGTTGCCTGCCAGTATCTATCTGGCTCCGGCTAATTATCATCTTCTTCTTGAACGTGACTGGACATTTTCCCTTTGTGTGTCTCCACCCGTCTACTTTTCTCGTCCTTCGATCGATGTGACGATGCAAAGTATTGCCCGTATTGCCGGTGATCGGGTCATCGGAGTGCTCCTGACTGGGGCAAATGAGGATGGCACAGCGGGATTGGCTGCCATTCAGCGTGCAGGCGGCTATACTGTGGTTCAGGATCCAGAGGAAGCAGCCTCCGGGGCCATGCCCCGACATGCCGTCGAGCAGAAGGTTGTGGATCGCGTCATGAAATTAAAAGAAATTATTCCATTTATTGTGGATCTGCTGAGGGAAGGATATGCAATGCATCATGGTCGTCGATGATCGGACCGAGAACCTCTTGGCCATAGAAGCGGTTCTGGAACGTCCAGGCCTTGACCTCATCAAGGCAACTTCGGGCAACGAAGCCTTGCGTCTGTTGCTTCGTTATGACGTTGCGCTGATTCTTCTTGATGTGCAGATGCCAGGTATGGATGGCTTTGAGGTTGCTGAGCTCATGCGTCGCAATCGTAAGACCCAGCATGTGCCTATTATCTTTGTGACCGCTCAGCATACCGATCCCAGCTATGCCTTCAAGGGGTATCAAAGTGGTGCAGTGGACTACATTAATAAACCCTTTGATCCGGTTGTCCTGGAAAGCAAGGTCAATGTATTCCTTGAACTGGCGCGTCAACGTGAGGAGTTGCTGATTCAGCTGCGGGAAATCCGTCAACTGCAGACCCATAATGAATCCCTGCTCGCTGCTCTGGGAGAAGCCATTGTTGCCGTTGATGCCGGTGGGCGGGTTACCTACTCAAATCCGGCCTTGCAGGAGCTGCTTACCCTGCGCTCGGATCCTGTTGAAGGGCATTCCATCATGGAAGTCCTGACTACGAGCAAACAGGTAGAACGCGAGCCGTGGATGACCTCGGAAGTGTTTATGGGATGTAGGTTCGGGCAGCGGGTTGAAGTCAAGGAGCGTCTGTATCTGCGCAATGGTCCTGAATTTTTGCCCATACAACTCGTTGCACGACCAATCAACCCTCCCGAGGAAGCCTTTTCGGGTGCGGTGCTGGTTATTCGCCAGCATCATGAGGCTCAGGGGGATGCGTCTTTTCAGCCGGTTCACCGGGGGCGTCGAGTTCCGCGTAAATCGGTCTCTTCAGTACTTCGGGTCTTTGATCGGGGTAGTGGGCGTAACCTTGGTCGTATGGCTAATCTGTCTCAGGATGGATTCAAGCTGGTTATGCGTGAACAGCAGGAAACTGGATCGGTCATTTCGATGAGCATGGTTCTTCCCGAGACCATTGAAGGTTCCAATACCTTGAGTTTCGAAGCCGAAGTCGTGTGGTGTCAGCCTTCTGAATATACCCAAGACTATCGTTGCGGGTTCCGTGTTCTGCAATTGTCTGAAGCGGATCAGCGTGTGATGAAGCAATTGCTCGACGCTCTGTAATTTTTGTTCCTGCTGGGTACTTGCCAACGAGAGGCAGGCTGTGGACAATGCTTGCTTCTTGTTGTATTGATGAACTTGTCTGATGTCCTCCCTAAATGCCCGCCAGATGGAAGCTGTTCGTGCCATCAGCGGACCGGTGTTGGTCCTTGCTGGTGCTGGTTCCGGAAAGACTTCGGTCATTACCCGGAAAATTGCCTATCTGATTCAGGAATGTGGTTATTCTGCCTCGCGTATTATGGCCGTCACCTTCACCAATAAGGCTGCCCGCGAGATGCGTGATCGAGCCAGTGCCTTGTTGCAACGAGGTGAGGGTAGAGGCCTTGTGGTGTCGACATTCCATGCCATGGGTTTGGATATGTTGCGCAAAGAAGCGGCGCATGCTGATCGAAAGAGTAATTTTTCAATTTTTGATGCTGAAGATAGCCGTTCGTTGCTGGCGGAATTGATGCAGAGAGACCTTGCTTCTGCCGCAGATCGGGTTGACCTGTGTCAGCAGCTGATTTCCCGGTTCAAAAATCTTTTGTGGTCTCCACAGGATGCCCAGACTCATGCTCAGAATGAGGATGAGCTGCTGGCAGCCAGGGTTTACTCCGAGTATGCCCGCCATCTGCACGCCTACAATGCGGTTGATTTCGATGACTTGGTCCTTATGCCAACACTCCTGTTGCGCGATCATCCGGACATACGGACGCGTTGGCAGCATCGGGTTCGCTATCTGCTTGTGGATGAGTATCAGGATACCAATGCGACCCAATATGAACTGGTGCGGCTTCTGGTTGGATCCCAGGCAAACTTTACCGTTGTTGGTGATGATGACCAGAGTATTTACGCCTGGCGGGGTGCCCAGCCCGAGAACATGAATCAGCTTTTGAAGGATTATCCAGGATTGCGGGTTATAAAGCTCGAACAGAACTACCGTTCAACATCGCGCATCCTACGGTCGGCAAACCAGGTCATTGCCAATAATCCCCATGTCTTTGAAAAGAGGCTTTGGAGTGAGCATGGGGTGGGGGATCGGATTCGTGTTCTTGCCTGCCGCCATGAACAGGCTGAAGCAGAGCGCATTGCCATTGAAATACTGAATGCACGCATGATGCGCCGCATCGAGTTTCGGGAGTTTGCTGTACTGTATCGGAGCAATTTTCAGGCTAGAATTTTGGAGCTCGAGTTACGCAAACTGCAAATCCCCTATCGGGTTTCTGGCGGGACTTCGTTTTTTTCACGTCAGGAAATCAAGGATCTGATGGCCTATTTACGGTTGGTGATCAATCCTGATGATGATAATGCCTTTTTGCGTGTCATTAATACGCCGCGTCGGGACATCGGGCCAAGTACCCTCGAAAAGCTGGGAGCCTATGCACGGCAGCGAAGTGTAGGTTTGATGGCGGCCTGTGATGAAATGGGGCTAGGTTCGGTTTTGCCCGAACGCAATTTGGCGCCCATTCGAACCTTTCATCGATGGTTTCAGGAAACAACCCGCGCCATCATGGAATCGAATGATATTGCCAGTATACGTCAGATGCTTAACGATATTGACTATGAGTCCTGGTTGCAGCAATCCAGTACGACGCCCGCTCAGGCCGAACGCAAGCTGGAAAATGTTCAGCAGTTCTTGGTCAGCATGCTGGCGGTGCAGGAACGGGCTGAATCAGAAGATGACCGATCTCTTGAACAGGTTATACGGCGCATGGTGCTCAGGGATTTGCTTGAAAGTCAGGCTCAGGATGAGGATACGGATCGGGTCCAGTTGCTTACATTGCATGCCGCCAAGGGACTGGAGTTTCATCATGTCTATATGATGGGGATGGAGGAGAATATTTTGCCCCATCAAAATAGTCTTGATCCTGCCGGGTTGGAGGAAGAACGTCGTCTGATGTATGTGGGTATTACCCGGGCGCAACAAACACTGACCTTTTGCTACGCTCAGCAGCGAAAAAGTGCCGGGAGAAATGTCCCGACCACGCCATCACGATTCCTTGATGAGTTGGTTCAGGAGGATCTCGATTGGGATGGGCGAGGACCAGAACGCACGGCAGAGGAAAAAATGCAACTGGCGCAGCAGCATCTCAGCAGTCTGCGCCAGCTTTTAGGTGATGATTAACGGCTTTGATCGGTCATGTATTGAATGGCAGCCTTGATGTCATCGTCTGAGCATGACGTACAGGTGCCGCGAGCCGGCATCTTGTTGTTGAAGCCATTCAGGGCGTGTTGCAGCAGGGTATCCATGCCTTTTGCAATGCGCGGTGCCCAATCAGCCTTGTTACCAATTTTGGGTGCGCCCATTACGCCAGCTCCGTGACATCCTGAACATACCTGCTGCACAATCTCTTGGCCGCTGCGATGCGCAGCGCCCGCAGCAGGAGTTGCGGTTGCAGCCGTTGCCACAGCGGCTGCGGCTGTTGCGGCAGCACAGGGTTTGCCTTCAATGCAGACGCTGCCAACAGGAGCAATCCGATCGGCAATCGTTTGGCCGTCATTGATGTCGGCCGACCAGCACACACTGCTGCCGAAGAGCAGGGCAACAACAGCAAAACGAGCAAACATGCATTTTCTCCAGTAGTCAATTCAGGTTACTCTAAAATTATAACCGTTTTTATTGCAGAGGTTACAATGAAAAGCGGTTAATTAATGTCAAACATCTCCATGAATCAATTTAGGGGCTTCTCGTCCAATTTGGTGACAAGCCGTTGCTGAGGATACACATGTTCGTCCTTGTACGAGTGCATTCATTTGTGGAAGATTTGGGCATGAATTAGCCTTGACATTCGATGAAAACTCATAAAGAATCTTTGGTTCGTGATCGACGGGATTGTGAAGCCACCCTTGCGTTCCCGGCTCGAGCGTTCGTCTCCGTTGAGGCTCCATACCCATAAGCCTCATGCAGCGTTTCAAGTATCCTGAATCTAACCTTCCAGGAACCTGGCGGTCCACTAAGCGCGGCGCCGCCTTTGAGGAGATATGGTTCTGGACTTGGTCCTGATTTCTTGTATCGATCGGTTGAGGGTTTTGCTGTGGAGCTTCTATCTGGTGGTGAAATGCTCGTCCAGGCCTTGCTGGATGAGGGGGTGGAACTGATTTTTGGATACCCCGGTGGGGCGGTTTTGCATATTTACGATGCCTTGTTCAAGCAGAACAAGCTGCGTCACATTCTTGTGCGTCATGAACAGGCAGCGGGGCATGCTGCGGATGGTTATGCGCGGGCAACTGGGAAACCGGGTGTTGTGCTGGTGACTTCGGGCCCGGGTGCTACCAATACGGTTACTGCGATTGCAACTGCCTATATGGACTCTATTCCCATGGTGGTGATCTCAGGTCAGGTGCCCTCGGGACTGATCGGTGAAGATGCCTTCCAGGAAACAGACATGATTGGCGTATCTCGGCCGATCGTCAAACACAGTTTTCAGATACGACGTGCCGAGGAAATTCCGCTCGTCATTAAAAAGGCTTTTTATATTGCAACCACAGGCCGGCCGGGTCCGGTGGTGATTGATGTCCCCAAGGATTGTACCAATCCGGCAGACAAGTTTCCTTATGAATATCCTCAAAAGATCAAGATGCGCTCCTACGCTCCGGTAGGACGTGGGCATTCGGGCCAGATCAAGAAGGCGGTTGAAGAACTTGTTCAGGCCAAGCGACCGGTGATTTACGCTGGTGGTGGTGTGGTTCAGGGTGAGGCATCGGCAACCTTGACTGACCTGGCGCGTCTGTTGAATTTCCCGGTGACCAATACGCTTATGGGTCTGGGCTGTTTTCCGGGCACGGATCCTCAGTTTATTGGCATGTTGGGTATGCATGGCACTTATGAGGCCAATATGGCCATGCACCATGCTGATCTTATTCTTGCTCTTGGTGCGCGTTTTGATGATCGGGTCACTAATAATACCCGTAAATTCTGTCCAAATGCTCGGATCATACACGTTGATGTAGATCCTGCGTCCATATCGAAAACGGTACGGGTTGACGTCCCCATTGTTGGTGCTGTTGAGCCGGTACTTCAGGAAATGTTAGGACTGGTGCGGCAACTGGATACTCCAAAACCTGATGCAGCAGCTCTGGCGGATTGGTGGAAGCAGATCCAGGAATGGCGTTCCTTCCATGGACTGCGCTATGACCAGACTGGTGAAGTCATCAAGCCTCAGAACGTGATTGAAACTCTGTACAAAGTAACAGAAGGCAAGGCGATTGTGACTTCTGATGTGGGTCAGCATCAGATGTTTGCCGCAATGTACTATAAGTATGATCGCCCCCGTCAGTGGATCAATTCGGGGGGGCTAGGAACCATGGGCTTTGGATTGCCGGCAGCCATGGGCTGTCTGCTGGCGCGTCCGGGAGAGACGGTGGTCTGTGTTACAGGAGAGGCATCCATCCAGATGAACATCCAGGAGCTTTCAACCTGCTTGCAGTATGATATGCCGGTCAAGATTGTCAATCTGAATAATCAGGCCCTTGGTATGGTCAAGCAATGGCAGGATATGGTCTACGACGGCCGTCATTCGCATTCGTATATGGAGTCCTTGCCTGATTTTGTAAAACTCGTTGAGGCTTATGGGCATGTGGGTGTGAAGGTGACCCAGATGAGCGAACTTGAATCAGCTATGCGTCAGGCTCTGGCTCATAAGAACCGCCTGGTCTTTCTGGATATTTATGTTGATCCTGCGGAACATGTCTATCCGATGCATGTTCGTGATGGTTCCATGCGTGATATGTGGTTGAGCAAGACGGAGCGGACGTGATGAAAAGAATTATCTCTATTTTGCTCGAGAATGAAGCGGGTGCGCTTTCCAGAGTGGTTGGTCTGTTTTCCCAGCGCAACTACAATATTGAAACGCTGACAGTGGCGCCGACCGATGATCCGACGTTGTCTAGGCTTACCCTGACTACGGTGGGCGATGATCATAAAATCGAGCAGATTACTAAGCAGCTCAACAAACTGGTCGAAGTTGTCAAGGTTGTGGACTTGACCGAAGGTGCGCATGTTGAGCGGGAGCTTATGCTGATCAAGGTTAAGGCCACAGGTGCCTTGCGTGCCGAAGTGAAGCGAACCTGTGATATATTTCGAGGTCAGATTGTCGATGTAACCCCATCGGTTTATACCCTCCAGTTGGTTGGAGCCTCAGACAAACTGGATGCATTTATCGAAGCACTTTCGGAAACTGTTATTCTTGAGGTGGTGCGCAGTGGTGTTTCAGGCATTGCGCGCGGTGAGAAAGTATTGAGCGCCTGATTCAGGGTCATTAGCAATTTTTTATTATCAAGAGGAAGTGACAGATGCACGTGTATTACGATCAGGATGCGGATCTTTCCATCATTCGTTCCATGAAGGTGGCGATTATTGGCTATGGTTCCCAGGGACATGCCCATGCCCAGAATCTGAAAGACTCGGGCGTCGATGTGACCGTTGGTTTGCGTCGTAGTGGTGCAAGCTGGGCCAAGGTTGAAGCTGCAGGGATCAAGGTTGCAGAGGTTGATGCTGCCGTAGCAGCAGCTGACCTTATCATGATGCTGTTGCCCGATGAAAACATTCCGCAGGTTTATCAGGAAAGTGTTGCCGTCCATGCTAAAAAGGGTGCAGTCCTTGCCTTTGCTCATGGTTTTAATGTTCATTACAATCAGGTCGTTCCGCGTGCCGATCTCGATGTGATCATGATCGCCCCCAAGGGTCCAGGTCATACGGTTCGTTCCGAGTACCTGCGTGGTGGTGGTGTGCCTACCCTGATTGCCATCTATCAGGATTGTAGTGAACGAGCCAAGGATATTGCCTTGTCCTATGCGGCTGCCAATGGTGGCACCAAAGGTGGTGTGATCGAAACGAGTTTCCGCGAAGAAACCGAAACCGATCTGTTTGGTGAACAGGCTGTTCTTTGTGGCGGAGCGGTTGAACTGGTCAAGGCAGGGTTCGAGACCCTTGTTGAAGCAGGCTATGCCCCAGAGATGGCTTATTTTGAATGTCTGCATGAGCTTAAACTCATTGTTGACCTGATGTATGAAGGTGGCATCTCAACCATGAATTACTCGATTTCCAATAATGCCGAATATGGTGAGTATGTGACCGGACCTCGTGTTATTGCCGAACAGGCTCGGGCTGCTATGAAGGAATGCCTTGATAACATTCAGAACGGCAATTATGCCAAACGCTTTATTCTGGAAGGACGGATGCAATATCCCGAGATGACAGCGCGTCGGCGTTTGACTGCGGAACATCCGATTGAAGTGGTTGGTAACAAGCTGCGTGCCATGATGCCTTGGATTGCCAAAAACAAGCTGGTTGATCAGACAAAGAACTAGGCATCATGAACCCGACCTTAAAGTCGGGTTTTTTTTGGCCACAGACGCTACAATAATTTTTGGGGTTGCAGTCTGTTATTCTGAGTTGGGAGGCAGGGGTATGCAGGATGAGACCGTTGTAGATGAAAGGGAAGAACACCTTGATGATCTTGAGGATCACGATGGCCTGACTTTTGAAGTAGAGGAAGAAGAGCAGGGAGAGGGTGGTCGTCGGGTTCGCAATAAGGGTATCTATCTCCTTCCTAACCTAGTGACAACGGCTGCCTTGTTTTCAGGTTTTTACGCGATTATTGCCGCCATGAAGGGTTTTTATGATAAGGCAGCCCTTGCTGTATTCGTTGCAGCCCTGTTTGATGGCATGGATGGTCGGGTAGCGCGCATGACCAATACCCAAAGTGCTTTTGGTGCGGAGTTTGACTCGCTGTCGGATATGGTGTCATTTGGTGTGGCGCCGGCGCTGATTGTCTATAGCAACAGTTTGCAGGTTATTGGCAAACCGGGCTGGGCTGCTGCATTTGTCTATGTGGCAGCAGCGGCATTTCGTCTGGCTCGATTCAATGTGCAGATTGGCCATGTCGACAAACGCTATTTTATTGGTCTGGCTAGTCCCCTCGGTGCGGCCGTGATCGCCAGTCTGGTTTGGGCGGGAGCAGACAATGGTGTCAACATGCGTGTTCCATGGCTATCTTGGTGTGTTGCCGTAATAACCGTGCTGGTTGCCTTCCTGATGATCAGTAATTTCCGGTACTACAGTTTTAAGGAATTTGACCGTTCGCGGGTTCCGTTTGCCGTCATGTTGCCGGCTGTATTTGTCATCTGTGCTGTTGCCTCAGATTTGCCGATTGGCATCCTTGCAGTGACTTTGGTGTACTCTGCTTCTGGCCCTGTTTCGGCGCTTTGGAACAGAAGCAGGCGATAATTGAGCAAGCTCCCAAGCGCGCAGGTTTCTCAGTGATTTTTTATGATTGTGTATCTTGCCGTGTGTAATTTTTAGCATCTACTCTGGACGTAGGTGCTACTTTCGCACATGCTTGATGCAGGTTGGCCAGAAATCACCCGGGAGGGCTCATGCGCCCCGAAAATCGTTCTCAAATCAAGCCTAGCGAAATCACATCCGAGAGCATTTATCTTGAACGTAGACGCTGGCTTAGGGAAGCTGGTGTTTTGGGTGTGGGCGCTGCGTTTGCGTGGCAGATGCGTTTGGCGCAGGCGTCGTACAGTCAGCCGACCTGGTTAATCAAACGGTTCCAGTCGGCACGTTATCGTGATGTCACCACAACCGAAGTTTTGACGCCGTTCAAGGATGTTACCGGCTACAACAACTTTTACGAATTTGGTCTGGATAAGACCGATCCAGCTGAGCAAGCTTGGCGCTTGACCACCGACCCCTGGTCGGTGCGTGTCGATGGGGATTGTGATGCTGGGGGTGTTTTTCATCTTGAAGACATTCTTCGTCCGCATCCACTTGAAGATCGCGTCTATCGTTTTCGCTGCGTAGAAGCATGGTCCATGGTTATTCCTTGGGTTGGTTTTCCCCTGGGCGCACTGCTGCAGCGATTCAAGCCCCGATCTACGGCGCGTTATGTGGTCTTTACCACACTAAATCGTCCATCAGAAATGCCGGGTCAACGACAGTCTGTGCTGAACTGGCCCTATGTCGAGGGGTTACGCATGGATGAGGCTATGCATCCGCTGGCTATTATGGCGGTTGGTCTCTACGGCAAGCCACTTCTGCCGCAAAATGGCGCGCCTTTGCGTCTGGTTGTGCCATGGAAATATGGGTTCAAATCGATTAAATCGATTGTGGCAATTCACTTTAGCGAACAGCAACCTGTTACGACCTGGGCGGCATCAGCACCCAATGAATATGGATTTTATGCCAACGTCAATCCTCATGTCGATCATCCACGCTGGACTCAATCGCGGGAACGCCGGTTGCCGGCAACGCTCTGGGATCCGCACTGGATGTCGACCCAGATGTTGAACGGCTATGAAAAGGAAACTGGATATCTCTATAAGGGCATGGATCTGCGCAGGTACTTCTGATGGACACAAGCTTGTTGAAATCACGCTGGATTGCCCGCTGTTCCGGTATTCCTGCGTTGGGGCTGGAAGTTCTGCATGTGGTGCAAGGAAGTCTTGGACCGGATCCAGGCAAGGTTTTAGTTAATGAACTCGGATTATGGGCCTTACGGTTCTTATTGCTTTGCCTAGCCATGACGCCCCTGCGCCTGATTACGGGCCAAACGTTTTGGACAACCTGGCGACGAGCTATAGGTTTATGGGCTTTTTTCTGGGCAACGCTGCATCTGATTGCCTATGCCGTATTATTGCTGGGCTTGGATTTGTCCAGGATTGGACGAGAAATTGTGCATCGACCCTATCTGGTGCTTGGTGCGCTCACGTGGTGTCTTTTATTGCCGCTTGCTGTTACATCCACGCGTGCTTGGCAAAAGCGGTTAAAGCAGGGGTGGTTGAAACTGCACCGACTGATCTATCCAGCTGCTTTGCTGGCTGTCGTACATGGTTCCTGGGTGCAGAAACTAAGTTTTGCTGGCTTTTGGCCCTATATGCTGGCGACAGTGATCTTGGCGGCGGTGCGGATTGTGAATCAAATGCAAAAAAAGTGACATTTTTCTGCAAAGAAGTGATTGACCCGCTCTTTGAAAGGCATATAATGATCGTCCCGCAGCTGATTGATTGCTGATCACTCCAAAGCAGACGTTAAAGCGGATGCTAAAGAATGTAAAGTGAGTGCGGTGAGTAAGAAAAAGTTAGAAAGAAGTTTGAGAAAGTAGTTGACAAGGTTTTTGGAAGGTGTAGAATGTTCGCCTCCTGAAGCTGAGGAAACGAAGTTGAAGGTGAATGGTGCTGAGACGATCGGGCCATAAGGTGTTTAAAAAACAGATTGTTAAGACAATTTGTGTGGGTTTTTGTTGTGGATTGATGCGAAAGTATGAAAATCAACGACGAAAACACTCGTAAATGAGTTTGAGTAATTGTTGAGTTATGTTTTGAACTGAAGAGTTTGATCATGGCTCAGATTGAACGCTGGCGGCAGGCCTAACACATGCAAGTCGAGCGGGGACTTCGGTCCTAGCGGCGAACGGGTGAGTAATGCCTAGGAATCTGGCTCGTAGTGGGGGACAACGCAGGGAAACTTGCGCTAATACCGCATACGTCCTACGGGAGAAAGTGGGGGACCTTCGGGCCTCACGCTATGAGATGAGCCTAGGTCGGATTAGCTTGTTGGTGGGGTAAAGGCTCACCAAGGCGACGATCTGTAACTGGTCTGAGAGGATGATCAGTCACACTGGAACTGAGACACGGTCCAGACTCCTACGGGAGGCAGCAGTGGGGAATATTGGACAATGGGGGCAACC
>JAJZHM010000050.1 GCA_021804485.1 Pseudomonadota bacterium | reverse complement strand
TTCTTTATACTCTGCGTGAGACATGAAAAGGAGCTGCAATGCGTATTTTTGTTACGGGTGGGGCGGGGTTTATTGGGGCATTGGCAGTTTGGCGTCTGCTGGATCTGGGCCATGATGTCTGTGTGGTTGACAATCTGTCGGTGGGACATCAGGCTGCTGTTGATCGGGCGGCGCATTTGGCGGGAAAATCGGTTGAATTTTATCCCTGTGATGTTCGCCAGACCGGACAGATGATTGAGATTATGCAGTCATTTCATCCAGAAGCGGTCATGCATTTTGCCGGATTGAAGTCGGTGGCTGAGTCGGTATCCTCCCCAGAACGCTATTATGAAAATAATGTTCAGGGATCACTCAGTCTTATCCAGGCCATGCAGCAGTGCCAGGTGCATCGTCTGGTGTTCAGTTCTTCGGCAACGGTGTATGGTGCCAGCGGTACGCCTCCATTTAGCGAACAAGCTGAGCTTGGGCCAGTGAATCCCTATGGCCGCAGTAAGTGGATGGTCGAGCTGATGATGCGTGATGTCTGCGCGGCCCATACGGATTTTACCGGTGTGATCCTGCGCTATTTCAATCCGGTGGGAGCTCATCCCAGTGGACAGATCGGAGAATGGGTGCAGGGAAGTCCCAATAATCTGGTTCCCTATGTGATGGGTGTCCTGCAGGGGCGATTTGATCGGGTCCGGGTTTTTGGTTCGGATTATCCGACACCGGATGGTTCGGGGGTGCGTGACTATATCCATGTTCTCGATCTGATTGAAGGTCATGTTGCAGCGCTCGGTCTGCCCGCAGGATTGTCGGTCTTCAATCTGGGGACTGGACGAGGTTATTCCGTACACGAAGTGATTCAGACCATGCAGTCTGTGTCTGGAAGAACGATTCCGTTTGATGTTGTGGATCGTCGTCCAGGTGATGTGGCGATCAGCATCGCTGATCCCGGATGTGCTGAGCGGTTGCTGTGTTGGAAAGCGCAACGGGATCTGACAGAAATGTGTCGGGATGTCTGGAATTTTGCCAAGTGTTCGCCACGGGGTTATGAGTAGCGAGACATTTAGGATCGATGAGCATGCGTGTGCTGGGTATTGAAACATCGTGTGATGAGACCGGTTTGGCTCTTTATGATGCGGATCAGGGTTTGCTGGGGCAGGTTCTGCATTCTCAAATCGACATTCATGCTGATTATGGTGGAGTAGTGCCTGAACTGGCATCACGGGACCATATCCGCAAAATCATTCCACTGCTGCGTCAACTTCTTGGTGCCTCTGGCGTTGATAAGGCAGATGCGGTTGCTTTTACCGTGGGTCCTGGTCTTGCCGGGGCATTGATGGTTGGTGCCATGTTTGGACGTTCACTTGCCATGGGCTGGGGCGTGCCGGCCGTAGGCGTACATCACATGGAAGGACATCTGCTCGCGCCACTGATGCAGGGGCAGGTGTCTTTTCCTTTTCTGGCGCTTTTGGTATCAGGGGGACACACTCAGATGCTGTCTGCCCGGGCACTCGGTGATTATGAGCTGCTGGGGGAGTCCTTGGATGATGCTGCCGGTGAAGCTTTTGACAAGGTAGCCAAGATGCTTGGACTTGAGTATCCCGGTGGCCCGAATGTGGCCGCATGTGCTGCAAGGGGACGGGACAATGCTTTTAATTTTCCGAGGCCTATGCTGGATCGACCTGGGCTGGATTTCAGTTTTTCGGGACTTAAAACCGCAGTCCGGCTGGCCAGTGAGAATACCACGGATTACCCTGGGCGAATCGATGACCTCTGTGCCTCTTTTCAGGCTGCAGTGGTTGATGTACTGGTTCAGAAGTGCCTTCGGGCGAGCCGGATGACCGGAATCCGGAGCCTGGTCGTTGCTGGTGGCGTGGCGGCCAATCAACATTTGCGTGCTCAGCTAAAAGCCAGCAGGATGATTGATGTTCATTTTGCCCCACCCGAACTGTGTACGGATAATGGGGCAATGATTGCCTATGCGGGCTACCATCGTCTTATTCAGGGTGAACGCATGGGATTGTCTGTGGAGATCCGGCCACGATGGCCCTTGAGTGAGCATGGAGTGGTACGAGGTGGCTAAAAAAGTCTGGGGTGTACTGATCCTGGTGCTGCTCGGAGTTCTGTTCTGGGCCCGTCCTTGGCACCATCCTTCAAAGGTTGTTAAAAAGCAAGGGCCAGAAAAGGTTCATGTCCAGGTTATGCGATGGTCAACCTATGATCAGTGGGTTGATGCACTGGGAACGGTAACCGCACCCCAGTTGGTGGTTGTACATGTGCAGCTTGACGGGCAGCCCTTGATTACGCTGAACGTTCATGAAGGTGAACAGGTGCATCAGGGGCAGATCTTAGCCCGGATTGACCCTCGGCCCTATCGGATTCAAGTCGAGCAGGCCCAGGCACAAATGCTTCGAGATCAGCAGCTTTTAAGCAATGCGCAGCGGGACTTGGTCCGTTATGAGCAATTATTGCGTCAGCATTCGGTCAGTGATCAGACAATGCGTACCCAGCAGGCTACGGTTGCCGCGGATCAGGCCACGGTTGCCGCGGATCAGGCTGCTTTAGATAATGCCCGTTTGCAATTGTCCTATACCGATATTCATGCCCCTATGGATGGGGTTGTTGGATTGCGGCAGGTCGATCCGGGGAATCTGGTACATGTCACGGATCCCAATGGGCTGATGACCATTACCCGGATGAATCCGATGGATGTGCTGTTCAGTATTCCCCAGGATGACTGGTTGCTGCTTCAGTCCTCGGAGACGCATCCGATTGTCCAGGTCTGGAACCGCGACGAAAGTGTACAGATTACTGAAGGTCGTGTACTTAGCCACGATAACCAGATTGATGCATCAACGGGGACCCTAAAGATTCGTGCCGAGTTTGCCAACCCGCATCAGCTCCTGCTTCCAGGCGCCTTTGTTGTGGTTCGCATTCGTTTGCGGCATGTACTCAATGTTCCGGTGGTGTCGGAACAAGCACTGCTGCAGCGTGAGGGAAAGACCTTGTTGGATGTGGTCAGGGCAGGGCGGGTCAGGCAGATTACGGTTCATGTCAAGGCTCGCAATGGTCAGCAGGCCTGGCTGGATCCGGCTGACCTGCCGGAAGGAACTTTTTATGTCCGTGAAGGTACGGATCGGCTCGAAGTGAATATGCCGGTTGTACCTCTTGTGGATGCACAGCCATGATGCACCCTGGAATGTCGACAGAATCTGGCCGGGAGGCAGGGTATTCTGGTGAGGTTTCATGAAGTCTGATGGCGCTTTTTTCATCGATCGCCCGGTGGCGACAACCTTGCTGATGCTGGCAGTGGCTTTCTGTGGTTTTCTGGCCTTGCGGTTCTTGGCGGTTTCGGCACTTCCCGATGTGGATTTTCCAACGATTCAGGTGGTAACCCTTTATCCCGGCGCCAGCGCCAAGATCATGGGTGAGACCGTAACCGCTCCTCTGGAACGCCAGTTTGGGCAGATGCCGGGTCTTGACCAAATGAACTCAACCAGTACCTCAGGTGCTTCGGTCATCACCCTGCGTTTTAATCTGAACCTTAGCCTGGACGTGGCGGAGCAAGAAGTTCAGGAAGGAATCAATGCAGCGGCACTCTTTCTGCCAACAGATTTACCCATGCCACCTGTTTACAACAAGGTCAATCCGGCGGATACACCCATTCTGACTTTGGCGGTTTCGAGCAGCAGCATGGGCCTGCCGACCCTTGAAGATCTGGCTGATAACCGCCTGGCTTCACCCTTATCGCAGGTTTCCGGGGTTGGTCTGGTCAGTCTGGAAGGAGGTCAGCGACCTGCGGTGCGGATCAAGGTCCATGAGGCAGCATTGGCTGCTCTTGGGCTCACCCTTGAGGATGTGCGCAATTTTATTGTAGGCGCTAACGTCTTCACTCCCAAAGGAGGTTTTGACGGGGCGCATAAGTCAGTGACCCTTGATGCCAATGACCAGTTGCACTCGGCTTCATCGTATCGGGATCTGATTTTGGCCTATGTGCATGGTGCACCGGTACGTCTGACCGATGT
Organism: Pseudomonadota bacterium; assembly: GCA_021804485.1. Classification (GTDB taxonomy): domain Bacteria; phylum Pseudomonadota; class Gammaproteobacteria; order Pseudomonadales; family Moraxellaceae; genus JAJXWR01. Next base: position 13,173 of record JAJZHM010000050.1, on the reverse strand, counting down.
TGCTGAGGTAGTGGATGGTGCTGAAAACAGCCACCTTGCTGCTTGGGCAGATCAGCGGCCAGCCCTGATCCTGTCCATTCGCCGGCAGCCGGGTGCAAATGTCATGGCGACTGTGGCGGCTTTGCGTCAGCGCTTGCAGCAGTTGCATGCGGATTTGCCGGCATCGGTACATGTGCAGGTTCTGTCCGACCGGACGGATTCGGTGCGAGCTTCGGTGCGTGATGTCAGTTTTGAACTTGTTTTTGCCATTGTCTTGGTTGTGCTGGTTATTTTGCTGTTTTTGAAGCATCTGGCGGCGACCATGATTCCGGCAGTTGCCGTGCCGTTGTCGTTGACGGGAACCCTTGGGGTCATGTACCTGGCCGGGATGTCCATTAACAACCTGACATTGATGGCTATGACGGTTGCAACGGGTTTTGTGGTGGATGATGCCATTGTCATGGTTGAGAATATCGCCCGGTTGTGTGATGAGGGGCTTTCACCTTACCAAGCTGCCGTGCGCGGGTCACGACAGATGGGCTTTACCATTATTTCCCTGACGATTTCCTTGATCGCGGTGCTGATTCCGCTGTTATTCATGCGTGATGTTATAGGGCGTCTGTTCCGGGAGTTCGCTTTAACTCTGGTTATTGCGATTGTGATTTCCGCCTTGATCTCGCTCAGTCTGACTCCCATGCTCGCTGCCCGTTTGCTGAAGGCACGTCCGAGCGGGAATAAGGAATCCCTGCATTCATCGTTCTGGCAGAAGATTGTGTTTGGCTATGATCAGTCCCTGACCTGGAGTCTGGACCATCCTCGGCTCATCCTGACAGTGCTGTTGCTGAGTCTGGTGCTGACGATCGGTATGTATGAGGGTATCGGCAAGGGCTTTTTCCCGGAGCAAGATACGGCATTGCTTGAGGCGGTGACTGAGGCGCCAGCTGGGACGTCGTTCGGTGCCATGCAGCATGGGGAGCAGGAACTGGATCAACTTCTGGCTCGGGATCCTGATGTTTTGCACTTGGCCTCGATGATTGGAATTGATGGCGTCAATACCCTCCTTGAGCAGGGACGCATGTTGATCACGCTGCGCCCGCCGACGGACCGGGCCTCGCTTGCCGAGGTGGAGCGGCATTTGCAGGCAGCCGCGCGTCTATCGGGTCTGAGACTGTATCTTAAGCCCGTGCAGGATATTTCAGTGGATGATGCTTTTAGTCCATCGGCGTATCGACTGGTTCTGGCTGATCTTGATGCCCAGGAACTTCGGGTCCGCTCCGATCGTCTTTTGCAGCGGCTTAAATCTGATCCCGAGTTTGAGCAGGTCCATGCTGAACAGGCCGATCTGTCAACGGCTATGGCCATCACGGTTGATCGCGCAACCGCCTCCCGTTTAGGGGTAAGTATGGCAGGGGTTGATAATGTGTTGTACGATGCCTACGGTCAGCGTCTGATTTCAACGCTGTACACCCAGGCCAACCAGTACAGGGTGGTACTGCAGCGGGTGGATGCAAGTCATTCCATGGATGCTAGTCTGCATAACCTTTGGGTTCCGGGCCAGTCGGGTCCGGTACGTCTTGATGTGCTGGCCAGTTGGCAGCCGGTTCAGGTTCCTGAAAGCATTCATCGACTGAACCAGTTTTCTGCAGTATCCATCGGATTTAATCTGCACGCAGGTAAGTCGCTGGATCAAGCCTTGGCGCACCTTGGCGCGGATATTCAGGTCGAACATGAACCCTTGCGGTTAACCGTTGCCTATCAGGGAGCCTTACGAGCCTTTGTGGCGGCTTTGACCAATCAGGTCTGGCTGCTGGTGGCTGCTGTTGTAACCATGTATATGGTGTTGGGTATTCTTTACGAGAGTTTCATCCATCCGCTGACGATCTTATCGACATTGCCATCGGCTGCGGTCGGTGCGCTCGGTATCCTTGGGCTGACCGGAAACGATCTTAATGTACTCGGAATCATCGGGATTATTCTGCTGATTGGGATTGTCAAGAAAAATGCCATCATGATGGTGGATTTTGCTTTGGAAGCAGAGCGCCAGCGCCATCTTTCGCCCCGGGCAGCGATCCATGAGGCTTGCTTATTACGCTTGCGGCCTATTTTAATGACCACGTTGAGTGCTCTGGTCGGTGCCATGCCCTTGTTGTGGGGAAAAAGTATGGGGGCCGAACTGCGTCAACCGCTGGGTCTGACCATGGTGGGAGGTCTGCTGTTTAGTCAGTTGCTGACGCTTTATACCACGCCGGTGCTGTATCTGAGCTTGAGCCGCTGGCAGCAGGCGTTCAGGAAATTATCGGTATGATCCGCTTTCTGCTGCATCGGCCGGTTGCGACGTTCATTATGACGATGGCAATTGGTCTGCTTGGCTGGGTGGGCTACCGACTTTTGCCGGTAGCACCACTTCCCCAGGTGGATTTTCCGACGATTCATGTGCAGGCACAGCTTCCTGGTGCTAGTCCTGAGGTGATGGCTTCAACGGTTGCTGCTCCCCTGGAGCGCACGCTGGGACGTATTGCAGGTTTGACTGAAATGACCTCACAGAGTTCCCTGGGGTCAACCAGCCTTGCATTGCAGTTTGATCTCAATCGCAATATCGATGGAGCAGCCCGGGATGTACAGGCGGGAATTAATGCCGCCCGTGCCTTATTGCCGACCGGTATGCCAGGCAATCCGGTTTGGCGCAAAATGAATCCGGCTGATGCTCCGGTGCTGATTCTGGTGTTGTCCTCGGCTACATTGCCACCGGGTCGTCTCTATGATCTGGCTTCGACGGTGGTTGCACAAAAGCTTGCTCAGGTTGAAGGGGTGGGACAGGTGATCGTCGGCGGCAGCTCTTTGCCTGCTGTGCGGATTGATGTTCATCCGCAAGCCCTGTCGGCTCTGGGGATCGCCTGGTCCGCACTGCGGCAGACGATTCAGGCCGCCAATCAGGAACGTCCCAAGGGGATGTTTGAAGACAGGGCAGGTCATCGCTGGGTTCTGTTCGATAACGATGCCATGCATCAGGCTGCACAGTATCAGAATTTGGTGATGGCCTGGCAGCATGGAGCGCCGGTTTTGCTTAAGGATGTGGCAACGGTACGTGATTCAGTCGAGGATGAGCGCAATGCCGGCATGCTGAATGGATATCCCGCTGTGGTTGTTTTGGTGTTCCGCCAGCCGGGTGCCAATATTCTTGATACGGCTGATGCCGTCAGGGCGGAGTTGCCTGCCCTGCAGAGTGCCATGCCGGTGGGTGCGTCCCTGCGACTGAGTATTGATCGCACCCCGATGATTCGAGCTTCCATGCATGATGTCAAACAGAGCCTGTTCGTGTCCGTGCTGCTGGTGATTGGGGTCGTCTTCCTGTTCTTGCGGGACTGGAGAGCAACGCTGATTCCGAGTATTACAATTCCGGTCAGCCTGCTTGGTACCTGTGCTGTGCTGTATGTTGGTGGTTTCAGTCTGGATATGCTGTCACTCATGGCTATGACGGTTGCAACGGGTTTTGTGGTGGATGATGCCATCGTTGTACTGGAAAACATTGCCCGTCATATGGATCACGGAATGTCGCCCTGGCGTGCTGCCTTCAAGGGGGGCAGGGAAGTTGTTTTTACGGTGGTGTCAATGACCCTTTCGCTGATTGCGGTTTTTCTGCCCATTCTGTTCATGGGGGGCATCATGGGGCGTTTGTTCCATGAATTTGCCTTGACTTTGACCGCTGCGGTTCTGATCTCCCTGTGGGTTGCCCTGACCGCCATACCGGTGATGGCAAGTCGCTGGCTGAAACCGGGAAAGGTACGGACTGAACATGATCGGGAGCGCGAGACACCAGGCTTGAACTGGTATCACCGCAGCCTGCATGTGGCACTTCGGCACCAAGGGTGGTTATTGTTTAGTCTGGTGTTGGCCATCGGACTAAATGTCGTTCTTTTCAGGACCATTCCGAAAGGCTTTATGCCGACTGAGGACACTGGGCGTCTGGCGGGCGCTTTGCAGGCAGATCAAGACACCTCGTTTCAAGCGATGCGACAGCGGATGCTTTTGGCGACCAGGGTGTTGCTCAAGGATCCGGATGTTAAGGTTGTTCTCTGTTTTACCGGTGGAAATGGCGGAGACGCCAAAAACCGGGCTTCGTTTTTCGTGGCATTGCGGGATCGCCCGATGCGTCAGGCAACGCCGCAGCAGGTAATGGACCGGTTGCGGCCGCATCTGGCGCTGATTCCAGGGGCGCGCCTGATCATGCAGCCGGTTCAGGATGTACGTATGGGAGGGCGAGTTAGTGATGCCCAGTATCAGTATACGTTGGAAAGTGATGACTGGTTGCTCCTGAAGCAGTGGGCGCCCGTGGTGACGCAAGCCTTGCAGAAATTACCGATGCTGGTTGATGTACGCTCTGATCTTCAGGATCGAGGGCGTGCGGATCGACTTCAGGTCGATCGGGCCACTTTGGCGCGCTTGGGTATTACCATGGCTGGTTTTGATGATGCATTGGATAGTGCTTATGCTCAGCGGCAGATATCGTTGATTTATGCGGCCAAGAATCAGTACCATGTTGTATTGGATGTGCCTCTGGATTTGCAGGCATCAAGTGCCAGTCTGCAAACGATTGAACTGCCCTCGGCCATCAATGGTGCCATGGTGCCGGTAACCGCCTTGTTCCGTAGGGTTCCAGACTCGGATACGCTGACAGTGAATCACCAGGATCAGTTTGCCGCAGCGACGGTCTCGTTTAATCTCAAGTCAGGCGGGGCGCTCTCGGCAGCAAGTGCCGCCATTGAGCAGGCCGTGGCGCGATTGCATCTGCCGGCCTCGATTCATGCCAGTTTTCAGGGTACGGCACGCGCATTCAGCCAGAACAGTTCGAATGAGTTCCTGCTGATTCTGGCAGCCATTGTTATGGTCTATGTGGTTCTGGGGATGCTGTACGAGAGCTTCCTGCATCCGCTGACCATTTTGTCAACGCTGCCTTCGGCAGGAGTAGGCGCGCTTTTGGCGATGCAGATCTTTCATGTCCAACTGACCCTGATTTCCATGATTGGTCTGATCTTGCTGATTGGGATCGTCAAGAAGAATGCGATTATGCTGATTGACTTTGCATCCCAAGCACGCAAAAAAGGTGCCGATCCGCTGACGGCGATTGAGCAGGCCTGTTTGCAGCGCTTTCGACCTATCATGATGACAACCATGTCGGCTTTTTTTGGCGCCTTACCGCTCGCGCTGGGTTGGGGGGAAGGTGGCGAGATGCGTCAGCCCCTGGGTATTTCCATCATGGGTGGGTTGGTCGTCAGCCAGCTTTTAACCTTGTATACCACGCCGGCTGTGTACCTGTTACTGGAACGCTGGCGTACGGGGAAGGAGGAATCGAACTGATGCGTACGCATATTCTGCCCGCAATGAGTTGTCTGCTGATCAGTGGCTGTGCCATCGGACCAGATTATCATCGCCCTGATTTGCATCTACCGGCTCATTTTTCCGGTGCCGGTACGGAGTGGCATGCTGCTCAGGCACGAGATCGTCTTGATCGGGGCCAGTGGTGGTTGATGTTTGCTGATTCGGAGCTGGATCGTCTCGAACAACTGGCATTGCAACAGAATACCAGTCTGGCTGTGGCGATTGCACAGCGTGATCAGGCACTTGCCGAGTTGGCTGCTGTACGTGCGAGTCTGTGGCCTACTCTGGGGTTTACGGCGCAACAACAACGTAACCACAGTTTCTTTTTGTCACAGGCCAATCATAGCGTTGGTTTTCAGGCCAGTTGGGAACCTGATTTTTGGGGGCTTGCCCGTAGGGCCATTGAACAGCAGGGTGCGGCTGAAAAATCGGTTGAAGATCAGATGGCCAGCGTTCGTTTGAGTACGACCGCTCAGGTTGCTCAGACATATTTCAGTTTGCTGCAGGTTCAGAAAAGAGCCAGTTTGGATCAGCAGATGGTGCAACTTAACACTCGTCTGCTGAAGTTGACTCGGGGTCAGGAGCGTTCGGGAACTGTCAGTCATGCCGCGGTCCTGCTGGTACAGGCCCAGCGTGATAATGCCGCGTCGCAGTGGCAGCAGGATCGTTGGCAGATGGAGCAACTGGTGCATGCTCTGGCTGTTGAATGCGGTCAGATGGCAACCGGGTTTGTCGTACATCCTAGGCAATGGCCCAAATTGCCGGTGATCCCATCGGGTATTCCGGCGGACATCTTGCTGCAGCGACCGGATGTGGCTTCTGCGGAACGTTCGGTCGCTGCAGCCAATGCGGGTATTGGCTTGGCTGAAATTGCCTATTTCCCGACGGTAACCCTTGCAGCCAATGTCTCATGGCAGTCCAATAAATGGGGGAACTGGATCAGTGCGCCCAATCGCTACTGGTCACTTGGCCCAAGCTTGGCTGAAACCATCTTTGACGGAGGTAAGCGCGCTGCTCAGGTGGATCAGGCCAAAGCAGCTTATCGTCAGGCAGTTGCAACGTATCGTGGCCAGGTTTTGACTGCCGTTCAGGAGGTTGAGGATGATCTGAGTGCCCTCCGAGGACTGGAGCAGCAGTCACTTGTGAGTCATGCGGCCGTTCAGACGACACAGGATAATGAGCAGGTTACCGGCAATCAGGTGCAGGCGGGTACCGCCACTGATCTTGACTATATGAATGGTCAGATCAGTGTCGTGAACGAGCAGCAGTTGGACTTGGCTGTTCAGGCGCAACGCTATCTGAACACGGTTTTGCTGGTGCAGTCCTTGGGCGGAAGCTGGTCAACAAAAGGTTCTTGACAGCCTTATCTCGATCCATTACAGTGAACACACGTACACCGAAATCATGTTTTTGTTGGACAAAATACGATTTGTGTGCGTTAATTCACATATCCAAAGGGTGTTTTGCCTGACAATCCAGCAAAATGATACAGTGATGCTGTTGTCAGGAAGACTAGGGGTGGTGGCCGGTATGGCGCCACAGGCGCAGGGAAGTCGCTGTGTGTGACATTTAAATGAACAACCTGTGAGGTACGTAACATGACAATGATCGAACCTGATCTTTTGCAGTTTGTGGGGATCGTTGGACTGGTCGTTTTACTGGCTGGCTCGATCCATGCCAAGCACTGGCTGGGCGTGGTCTCGGCAGTTGCATGTCTTCTGTCGGTGGTCAGTGCTGATGTGCTTGTCTTGCCAGTGCACTGGTCATGGATCCCGGTTGCGGCATTTATGGTGTTTGCTCTGGCCGGTGGATTCTATCTTTATCTTCAATTCCAGCAGCGCTTGACCGTTCAGCAATAAAAACATCAGAATTATCTGAACCGGGAGTCGTTAAGACTCCCTTTTTTTTGGTGCATTTTGAAGGGAATGGTATCCGAGGTTGTCAGGCCGGATGAAAATGCAGGTATATTTCCTTAATCAGTTCTGGAATGTCCGCAAGCATTGGTTCGGCAATTTTTCGATTCTGACGCAGCGATCTGATTTGAGGATCATCGTCAAGATCAGCGCCAAGGACTATGGGCAGTGTAAGTTCGGCCATAATAGCCTCTTCCTTGAACCATTGGTCATCTTGTAGAAAGACTGATTCCATGAATCCGCCACACCAGTCCGCCAGATCATCATCTTCAAGGGTGAATTGGCAGGGTATATTCAGGGATTCGTCATGGTAACAACAGGAAGCAAGGTGTTTTTGCCAGTTTTCAATTTCCTGGATGATTTCGGATGGGGTATTGACGGTGTCAAAGCCGAGTTCGGCAAGCCACAAAGCGGGTTCACTGGCGGGGCCGGCACTGATGCCTGTCAGAAAACCATGTAGGAATGGGGTGTTCAAGTTATCTCGTTGTTCAAGTTCATGCTGCAGGTTAGCTGAAGGGAATGTACGATTGGAGCTGTTCATGATTGGTATGGGGTTCCTGGTGCGAGTATTGAGTCGTTATGATCGACCCCGACAGGTTAACCCAGATGATAAGGAAACACGAGTATGGGTACAGACAAATATTGGGTGACTGTCGATGATTCTATTTCACGTACGCAGATGCGTGTGCTGGTGGTTCCCAATATCCGCAGGCGTCGAGTTAGTCTCTTTGTTCGTCACCAATATATTGAGGTACGTATTCCTGAATCCATGTGCGATAGCGTCTGGCGTACGTTCCTGCTGGAAAATTGGCAGGAGATGTACGCTGCTCAGAAGGCTCATGTCGGTTATCCTACGGGTCTTGAATATCCTGATTATTGCTGGATTCGTGGGCATAAGCATGTATGCCGGATCTTTGTCGATCAGTCAGAGGACTACATTGAGTGGGTTGGACAGGAGCTGCGTATTCGTGTGACCCAAATAGACCGTTGTTTGCCGTTGTGGCGGGAATGGCGATTTGGGCAGTCCATTGAAGAACTGGTTGCAGTCTTTGATCGCGCTGCTGCACATGGAAGATCCTTCGGGTTATGTCCTCGTCTGGTCAGGATCAAGGATTTGCGGGCAAGTTGGGGTGTGTGTCACGCGCGTGGCGATATTCATTTGGCGGCAGCACTGTGGTCAGTCCCTCCCAGGTTGGCTTTATTCGTCGTCCATCATGAGTTGTGCCACCTAAAACATATGAACCATAGTCCGCAATTCTATCAGCAATTGGCTCAGTTGGAGCCTGATTATGCGCAGCTGGCTCGTGAGTTGGAGGCGTTTGGTCATGTTCTGCGAAGTGGCTTAGAGTAAATGCTCTTGAGTAATTACTCTAATTATATGATTTAATTACAATTTTATTTGATTTTTTTCTAAAGATTTGTGGCAATTGTCGATAAAATGATTACACTGTTAGTCAGGCCTCTCGGGGGAAGGGGGAGATGATGGACTCAAGTCAAGGGAGTTTGGTAATGCGTTATTTCGTAACTGGAGCAACAGGATTCATCGGCAAGTTTCTGGTAGAAAAACTGCTGAAACGAGGTGGGGATGTTTATGTGCTGGTACGCGAGGGCAGCGGCAGCAAGTTCGTACAACTGCAGGAGCGCATGGGGCATCTGGCAGAGCGTTTGCACGCTGTACAGGGCGATCTCAGTCAGCCCGGCCTGGGTCTGAGCGCGGCAGATCAGCAGTTGCTGGATGAACATATTGATCACTTTTTTCATTTGGCGGCTATTTATGATATCAAGGCTTCCGAGGAAGATCAGGTCAAGGCCAATGTCCTTGGTACGCAGCATGCTTTGCAGGCTGCGCATGTGATGCAGGCGGGCTGTTTCCATTATGCCAGTTCAATCGCTGTCGCGGGTCTGTATCAGGGCACTTGGCGTGAGGACATGTTTGAAGAGGCGGAAAAGCTGATCAATCCGTACTTGCGAACCAAACATGAGGCAGAAAAGATTGTCCGTGAACAGAGCAAAGTTCCTTACCGGATTTATCGGCCAGGTATGGTTGTTGGGCATTCAAAAACAGGGGAAATGGACAAGATCGATGGCCCCTATTTCTTTATGAGGCTGATCAAGAAATTGCGTGCATCTTTGCCGCCCTGGGTTCCCATGCTGGGTGTGGAAGGTGGGCGTCTCAATATCGTTCCCGTTGATTATGTAACGGATGCGATGGATTATCTTGCACACAAGCAGGGCCTGGATGGCAAGGTATTTCACTTGACTGATCCCAAGCCTTTCAAGGTGGGTGAGGTCATGAATTTGCTGGCGCAAGCAGCGGCGGCACCGCAATTTACCATGCGTATTGATGCGCGTATGGCTGCATTTATTCCCAAATCGATTACTGGTCCAATAGGTAAACTGCCGCCGGTACGTCGCCTGCGCCAGCAATTGCTCCGGGATCTGCAGATTCCAGAAGAGGCTTTGGGATTTTTAACCTATCCAACCAAGTTTGATTGTCGGGATACCTTGAGAGAACTCAAGGAATCAGGAATTGCCTGCCCGTCGCTGGAATCTTATGCGGCTGTGATGTGGGATTACTGGTTGCGTCATCTGGATCCCGATCTGTTTGTTGATCACACACTGGCAGGTAATGTTGCGGACAAGGTTGTGCTGATCACTGGAGCTTCATCCGGTATTGGAAAGGCTACGGCTTTGCGGCTTGCAGAAACAACGGCTCGAATTGTTCTGGTTGCACGTGATCCTGAAAAGCTGCAAGATACCCGAGCTGAAATTGAAGCGATCGGTGGTCGGGCTTGGACCTACAGTGCTGATATTTCCAGCATGGAGGATTGTGATCGGCTGATTGATCAGGTGATCGCGGATCATGGGCAAGTGGATGTGCTGGTAAATAATGCCGGACGTTCCATTCGTCGCGGGATTGCCTCTGCTTATGATCGCTTCCATGATTATGAACGCACCATGCAGCTGAACTACTTCGGAGCTTTGCGTCTGATTCTGCGTCTGCTGCCACACTTTGAAGCGCGTCATTCTGGTCATGTTATCAACATATCTTCCATTGGTGTATTGACCAATGCGCCACGTTTCTCGGCCTATGTGGCATCCAAGGCTGCTCTGGACTCGTTTTCACGTTGTGCTGCGTCGGAGTTTTCTGATCAGGGAATTCATTTTACGACCATTAATATGCCGTTGGTTCGTACCCCGATGATCGCGCCGACCAAGATCTACGATCATGTGCCAACGATTAGTCCCGAGGACGCAGCGGATATGATTTGTGATGCGATCATTAGCCGAAAGAAGCGTATTGCCACTCGTCTTGGAATTTTTGGGCAGGTTCTGCACTTTATGATGCCAAAGACCACCGAAATCATCATGAATACCGGATTCAAGATGTTCCCGGACTCGGATGCGGCAAAAGGTGCAAAAAATGCGGTACAGCAGGCACCAACAACCGAACAGATGGCTTTTGCCTATCTGATGAAGGGGATTCACTGGTAAGAAGTGTGCTGTTTTTGTTCCTGTCATCCGGCACGTCCAGAGAAGTAGTGGAGTGCCGGAAGGTCTGTTATCAAGATGGGTGTGCAGTAGTGCACACCCATCTTTTTTCGATCAGGAATCGTTTTTGTCGGGGTTGCCCAGCAGGCCGAAAGTGATGATATTGAACCAGGAACGCCGGTCGTTGCGGGGTCCAAGGTCAAGAGCGACCCGGCCCTGACGATCCAGAGCGTGAAAAGAAGGATTGTTGTAGCGCAGTACCGCCAGCGCGCTATCGGCAAGCGGATGCATATCCAGCCGATCGTAACAGTAGCTCATAACTGCCAGTGCTTCGGGTACGCTTGAGCTCTGTGGGTAGCCTTCTACAATGTTGCGTGCCCTGTTCAGTGAAGCAAGATAAGCTCCGCGTCGGGCATAGTAGAGTGCAACATGAAGTTCGGATTCGGCAAGTTGATTGCGAATGAAAATCATGTGCTGACGTGCATCAGGAGCAAAGCGGCTGTTCGGGAAATGCTGCAGGAGTTCCCGGAAGTCTTCGTAGGCAGTGCGCTGTGAACTGAGGTCACGCCAGGCCGTGTGGGTACTTATGTAGCGATCCAGCATGCCTTTGGTGCTTAGGTAATCGGCAATACCTTTGGCGTAGTAGGCATAATCCAGCTGAGTACTTGCTGGATGCAAGTGGATGAACCGGTCTGCGGCGGCTGAGGCTCCCGTATAATCCAGATGCATCATGTTGGCATAAATCAGGTCAAGATGGCCTTGTTCGGTATAAGGTCCGACCGGGTAGTAGGAATCCAGATCCTGGAACTTGTGAATGGCTGTCTGGTAATTATGCGACTTCAGGGCATCTTCGGCCTGCTGAAAATACGATTGGTCACTGTGCTCCTGGGCGATTTCGTGTTTGGAGCAGGCTGTCAGGCAGAGCAGCAGCAGGGTCAGGGTGGTACGATACATCGGGTGAAGCATGGACATGGCCATCCTGCATCAAGGAAAATCGCTCTATTAAAGCACAAATCGATGGGAGTGCGCATGTTCAATTGTTTTGAAGATGTGAAAGAAATTGAAGAACATCTTAATGGCTTGCGGTTTGATCAGGCTGCGGCCAGGCTCTGGCCTGATTTTTCCCGGGAGCAGCTGAAACTGTGGCTCAAGCAGGGGTATATCCGTCTTAATGGTCAATTCTGCAAGCCGAGCGTGCGTGTCCACCAAGGTGATCGGGTTGAAGTCGATGTCGTTCTGGAAGATCGTACCCAAGCCGAGCCTGAGGCCATTCCGCTCAGGATCGTTCATGAGGACAGGCATATTCTGGTTATCGACAAACCGGCGGGACTGGTTGTTCATCCCGGTGCTGGGAACTGGACCGGCACACTGGTCAATGGCCTTCTTTACCATGATCCCTCCCTAGCGGCTCTGCCAAGGGCAGGTCTTGTGCATCGTCTTGACAAGGATACCAGTGGGTTGCTGGTCGTGGCGCGGACGGCGCAGGCGCAGGAGGCGCTGATTGAGCAGTTGAAATTGCGCAGCGTTCATCGGCATTACAAGGCGATTGCCTTGGGGTGTGTGCCCGTTCAGGGGGAAGTGGATGCACCCATTGGCCGGCACCCACGGGATCGAGTGCGCATGGCGGTGGTTGCCCAAGGCAAGCCGGCCCTGACTTTTTATCAGCGTCTGGCGTTTGCAACGAACTGCAGTCTGATAGATGTACATCTGGCAACCGGTCGTACCCATCAGATCAGGGTACATTTGGCGTATGCGGGATATCCCTTGCTTGCAGATCCGGTTTATGCGCCTGTTCTGAACGAGGGGCATCCTGCCTATGAAGGGCAGAAACTAATGGGGCGGCAGGCTTTGCATGCTTGGCGCCTTGGTCTGATTCATCCTTTTTCGCAGCAGTCACTGGCCTGGCAGGCTGAACTGCCCGCTGATTTCAGCCAGGCTACAGCGTGCCTGTTTGGAGCCAGTTTTTCCTTAAAATGAACTCCGAAACTTGAGCTAAAAAATTCTTTGGCTGGGAAAAATGAAGTAACCTTTACTTTTCAGGTTAACGCAGCCATAAAAAGGGAGTTTTCCGACGCAGCCAACAGTGATCGCAACGACGCACAACTGATGAACGACTTCATGCGAAACTCTGTGCGACAGCTACAGGATTCAGCTGAGTATGAAGCGTAGTTCCATCACCATGTCCGAACCGGTCTAGTGTCAGCCAATGCCAGCAAGCCGATATAGTTGCTCACGTCGCGCTCTTGGCTTGAACGGTAAGCCCAGTTAAGCACGCACTTCCGGGGATCGAATGGGCTGAACCGCGAGGCGCAGACCCATCGTCTTGAGTATAGCTGTCAGACTGCGAATCTCCGGGTTGCCGTTGGCTGACAGCGTACGGTAGATATGCGTGCCGTTGAGCTGAGCCGTCTCG
>JAJZHM010000147.1 GCA_021804485.1 Pseudomonadota bacterium | reverse complement strand
GCAGGGCAATGCAACACCCCAAAAAGTTGACGTTTATTCAGTTTTGTGATGAACTTGTTGAATGACCTGTACTGGGAAAAGCCGATGTCCAATCGTCGTCAGTTTGTCACCCGGAGCGCGCTTCTAGCACTCTGGCCTGTCGTTGCCCGTCAAACCGTACTGGCTTCCCCATCCTCGCTGCCGAGCTGGTCAAACTGGTCCGGTGGCCAAACCTGTCAAAATCAGGCCCTGCTCTACCCCCAGAATGAGCCCGAACTGATTAAAATCCTGAAATCAACCGAGGGCACCCTGCGGGCCGTGGGGGGTGGACACAGCTTCAGCCCGCTGGTCCCAACCCGTGGCACCATTATTTCACTCGAAGCCATGAATGGATTGATTGATCATGACCCGAAGCATCTTCAAGCAACTTTTCATGCCGGCTCAAGGATTGCGCAAGCCAGCGCCGAACTCTGGAAAGTCAATCAGGGATTGTTTAATGAAGCCGACATCAATGTTCAGTCATTGGCGGGAGCGCTAAGTACCGCCACGCATGGAACCGGACGTGGCCTGCAATGCCTGTCTGCAAACATCATTGCACTTAAGCTGGTTACAGCACAGGGTGATGTCCTCAACTGTTCCAGAACAGAACACCCTGATGTCTTTCAAGCCGCCAGAGTTGGCTTGGGCGCACTGGGCATCATGACGGAAGTGACCTTGCAGAATCGTCGTTCGTACTTCCTCAGGGAACAGGTTCGGGTCATGTCCATTTCCGAAGCCATGCTATACGTCGATCAAAACAAGGATCGGTTCAGTCATATCGAATTCATGGCCTTCCCCTTTGGCAATCGTGCCATGGTCAAAACCCTTGAAGAAACCCAAAGCCCGGAAACGCCTGTCCGTGAGTCTTGGCTGGATGAAAATACCTTACTGGAGTTTGCTGCTAATACTGCCCGTGAACACCCTTGGAGCAATCCCGGACTACAGCATCTTCTAGGGATGTTTGTTTCGGACAGTAGCCGTGTCGGACCCTCCTGGAAAATCTATCCGAGTACTCGCGCCGTACGGTTTAATGAAATGGAATACCAACTGCCTGCTGCCGTAGGAATGCAGGCCTGTGAAGAAGTCATGACAGCCATGCGCCAGCACAAACTCGACGTCTTTTTTCCCCTCGAGTTTCGCTACGTAGCCGCAGATGATGCTTGGCTGAGTCCCTTCCATAACCGCGACTCGGTATCGATTTCGGTACACCAGTATTACCGGCAGGATTACCACCCCATCTTTGCGGTCATTGAACCCATTCTGCGTCGCCATGGCGGTCGACCACACTGGGGTAAACTCAACACACTGAATGGCAGAGATTTCCAGGAAATTTATCCACATTGGGAGGATTTCAGACGCACCCAACGTCAAATCGATCCTCGTGGCCGAATGCTTAACAGCTATCTTCGCCGAATCCTAGCCTAAACATGGAAGTGTTGTGATGCATCGACGAACTTTTCTCCTTGCTGGATTCGGAACTGTGGCAAGCCTTTGGGCTGCTCACCCTCGTGACCGAGGAGCGCCGCATGATGGCTACTTTGAAGGATGGAACACACTGCTGCGCCAACAGGGGCCCGGTGTTCCCACGATGCTGCTCGATCTTGACCGTCTTGATCAGAATATGGCACGAATCCGATCAAGTCTACCCTTCGGCCGTCCTTTGCGTTTGGTCGCCAAATCCTTGCCCAGCACCGAACTGCTGGGATATATCATGCAGGGCCTCTCCGATCAACGTCTCATGGTTTTTCACGAAACTCAGATCCAGACTTTGGGTACTGCCTTCCCTGCAGCAGACCTACTGCTGGGCAAGCCGATGCCCATCGAAGCTGTGACACGTTTCTACCAAACCCAACCCATTCAGGCACGAGCACTAACTCCACGCATTAACTGGCTGATCGACACACCCGAACGGGCCCGTCAATATCTGGAGTTTGCCCAAGGGATCGGTCTTGAACTCCGTACCGTACTGGAGATTGATGTAGGACTGCATCGCGGCGGCTTTTCCCATCCTGAAGCCTTGGCCGCACTACTTCCCCTGCTGTCTGGCTCCAACAACCTGCAGATCACCGGTTTGATGGGCTATGATGCCCAAGTAGGCAAAATTCCTCCCATGATTGAATCAGCCTCGAGCACCTTAAGACACGCCCAGCAACAATATCGCCTTATGTTGGAAGCCTTGCTGCACCTGATGCCTGCCCTGCGCGCCAAGCCTCTGATCCTTAATGGTGCTGGTAGTCCAACCTTTCGTCTGCACGGCCCCGACAGCCCTCTGAACGAAGTGGCTGCCGGATCCGCCTTTGTCAAAGCATCCGATTTTGACCTGCCTTCTCTGGCAGACCTGCTGCCAGCCTGCTGGATAGCCAGTCCGGTACTCAAGGCGTGGAATGGACTGGATTTACCTGGCCCCCTACCCCTTGGCCGACTCTGGTCTGCCTGGGACACAAACCGCAAACGCACCTATTTTATCTACGGGGGTGGCTGGCGTGCCCATCCGGTTTCACCAGCAGGGCTGAGCAGCAATTCCCTTTACGGCATATCCACCAACCAGTGCATGTTCAACGGCTCAATTCGGACGGCCTTGAATGTGGATGATTCAGTCTTCCTTCGTCCCACCCAGAGTGAGTGGGTCATGCAGGAGTTCGGCTCAATTCTGGCTTGGAGTCGACAACGTGAGATCCTGCATCGGTGGAGTGTTCTGCCTTCTTAGGCAGAAACCGCAACAGAGATATTGCGCACGACCGATACAGAGGCATTTTGCTGGATATAGGCAAGTCCACAGGACGGACAGCGGTGCTTGCGATGATCCGCATCGCGCGGCTGACGCACATAGCCACAATGAACACACTGACGTTGAAAAAGCGCCGATTTATCAAGATTCATGGCGTATATCCTCCCTTGCTTTACACAAACCTAGGCTAGCACAACGCTCCATCCTTCAGAGTGCCAAGCTGTGCAAACTGTGCAGAGCCTCACAATCTTTCGATCAACATTCGATTGAATCATCGTAACTTCGAGTCGCAGAGATCACGCAAATCATCCCACACTTGTTTGTCCGCATACCTATTCCGGGTCATTCGAGAGTATGCGTCTGGTAAAGTGCGTCTACCGTACGCATACTCTCTTTGGGTTTAAGCATAGATGCACTTCATCGGACGTTTACGCATGTCGGCCCTTGTGGGCGGTCTGACTTAGATATGAGCACCTGGTTTGGCGTTGCTATTAACTCGGTGTTGGTGACATGAATGTTGGGCCTACCCATTTTCGACAATCAGTGGCCAATGTAGGCTCCGCCGGATTGACGGGGTGTAATCATTCGATTACAGTGAGTTTATGACCTACACGGTAAAACAACTTGATGAGTTCTCTGACTGGCTCAAAGGCCTGAAGGACGGACTAACGCGGCATCGCCTCAGCAAGCGGCTACGCAAGGCCCAGCTTGGCAACTTGGGCGACGTGGAGCCTTTAGGCGAAGGCGTGTTCGAAATGCGCGAACATTTCGGGTCAGGCTGGCGCATGTACTACGTACAGCACGGCGAGTTGGTAATCGTGATGCTGGGCGGCGGCGACAAGTCCACCCAGCAGGCTGACATCCGGCGAGCCATTGCGCTAGCGAAATCCTTGGAGAATTGACCATGACCAAGAAAATTAAGGTTTCCGAACTCCCCGAGTTCGATGCAGCTGAATATCTGAACAGCGAAGAGGATGTGGCGGCATATCTGACAACCGTTCTTGAAGAGAACGACCCGGCGCTGCTGGCCGCTGCCATCGGGGATATTGCCCGTGCGCGAGGAATGTCGCAGGTTGCGAAGGATTCCGGCATCGCTCGCGAAGCCCTCTATAAAGCTCTTCGACCTGGTAGCGAACCGCGCTTCGAGACGATCAGCCGCATTTGCGCTGCCTTGGGCGTGCGCCTGGTGGCGCAACCGATGCATCTAGCGCACTGACGGGATTTTCGGCGGATCCGGCGTAGGAACCCCCGTCAAAGTTCACAGAAAGCCAAATCATGGCTGCCTCCAGCGAATCTGACACAACCCCAAGTCCTCTACGGGAGCGGCCAAGAGGTTGGCTGACAGTCGGTAAAGGTTTTGCGGGCATCGACATAGTGTCTGACCGAAAAATCAATTTTTTGAAGATTTTCCCACCCGTCACCACTCAAGCCAACGGTGCTTCAGCACCTTGTTATCGGGTTGATATCTGTTTTCTTCACGAGAGAACCAACAAATGAGAATAATTCTTATTTTTGCTGAATTTGAGAAAAACCTACCCTCATACACTGCGTTGGAATAGGTTGTCTCGGGTGATTAGGCGGCCTTTTTGTAGGGGCCTCGTCGTCGCGCTTCTTGCTCGCGGATGATGACACCCAGACGTTGAATATTACGGGCC
>JAJZHM010000049.1 GCA_021804485.1 Pseudomonadota bacterium | reverse complement strand
TGTGATGAGGCTGAGGCCCGTGATGGCAAGACTCGATTCGTGGCCGGGGTTCTTGGCCCAACCTCACGAACCTGTTCGCTGTCTCCTGATGTCAATAATCCCTCTTATCGCAACATCAGTTTTAACGAACTGGTCGTGCAATACCGTGAGGCCGTTGCTGGACTGGTCGCAGGTGGCGCTGATCTGATTCTGGTTGAAACTATTTTTGATACACTTAATGCCAAAGCTGCCGTATTTGCCGTTCGGCAATGGCTGGACGAGCAGAATCTGGACATTCCGCTGATGCTCTCCGGAACTATTGTTGACCAGTCGGGCCGTACCCTTTCTGGTCAAACGACCGAGGCCTTTTACAACTCCCTGCGCCATGCTGAGCCCCTGTCAATTGGACTCAACTGTGCCCTCGGACCTGATCTGCTGCGCCCCTACGTGGAAGAGATGTCACGGGTCAGTTCCTTCTTTATTTCAGTCCATGCCAATGCCGGTCTTCCCAACGCCTTTGGTGGCTACGATCTTGATGCGGCAAGTATGGCTGTTCAGGTTCGTGAATGGGCCGAATCAGGCTTTATCAATATTGTCGGCGGATGTTGTGGCACGACACCGGAACATATCGCCGCCATTGCTAAGGCCGTGTGCGATTGCCCTCCCCGTCAGCCCCCCACCCCTGAAATCAGAACCCGACTGAGTGGGCTTGAGCCGTATAACTTTGATCGTTCCAGTCTCTTTATTAACATCGGTGAGCGTACCAACGTAACCGGCAGTGCCCGCTTCCGCCGTCTGATCAAGGATGGCCAGTTTGCCGATGCCATGGAAGTTGCCCTGCAACAGGTCCAGGCGGGCGCCCAGATCATCGACATCAATATGGACGAGGGGATGCTGGATTCCCAAGCTGCGATGGTGGAGTTCCTTTACCGACTGGCCACAGAACCAGAAATAAGCCGCGTCCCGGTCATGATCGATTCATCGCGCTGGGAGGTTATTGAGGCTGGACTGCAGTGCATTCAGGGCAAGGGACTGGTCAACTCCATCTCGCTTAAGGAAGGCGAAGCAGAGTTCCTGCATCGGGCACATCTCTGCCGACGCTATGGTGCTGCTGTCGTTGTCATGGCTTTTGACGAACAAGGTCAGGCAGACACCCTCGAACGCAAGAAGGCCATCTGCAGCCGTTCCTATCAGTTGCTGGTCCAGAATGGCTTTCCTCCGGAAGACATCATCTTCGACCCGAATATCTTTGCCATTGCAACCGGCATGGATGAGCACAATCACTACGCTGTGGATTTTATCGATGCCTGCCGTTTTATCCGTGACAACCTGCCCCATGCCCTGACTTCGGGGGGTGTCTCCAATGTCAGCTTTTCCTTCCGGGGCAATGAACCGGTGCGTGAGGCCATTCATTCGGTATTTCTCTACCATGCCATTCGCAATGGCCTGAATATGGGCATAGTCAATGCGGGCCAACTGGCTATTTACAATGATTTGCCCGAAGAACTGCGCGAACACGTCGAGGATATCGTTCTGGACCGACGTACCGATGCCACCGAACGACTGCTCGCTATTGCCGAGCGCTACAAGGGTCAGGGAGGCGTTCAGGCCAGTACCCAGGATCTGGGCTGGCGGGAATGGCCTGTAGGCAAACGTATTGAATATGCTCTGGTCAAAGGCATTACCACCTACATCGAGACCGATACCGAAGAAGCCCGCATTCAGTCAAGTCGTCCGCTGGATGTGATCGAAGGCCCCCTCATGTCCGGCATGAATGTCGTCGGCGATCTCTTTGGTGCCGGCAAAATGTTCCTGCCCCAAGTGGTTAAATCGGCCCGGGTTATGAAACAGGCGGTAGCCTACCTGATCCCTTGGATTGAACAGGAAAAAGACCAAGCCAGCAGCAAGGGCACCATTGTGCTGGCAACCGTCAAGGGTGATGTTCATGATATTGGCAAAAATATTGTCGGTGTTGTGCTTGGCTGCAATGGCTACAATATCGTTGATCTCGGTGTCATGGTGCCTGCCGACCGGATTCTGCAGACGGCACGTGATATCGGTGCCGACATCGTCGGTTTGTCGGGCCTGATTACCCCTTCTCTGGAAGAGATGGTTCATGTGGCCAAAGAAATGCAGCGTCTGAACTTCCAGGTTCCCTTGCTGATCGGTGGTGCCACAACATCCAAGGCGCATACCGCCCTGAAAATCGAACCGCATTACCACAACGATGCCGTCGTCTATGTGGCCGATGCATCGAGGGCAGTTGGTGTTGCGACCCAACTGCTGTCCAAGGAACTAAAGCCCACCTTTATTGCCGAACGTCGCCAAGAATACCAGGAGGTTCGGGAACGAATGGCCAAACGCCGCCCCCGTGCCGAACGTCTGAGCTATGAGCAAGCCTGTGCCGGACGCTTTCAAGGCAACTGGCAGAACAACCGTCCTGTCAAGCCCCGACAACTTGGTGTCCATGTTCTGGAGAAGATCAACCTCAAGGACCTGTTACCGTACATCGACTGGACACCTTTCTTCATATCCTGGAACCTCTCGGGAAAATATCCAGCCATATTGAGCGACGACGTTGTTGGTGAGGCCGCCCGCTCGCTCTATCAGGATGCCCGGAACATGCTCGACTCGCTGATCCAGCAAGAAAGCATCCAGGCAAAAGCCGTCTATGGCATCTGGCCGGCCTGCAGCGAAGGCGATGACATTCGTGTGCTGGACCCTCAGCACCCTGAACAGCGTCTGGCAACGATTCACACCCTGCGACAGCAGAGTGACAAGGTCAGTGGCAAACCGAACTATGCGCTGGCGGACTTTATTGCCCCCGAAGATCAGGGGCCGGACTACATCGGTGCCTTTGCAGTAACAGCCGGAATCGGTGTCGACGAACAGGCCAAGGCCTTGGAAAAAGCCGGAGACGACTACAATGCCATTTTGCTCAAAAGCTTGGCTGACCGTCTGGCTGAAGCCTTGGCCGAATGGCTGCACGAACGGGTTCGCAGGGAATTCTGGGGCTATGCCAGAGAAGAAGAACTGAGCAATGAGGCACTGATCAAGGAACAGTATCAAGGTATTCGCCCGGCACCGGGTTATCCAGCCTGTCCAGATCACACCGAAAAGGGAACACTCTTTCAGTTACTTGATGCTGAACGGAATACCGACATGCGCCTGACTGAACACTTTGCTATGTGGCCCGCAGCTTCAGTCAGTGGCATGTACCTTGCTCATCCCGAATCCTGCTATTTCAATGTGGGCAAGATCGAGGCGGATCAGGTCCACGCCTACGCTGTACGCAAAGGCTGGAATATCAAGGAAGCGGAACGCTGGCTAGCACCCCAATTAGGGTACGAGCCGGACTGAGTTCAGAATACGTTCCAAGGTACTGCTGGCTGCCTGACTGACTGCATGCGACAAACGTTCCAAAATGGGCTGGGGCCGGTGATAGCGCACTTCCAGCACATCAGCAGTCTTAGCAGCCTTTCTGAGGTGTTCATCACTGGTAGCGATGGCATCAATTAGACCAAGCTCAAGTGCCTGTTGTCCATACCAGTGTTCGCCGGTTGCCACCTTGTCCAGATCAAGCCCAGGGCGTGCTTGCTGCACCCAGCTTTTAAACAGTTCATGGGTCGATTCCAGCTCTTCGCGGAATTTCTGCCGCCCTTCTTCAGTATTCTCACCCAGCAGGGTCAGGGTACGCTTGTAGGCACCAGCTGTATGTAACTCAATATCGACCGCATGCTTGCGCAACAGGCGATTAAAATTAGGCAGCTGGGCCACAACGCCTATAGAACCAACCACGGCAAATGGCGCTGCCAGTACCTGATCTGCCAGAGCCGCCATCATATAGCCACCACTGGCAGCAACTTTGTCGACACAGATTTCAAGCCGCAGGCCCGCCTGACGCACACGCTTGAGCTGTGATGCAGCCAGACCATAGCCATGTACCACGCCACCCGGACTCTCCAGCAGCAGCACCACCCGATCATGTTCAGGACGAGCAACTTCCAGAACTGCGGTGATTTCCTCACGCAACTGGGCCACTGCAGAGGCCTGAATATCACCTTCAAAATTGAGGACAAAAACTCGCGGACGATCAGCCTTATCTTCCTCTTTGATACGTTTCTTTTCCTGTTTCCACCAGGATTTAAGTGCCTTGTCATCCAGCAACCATTCCTGCAAATGCTGTTGATAAGCGCGATAGAGCTCGTTTAAGGAACGAATTTTTAGTGTTCCTGAGCGTGGCATGGCCTTTCGTGCCGAGATCACCATCACCAACATGACGATCAGTGCCAGTAGCACCGTCACAACCTTGGCTAAAAACAGAAAATAACTTGCCCACATAATTGCCTGTTAACCCTCTTGAGAATAATCAGTTACCCAGCACCCGCTGACAGTGCTGATCAATCAGTATACGTGCCAGAGTCCCTTTTGGGGCAATGGGATGATGTTCCTGCGGATGGACCCACTGAGCCCGAACCAGTTCAGCCGGATCCGGTCGCAAAATACCCTTGTCGTATTCCGCATGAAAACCCAGCATCAGTGAATGCGGAAATGGCCAAGCCTGGCTGGCAACATAACGCAGATTCCTGACCTCCACCCCCGCTTCTTCCAGAACCTCCCGATGCACCGCCGCCTCAGCCGTTTCACCCGCTTCCACAAAGCCCGCCAAACAGCTGAGCATGGGTTGGGAAAACCGGACTCCCTCAGCCAGCAACATCAACGGCCCATCCGTTATCAGCATAATGACACAGGGATGGATGCGTGGGTAGTAATCGAGTTGGCAATCAGTGCATTGACGCGCCAACTCGTGCGCAACCTGTTGCAACTTTTGACCACAACGTGAACAAAAACAGTGATCGCGGTCAAAGCGCAAGACCTGGGCAGCACGTGCCAGCAGGGCCTGTTCCGCGAAACTGGCCAGCAAGGCTCGGCGCAAGGAAGTGCGCTGCACTGAGATTTGGGCACCCCGGACATCGGCAACCGCCACCGGCTGTCCCTGCCAGCTACCCAGCATCAGCCCTTCAGGTTCAGTTCCCAAAGCATCGCAGACTGCCTCATGCGGCCATAACCATCGGTCCGTATCCGCAACAGCGAGCAGATCTCCTTGATCGAACAGAATCCAGTTCAGAGTCTGACGTTCCTGAGGCCAACAGACATCAGGAGCGAGTTCGATCATCATGATCCGGCAAGTTCCAGCCCACACAGCTGAAACATCTCACGGACACTATCTTCTGCCAGTAACAGAATGGAATCACCCATCGGCTTGTTGGCTTCCATGCTTTCCAAGAAGTAGTCCACACTGGACAAGCCATCCGCCAGCAAATCCATTTCTTCAACGGATGGCTCACCCTGAAGATGCTGCAGACGCAGGTCGACAAAACGACCAATCTGCCTCAGTACCCAAGCACCCCGGGGCACACCCAGAAAATCCAGGCCGCCCGCTACCGAAATTAGCGTCGGTGACACATTTTCAAGCTGCAAGGCATCCCAATTTGCCTCCAGATAGGCGGTAATACCCCGTTTGGCAATGGACATACCGGAACGGGATTCAGCAACCAGCAACATCCTGGCCTGATCGAGCTGATGAATCGAGATATTCTGGTTGATCACCGGCGCATCCACACCGGGGGTCACATCCTTGAGCAGTCGTGTCATTGAATTCTCGACTGCCAGCAGAACATCAACCAGCCCATTCAGATCATCTTCAGACGGTTCTCCTGTCCAGCGCGCTACGACATCGGCCCAGTACGCTGTTCGCTGACTGATCTCATGCTGACCGAGCATCAGCAGGGTTCGGGAAAGGCGGCGAACCTGCTGATCCATAGGTTCGGTCTCACCCATCCGCGAAACACCTCG
The DNA here is from genome assembly GCA_021804485.1 of Pseudomonadota bacterium. Classification (GTDB taxonomy): domain Bacteria; phylum Pseudomonadota; class Gammaproteobacteria; order Pseudomonadales; family Moraxellaceae; genus JAJXWR01. The sequence goes on along the minus strand of JAJZHM010000049.1, from coordinate 11,557 downwards.
TGCCATTAGATCAAGTGAATCCCTGATCTGCGCCATTTCTTCGGAGATGACTGAAGAGACCGTCTTGATGACCGAACTGCCCGGACCACACATGATGTCGTATTCCGTCGTCAGACGATCCTGATTCAAAACCCGCTCGGCAAGAGCATAGGATTCACGAATCCGATCGCCAACCGTTCCCGATGAACCAAGCGCCGTCAAATAAAGGGCTGTGGGAAGCCATTGCCCTTCCTGTGGCATCTTACCCTGAATGAGGCTACTCAGCATACGCTCAACCTGAGCCAGCCAGCGCTTGCGCTGTGGGGTAATGGCGACACCAGTTGCCAAGGCCTCAACAGCTGCAATGACGACCAACAGCAGATCGGCTGCCGCCTGATCAGTCATCACCAGCATGAGCTTGCGCAGTGCCATCTGCATCATCATGACATGGCCCGGATCATTGCTGTCCTTGATGACCCCAAGCAAGCCAATCTGGAAAACGTGCCGGGAACGACGGAACATGACCTGACGTTGTGCATCAGACACCGAAGACCGTGGTCCAGCCAGACCGGGCCGAAGCGGAATCCCGGCAAGAAAGAGATCATCACCCAGGACGGGCTTTCCAAGAGCAGAACGAACCCGGTTCAAGGCAGGAATTAGCAACTGCGGCCATGCCATATCCTTGATCTGAACATAATCCAGATAACAGTTCAGCATGGTCAGCGCATAACCAACCGCCTCTGCCTGCGGCAAAAGCCCTTCAGGGCTGCCCGAAACTTCCCCCCAGCCTTCCACCAGGGTCCGGCAGTCCATCACCATGCCATCAGCCTGTTCCAGACCCAGCATGTTTAATGCACCCCACACCTGCCAGAGGAGTTGGCTGGATTGCTGACGTCGCTCTTCGGCGTGCTCTTCCAGATACGCCTCAAGATGTGACTGAATTCCGGCGAGTGCCTCATCCAGTTCGGGTTTAATCAGATTGAGCATGCTCCAGCGGGTACCTGAACTCATAGAAACTTCCTAACAGGGCCTAACAGGAAATGAAACGACCGAAACCACTACAGTGTATCACAAGAGTGTCATCATGCTGATTCGTCCTCAAGGCGCTTCCAGACACAGGCACCTTTGCTTTCCTTCTCAAGAATCTCAAGATACTGACCATGCGCCTTCTGTTCCTCTGCTGAGGCCTGCATCAGGCGCAAGGATAATCCATCCCGCTGTACCGGCCGAAAATGCAGCATGGGATCATTTGAATCCGCCAATTTCTGGGTTTCTTCCGAGCCCCAGACCATACCCATCTGCCCACCCGTCATGGCCAGATAGACATCAGCCAGAATTTCAGCATCGAGTAAAGCACCATGGAAGGTACGATCACGCGGCGGTATTTCCAGTCGCTTGACCAGATGATCCAGCGAGTTGCGCTGACCGGGGTATTTCCTGCGCGCCATCACCAGAGTATCCACAACACCCGCAACCTGATCCTCCAGCCGTAGCGCAGCCGGATCGAGCCGTTTCAGCTCATGATTAATGAACCCCAAGTCAAAAGGCGCGTTGTGAATGATCAGCTCGGCATCGCTCACAAAATCCAGAAAATCCTCGACCACATCCTTGAACAGGGGCTTGTCCTGCAACATCTCCCAGGTAAATCCATGGACAGCCGTAGCCTCGGCATCCACCGGGCGCTCCGGATTAAAGTAATAATGCCGTACTGCATCCGTTTTGCGCCGATTTACCACCTCCAGCACCGCCAGTTCAATCAGACGATGCCCGTCCTCTGTTTTCAGACCAGTCGTTTCCGTATCCAGCACCAGTTGCCGCATTGGATTTAAGCCCCCCCGCGCAGCAATTCATCAATCGCCCGGTTGGCAAGCCGATCAACACGTTCATTGTCCACATGTCCGGCATGACCGCGCACCCAGTGCCAAAGCACCTCATGCTTTTGCGACAACCGGTCCAGTTCAAGCCATAAATCAACATTCTTGATTTGGGTGGAATCCACTTTGAGCCATCCTTTTCTTTTCCAGCCGGACATCCAACTGCTCATCCCGTCACAGAGATAACGGGAATCCGTGTAGACATCGACCCGACAGGAACGGGTCAATGCCTTGAGACCTTCAAGGGCTGCGGTCATTTCCATGCGATTATTGGTCGTCAGTCGCTCAGAACCCCGCAGTTCACGTTCATGCTGGTTCATCCGCAACAGGGTACCCCAGCCTCCCGGACCAGGATTACCACGACAGGCACCGTCACTGTAGATTTCAACATGGGCCTTCACTTCGCCTGGTTGCTGCAACTCGTTCACTCTGTCCATCCTTGCCATGATCGGCAGCCAGTATACACGAGGGATGACGGGCAAACCATGCTGGCGAAAAGCGCTGAACCCCCATGTGCCCAGGTGCCCAAGGTGTCAGCAGCCGCATCTGCTTGCGAGCCATGACCAGGTAGACAGCTCCAAATCCTGGCAGATAACGTTCCATCAGCCAGCGCAACACAGGTTCAACCAGACGCTGAGTACGTCCCAGGAAAGGTAACCGGTAGTGTAGGGTTTTCTTCTCGGTAACCCGCATATCGAGCAGACCGAGCCAGTCATTCAGTCGCGGCAGAGACAGGGGCATCCGCATCCAGCCCTCATGTTTCCAGGGCGGAGTCAGCCAGCGCAGGATCCCCCAAAGCCCCCGGGGATTGAATCCCACCAGAATCAGGCTGCCACCCGGACGCAAGACCCGAACAGCCTCACGAACCCAAGCCTGGGGGCGATCAGCAAAATCCAGTGAATGGTGCAAAAAAACCAGATCGACCGACTCACTGGCCAGAGCCAGACGGGACGGGTCGGCAATCAATAGACGATCGGCATTATGTTCACGCTGATGGGCATCCACAACAAAACAGTGTGGCAAACTACAGGATTCCAGCAGAAAGTCATCGGTACTAGGAGCGATCAGGACACCATGCAAACCAAAACATCGAGCCAGTACTGGCTCTAGCGCACTGCATTCATCCTGCAACAGCAAGGCACCGGGACGAGTACTCCAGAATACATGCAGTGCCGTGCGTGCATCCACAGGGCGCAAGACGTGTTCTGGCTTTATGGAAGCATTCATGTATACCACCTTAAAACGGGCACCATCCACGCCTAAACGTCATTGATTCGATCAAAGCGCTTATGCCGCTCTATGCTACCATAGCACGAAGATGAGCAAAGATGGATTCAGTCATGTTCAGTCCTGTTCCGATCCCAGCATTTGCAGATAATTATTTCTGGTGTCTTGATGACCGGGAAGAACGTGTGGTAGTCGTCGACCCCGGAGACTCGGGGCCGATTCTCCGCTACTTGGGAGAACATCAGAGAAAACCGGGAACCATTCTGATTACCCATGAACATGCGGACCACTGTGGAGGGCTTGCCGAGTTGGTCCGATACTACCCGGATGTCCGTGTTCTGGCCCAAACAGGAACGCAGCTTGCCGTGCCCTATCAGCCTGTTCAGCATGGTGCGTGTTTGAACATCGGCGGCCTTGAGATCCAGGTCATTGCCACACCAGGACACACCCGGCTGCACCTTTGTTATTATCTTCCCGAACCAGAAATCCTCTTTTGTGGAGACACCCTGTTCAGTGCTGGCTGTGGTCGGTTGTTTGAAGGCAGCGCGCCAGACCTGCTGCTTTCAATGCAGCGCTTGCGAGCCTTGCCTGAAACCAGCATGGTCTGTTGTGCACATGAATACACCCTGACCAACCTGGCTTTTGTCCGGTCAATCTGGCCAGACAATCCCTTTCTGCACGAATTCACACAAATTATGACAAAAAGGCTTCATGAGGAACAATGCACCCTCCCATCCACGATTTGTTATGAAAAACGCATCAATCCTTTTTTAAACTGGGACAATCCGGACCTGATTAACAGGGTACAGACCCGCAGCGGTCGGAAAATCAGCCAACCCGAGGCTGTTTTGTATGAAATTCGTCAATGGCGTAATACATTCAGGGCCTGAATTCCGTCCAATCCAAGAGTCAGACTTGCCTGATTTCTTAACTTTGCATAATCTTGACTGCGGATTCACAGGATTGCTTGAGACAGGATGTCATTCATATTTTTGATGCAACGCACAGTCTGGAATAATAATGGGTGCGTGCATGACGGTATGGGTATAGCTTGAACCGTCACAGTCAATATCTGAAACCACCGATCTAAAGGATTACGGACCGATGAACGACCGAATCATGCAACAATGGCTTGGATGGGTATTCTCCTCCAGCCTGTTGCTCCTGAGTGGATGCAGCACGTTACCTCAGCAGATACACGCTGAAGTTGCGACCAGACTGCAGACCGCTCCAGCACCTTCAAATCATCATGAAATTGCCACCCAAGACAGAGACCCTGTCCCTGCAGCCCTAAGTTTGCAAGACTCCGCGATTGATGGCGTCCCCATGGCGGATGATGCAGCAGGCGCTACCGAAATGGCCCCTGTTCAACTGGACACACTGGCTTTGCAGCATTTTGGTAATATCTGGGACACATTACGAGCAGGTATGACAGTCACCGTTCCGGATAATGCCCGTATTGAAAGTCAGCGTTCTTGGTTTGCTGGCCATCAATCTTATCTGAACCGCATGACAGATCGGGCCGCGCGTTATCTGGGCTACACCACCGCTGAAGCTCAGCATCGCCACCTTCCTGTAGAACTCGCCCTGCTTCCGGTTATCGAAAGCGCCTATGATCCTTTCGCGGTTTCCCGCTCCCAGGCTACCGGCATCTGGCAGTTCGTTCCAGGTACCGGACGTGTTTTTGGTCTGCGGGAAGGCTGGCTGTATGACGGGCGGCGCGATATCGTCGACTCAACCCGTGCCGCTTATGACTTCCTTTCATCACTTTACAACAAATACCATGACTGGAATCTTGTTCTGGCCGCCTATAACGCAGGCCCAGGCCTCGTTGACAAGGCTATTGCCCGTAACAGTGCCGCCGGACGTCCTACTGATTACTGGTCACTCAATCTACCGGCAGAAACCATGGCCTATGTGCCTCGCTTTCTTGCCATCTTGCAGATTGTCCGCAGCCCTGAACTTTTCGGGGTTCATCTGAATCCAATCGTTAACGAACCTTATTTCAGGGTCGTGTCAATTCCGGGGCAGGTCGATCTGGATGCAGTTGCTCGTCTGGCAGGCATTTCCAAAGAAGACATGCGTTCCCTGAATCCTGGTTTCATGCACGGACTAACAGATCCGATGGGGCCACAACGCATTCTGGTTCCTGCATCGATCACGACGAATCTGGAGGAACAGCTCGCTTCCCTTCCCGCACCACGACGTACGCTGACCTCGCACTATCGGGTACATCGGGGTGACGACCTGTTCCGGATAGCCCGACGTTTTGGCATGAGTACGGAGCAGCTTGCTGCCATCAATCATTTACACTCGGGGCATTTGCATCGGGGACAGATCTTGATGGTCAGTCAGGACAACAACCCGGAACCCAATCTCTCCGAAGACGCCTCCCAACACAAGTCTGTTGCAGACACCAGTACAGAACATCCGATGGAACATTTTATCCGGATTCGGCACCGCTCCAGTCTTATCCATATCGCTGAACGTTACCATCTCCCAGTTGCCCAGCTTGCTTCATGGAACAACCTTAGTACGCACTCAATTTGCTATAACGGACAGAAACTGAAAGTCATGGCCGAGGATCAGATTGTACAGGAGCATAATAACGATAACAATCATGCCTCCAAGGTTGATCGCAAGCGTATTCGTTATGCAGTACGCAGAGGAGACACCTTGTTCTCGATCAGTCGTCGCTACCGCGTCAGTGTGGATGAGATCAGGAACTGGAACCACCGCTCTTCACGGCATCGGCTGCATCCAGGTCAGGATCTGGTTCTCTATGTTGCCGACAACAACCCTGATGAGGGCTAAAGAGTAACACGCAAACCCGGGTGGTGTTTCCCGTTCAGGACAATCAGGAAATGACACCCGGTGCAAGTTGATTCAGCTGAAAAATAAAATGCCGGAATCCTTGAAAGTCAGCTTCCGTCAAGGGACTGCGTGAAACCATACGGTCTGCATAGATAATACCGATCGGCTTGCCGGATACAACCAGTGGGCCAACCAAAGCCTGTATGGGTTCGTCTTCAACTGAAAATATTCGTTCAATCCCGGCACCCAATTCAGTAAGTTTCAGTCCTTGGTTTTTTCCCAACCAAAGGGTTGTCTTGCGCAGCATAGATTCAATACACCAGCGGGCCTCCCCACCTTTCAGATCGAAACGAAAACGGTCCCGCCACTCGGAAGAAGCCTTGCCAACGATTGACCGTGCCGACAGCACCCGCCCATCCTTGCTCAAGAGGGCTACCAGTGCCCGATCCAAGGCAAGCCCACGATAAACCCCTTCAAGAGTCATGGACACCAAGGTATTCAAATGCGTCCTTGGATCCTCAATCATGGCCATCTCACGCAGGATCGTCAGTTGCAGCATCGGATCGGGTTGACGAAGCTCTTCCTGTTCCGAAATCTCAAGCTCCTGATGGAAAGAATCATCCGACTGATGGTCTTCAGGATGCTGCTCATCGATCTCGAACTGACCAAGCAGAACCTCCGCACCGAATTCCTGAATCAGATCAGGCAGGCTTTCCAGCGATTCATGCACCGAATCCATCATCTCATGAGGCTTGAGCTTCATAAGCGCAGCCATCTGGGCATAGATCGGTTTCAGATCATCTGAACTGGCCTGATTCAGCATGGCCCCTGAGAGTTTGTTACACAGATGCAGAACCTTGGCAACACGACTCTCAGGAATGGTCTTCATAACTTCCTGAGTCAATCCGCCAATATTCCATGACTTGGCCAATTCGCGACCCAGTTCCCGAAATCCGATACCAAGTACGCGCTGCGCTGCCTGATCACGGTCTACCCCTTGGCTGCATAAGGCTTCAATACGTACAGCTCCAGGGTCACCCAGACTCAGGTAGGCCGCTTCGCCAAGATCCATCAGCAGGCCCGCGATAAATGCTTCCTCCGCCTGACGTGGCTGCTCTTTTCCCCAAACCGAACGTGCCAATAAGGCCGTTTGTAAACCCCGAGCCAACACTTTGAGCAAGGGCTGCTGGCGATTTCGAGATAAAAGGTCATCGATAATCCGCATCGAAAGAACAATATTGCGCAGATTATCGATCCCAAGAATCAGGCTTGCCTTGCTGACTGTGGTGATTGATCCACCCTGCTGAGCATAAGCCACTGAATTGACCGTCTTCAGAACTTTTGAGGTCAGCCCTGCATCCGAGAGGATCGCCTGACTGATCTTGGCCATGCTGGCTTCGTCATCCGAAACAATGGCCTGCATGCGCCTGACCACACCGGAAAGAACGGCCAGATCACCCTTGTTGATCTGCTCAACCCAGTACTCGACCTTCTCAGACACAACCAACTCCCTGTTAGATGCCGTTCAACGCCTGATCCAGATCAGCCTTCAGATCATCCCGATGCTCGATGCCTATCGACAGCCGTACCATATCTTCCGAGACACCCGCCCGGGTCATTTCCTCTGCGGACAACTGTCGATGCGTCGTTGACGCAGGATGGCAGGCTAACGACTTGGCATCACCAATATTGACCAGTCGGGTAAAGAGCTTCAGTCGATCCTGGAAGCGTGCACCAGCCTCCTTGCCACCTTTTACTCCAAAAGTCAGAATGCCCGAAGGATGACCACCCAGATATTTTTGCGCCAAAGCGTGGTCAGGATGACCCTCAAGGCCCGCATAACGGACCCAGGCAACGTTTGGATGATCACGCAGAAACCGTGCAATATCCATTGTGTTATCAATAATCCGCTCCATGCGCAAGGGCAGTGTCTCAATACCCTGCAAAATCAGAAAAGCATTGAACGGACTGATCGCCGCGCCCATATTGCGCAAAGGCACGACACGAGCCCGACCGATATAGGCAGCAGCTCCCAAGGCCTCGGTATATACAACCCCATGATAAGAAACATCGGGTTCGTTTAATCGACGGAATCGCTCCTTGTGCTCAGCCCAAGGGAATTTCCCGGAATCAACAATAGCCCCACCCAACGACGTACCATGACCACCCAGATACTTGGTCAGCGAATGCACAACAATATCCGCCCCAAATTCGAAAGGACGTAACAAATAGGGAGAAGCCACTGTATTATCAATGATCAAAGGAATACCATAGCGATGCGCCACTTCGGCAAGTGCCTCTATATCCGTTACATTTCCAAGCGGATTACCAATCGACTCAGCATAAATTGCTTTGGTACGACCGTCGATCAGTGCTGCAAAACTGGCCGGATCACGATAATCGGCAAAACGAACCTCAAGACCCAACTGCGGCAAGGTATGGGCAAAAAGGTTGTAGGTTCCGCCATAGAGTGTCGATGTGGAGATAATATTATCGCCTGCTTCACAAATGGTCTGAATGGCATAGGTAATAGCCGCCTGCCCTGATGCCAGAGCAAGTGCAGCCAGCCCGCCTTCCAGCAACGCCAACCGCTTCTCAAGTACATCCTGGGTCGGATTCATAATCCGGGTATAAATATTGCCCGGAACCTTCAGGTCAAAAAGATCAGCACCATGCTGTGTATCATCAAAGGCATAGGAAACCGTCTGATAAAGAGGCACGGCAACTGCATGAGTCGTCGTCTCTGGGGTATAACCCCCATGTACTGCAATCGTTTCTAATTTCATAATTCACCAGAGTCCATTCCATACTGAACGGACCCCTCGCCTCCTTGTCCGTTTCTGATTAAAAAACGCCTTACAAAAAACAAGCAACACCTTATTATAGAACAGAAACGCTCAAGACAAATGCCTTAACTCAGCCAAACCACCGCAAATCAGCTGGATTGAAGAAGATTAATGCATCTCATGATTACGGATGAAAGATCGTCTTCAAACTGTCTGCCTCTAGAACACGATCCAACCAAATCTCAAACTAAGCCGCTGTTGCCAGAGCAACCAAGTTGCAGCAGGGGATACCGAAACAGCACCGAATTGCGCGAGAAGCCCCCGAATTTATTCGTGGGGATGTTTAGGAAGTAAGCACCTCATCAACCATGATCATCAACGACTCAATTTTGGCCAAGGTATTGAAGCTGCAATAAAATATGGCATACAAATATCAGAATTTGAATAGGTTAAGGCTTGACCTTGCAAATCCAAGACCGCCCCACCCGCTCCTTCAAGAACAGCCTGGCCTGCAGCAATATCCCAAGCACACAAACGCTGCATCCTGGGGTACAGATCCGCGGTCCCCTGGGCAACATGACAGAATTTCAATGAACTTCCGACCGGCACTTTTGTATAGGCTCCCAATGCAGCCAGCCAACGTTCCGTTTCTGCATCCTGATGACTGACACTGATGACCACGCGCGGAGATTGGCAAGGCCAAGGAGCAACCTGCAGAATCTGCTCCACATGATCCATATCCACACGCCAAGCGCCACTTCCGGAACCACCATGGTAAACACACTGGGTCATGGGCACTCCGACCCAACCATAGCGCACCAGCCCTGCGTGTACCAATGCGACATTGACGGTGTACTCGGCACGACCGGCTAACAGTTCGCGCGTACCGTCCAAAGGATCAATCAGCCAAAAGCAGTCCTGCTGACCAAGCAAAGCATGCGAACACTCATCTTCCTCCGAGATTACTGAAATAGAAGGCGTCAGGCTGGAAAGACCATCCCACAAGATCTGGTGTGCAGCCTGATCAGCCCGGGTAACTGGGGTATGATCCGATTTTAATTGCACGTCCAGGGCACTGGATTCAGCGACAATCGCCAATATCGCCTCACCTGCCGATCGAACCAAACCCAGCACCTGAGCCGACACATTGTGCCAATCCCCGATTTTATCCCACGACGTCATCAAAATTCCCCCTGAACGGAAAACGATTCAGGAGGCAATCCCTCCTCATGTCGTTGCAACATATATCGATAGGCCGCCTCAATCTGACGAACCTTCGGTGCACTGGCAAACAAACGCTGACGTACTTCAGCCGAGCGCACCCGCTCCCTTAAAAGGGTCAGTCGCTGCCGATCACGGCATAAGGCAACAGCGGTGGCTGCATAGGTATTCAAATCCGGGGTAATCAGATCAAACAACTGAGCATGATGCAACAAACTGGTACTCATACGACCGGCAAAAGTATCTCCTGTACACGTCAATACCGGCACACCGGCCCAAAGGGCATCACTGGTACTGGTTCCTCCATTAAAGGGCAAAGTATCCAGAATCAGATCCATCAGCGCCAGACGACCCAGATGTTCCGCATAAGCCTTCTTTGGTGCCGCCAAGAGACGATGAGCGGAGACCCCTGCCTGTTCCGCATAGGTACGCAATCGCTCATGAACTTCAGCAGTGTCCGGAGCCAACACCAGAACCGCTTCAGGAACAGCCTTGAGAATCTCCATCCAAACCTTGAACATCAACGGATTGAGTTTGTAGGTCCCATTAAAGGACGCCAGCAACAAGCGATCCTCCGGCAAAGACTCCGCTGCTTTGCACGTCTCAACAGGCATGACCCGTTGATCATCATTGATTTGAAAACATCCCGGCAGATGCACCACCTTTTCATCGTAGCCACTGGCATCTTCAGCAGAAATCACCACAGCATCCGCCAGAATATAATCATGATAGCCTGAGCCCATACCTCCGGGAAAACCAAGATAATTGATCTGCACCGGTGCCAAACCTAGGGAAAAAAGACGCGGACGGGCTCCCATTGTATGGCCATTCAAATCAACCGCAAGATCCAGATCCAGATCACGGGCCAACGATAGAATCCACCCATCATCCTTGCCCGTTAAATCAATAAAATGCTCGACATTCTGCTCCAGTCGCTGCCGCATGGGATCATCAAGTCGCTGCGTTGCCATCAGATAGACTTCAAAAACACCCTTATCGTGGCCAGTCAACAACCCTGCGGTCAGAAACGAGACGGCATGATTGCCAAAATCCGAAGACACATAGGCAAGACGTATTCGCCCAGGACGCCGCTGTCGACGCCGTGTCCCGCGCAGATCCGGAACCCTTTCCCGTACATAAACCCGTGCAGCATCGCGTTGCTGCACAACGGATGCCGGCATGGCCAGCAGCGGCAACAAAGGGGTTACTTTTTTTCCGGCATCAATACCGGCCAGCACAGCCTGCCAGTGGTCAAGCAGATGCTCCCAGTGTGCCTCGAACATCTCTGCCATAGCCAGCGTACCTATTGCAAAATCCCCCTCGGGATCAATACGAAGGGCCTGTTCCAGCAAAGATCGAGCAACAGACCATTCCTTGCGTTCAATACGGATGTTGGCACTGTTCAGGTAATTGAAATAGAAACTCGGATCTAATTCGCAGGCCTGTGCATAGTCAGCCAGCGCTTCTTCCAGACGGTTCATATTCTGATAACACAGCGCCCGGTTGTAATAGAAATCGGCTCGACTGCCCAGTAAACGAATCGCGACATGCATGCAATCCAATGCCTCCTCGAGGCGATGGATGTGAACCAGCGCAGTGGCCTTGTTGCTGTGCAACTCAGCATTGGTCGGATCAAGGCGCAATCCTGCATCAAAA